>DASQUP010000125.1:0-22727 GCA_035641235.1 Actinomycetota bacterium
GAGCTGGTCGCCGAGTCCGGAGTCGTCTCGTCCTTGGAGATCGTGGAGGTGAATCCGATACTCGATCACGCCAACGCCACCGGGATGCTTGCGGTGGAGCTTGTTGCGAGCGCCCTGGGAGCGCGCATCCTGTAGCTTTGAGCGAACTGTTCGCGCTCACCTACGGAATCCGATGAATGAGCGCGAACGGTTCGGCTTCCGCCGCTAGATGTCCAAGCCCGCCGAACTACCGGAGCTCGGCGGGCGTCAAAAGGGCATGGCACGGCCGTTGCGTCTGGGCGACGATCTCGATGAAAGAGCGCTGGCCGATCTCGCCGACGACATCGACGAGCTGCAGTATCTCGCGGGGAGTCAGCTCCAACGGCTGCGCACGGCACGCCTCGAGATTGAACGGACTCAAAGCGGCTTTCGGCCTCGCACCTTACGGACCGAACTCGCGCAGTTGCGGTCGGCCGAGAACACCTTCAGGGACTACGAGCAGGTACTTGGGACCTGTCTTCACGACATCCTCCGTGGAGTTGGGGGCGTCGAACGTCTAAGGGCGGTGAAGAACGAGTATGCGGATCTACTGCGGCTTCAGCAAGGTATCTCGTCCGCGCTGATTGCTGGTTCGGACTGGCAGTCGCCGGCGTTCGACGGGGCCGGTTATCCAACCGCCGGACGCCATGCAGGAGTAATTACCGAGCACCACGACGACTACAAACGCGATCGTCATCCGGGAGCGCAGTCCTTCGAGCAGAACTACCTGCGGGAGTACGTCGATGCCCCCACCGGCCTCGGAGTGCGGGCCCTGGCGACGGCGTGTGGGATGGCGGCATTCACCACGATCCTCCACTTTCTCTGTTCGGTGCTCGACAAGAAGAAGCCTGTTATCGCGACACGAGGCATGTATCACGAATGCCGAGGGCTTCTCGTCGAGAGTCCGCTCGGCCCACGGATCCATTGGGTCGAGGACGACGATACCGCCGAAATCAAAACAGCCTGCCGGCGCCTGGAACCGGCCGCCGTGTTCTGGGACTCGATGTGCAACTCCAAGGGACTGGCCGTACCCGATTCGAGGCGCCTGCTGCTGGATCTCGCCGAGTCGTCACGCAGCGACATCTATGTTGTTGTCGACAACACCTGCGCGCCGGTCTTCAGCCAGCCGTTCCCTGTCGCAGCCTGGAACAGGCACGTACGCGTTCTGATGTTCGAGAGCCTCACAAAATACGCGCAGTTTGGTTTTGACCGAGTGGCTGCAGGAATGGTTGTGGCGCCCGGGCCTGAGACAGATGAACTCGACCGTCTCAGGGAGCACCTTGGAACGAATGTCGCCGATGTATGCGTGGCGGCGGTCCCGCAACCGAACCGCGCACTCTTGACTCGCAGGCTCCGCCGAATCGAAAGAAATGCCGGGCTGTTGTCACAACACATTGCCCAAAGCGCCGAGAGATATCGGGCGCCGGTCCGGGTTGTTTATCCGGGGCTCCCGTCGCACGAGTGCCATGCGGCCGCCCGGCGCCTGGGCTTCTACGGAGGGTTCTTCGCGTTGGACCTACTTCACGAGGATCCTTCGCCGGTGGCGCAGGGCCGGCTGGTCTCCGGACTGATCCAGAGTGCGCGACGGCACAACGTGAACCTCGTCACCGGGGCGAGCTTCGGGCTCAACGTGACCCGTGTGTACAGGACGGCGACGGAGATCGGACTCGGTCCATTCGTGAGGATCGCAGCCGGCACGGAGGATCGAATGGAGATCGAGGACCTCAAGGAGGTCTTCACAGATGTCGTGCGCCAACTGTCTGCAAGGGGTCACGGATAGCGTGACAGACGGCAGACAGTTCCGGTTAGTCGTGGAGGACGCGGCCTTCCATGCCTCCTGCCACCGTGACGATTTGCCCGGTCACGTGACCCGAGATCCGGTCCGAGGCATGGGCCACGATCGTGCGCGCGACGTCGTCGGCTGTTCCAAGCTTGCGGAGCGGCATCGTCCTCGTGATACGACCAACGAACTCTTCATCTTGAAGGGCCTCGCGCGTCATCTCGGTAGCCGTCCATCCGGGGCAGACGACGTTGACCCGGCCCGCGGGTGCGATCCGCACGATCTCGTTCTTTAGGCTCCTGAGCAGGCCATAGCTGGTCGCCGCTTTGGCCGCCGAGTAATCGGAGTGATCGGCCTCCCCGAACAACGCCGCCGTCGATCCAACGATCACAATGTTCCCGACCCCGGTTTCCCGCACGTGTCGAAGGAATCC
Source organism: Actinomycetota bacterium (assembly GCA_035641235.1). Lineage (GTDB taxonomy): Bacteria > Actinomycetota > CADDZG01 > CADDZG01 > WHSQ01 > DASQUP01. Next base: position 2,232 of record DASQUP010000125.1, read on the forward strand.
CCTGCAGCTCAGGAACACCGAGTCGAGGTTCGCTGCGATCGTGGCGCGCCAGCGTTCGAAGGACATCTCCCATACGGGCTCGGGCGCCTTCGGCCACACTCCGGCGTTTGCCACGAGCACGTCCAACCGTCCAAGGCCGGCAATGACTGAATCGAAGAGCCCGTCGGCCTCCTCCTCGATCGTCAGGTCGGCGTGGACTGCGATTCCGCCGATCTCCTCCGCCAGTTGTTCGGCGCGCCGTTTGCTCGTCCGGTAGTGCACCGCAACGCGGGCACCCTCAGCGGCGAAGGCGCGCACGACCGCGGTGCCGATGCCCCCGGCGCCGCCGGTGACCAGGACTCCCTTGGCGCTCAATCCCGTATCCATCGGAGGGCACGCTACCCTCTGGCGCGATGAAAGACATCGGCATCGTCGGCTTGCCTTACTCGGGAAAGTCGACGCTCTTCACCGCACTCACCCGAACCGGCTCGGTCGGCGGGCGCTCGAATCAAGCTGTGGTGGACGTCCCGGACGACCGTCTCGGCGTGCTTGCGGAGATGGAGAGGTCCGCCAAGATCGTGCACTCGAAGGTGCGTTTCGTCGACGTGCCGGGTGGTCTGACCGCCCAGGGTATTGCCGAGTTCCGAACCACTGATGCCCTCTGCCTCGTCGTGCGTGGCTTTGGCGAGGATGCGGATCCTCGCTCCGAGCTGTCGTCGCTCGAGGCCGAGTTGATCCTGGCCGACCTCACAAACGTCGAAAGCGGCGTGGACAAGGCACGCAAACGAGCTCGTGGAACACCAGAGGCAAAGGCTGAAGTCGATGTCTTGGAGCGCGCCCACACCCTGCTCGACGGGGAGCAACTTCTGCGCGCGGGCGATTTCGACGATGCGGAGCGAAAGTTGCTGCGCGGTTATGGACCTTTGACCATGAAGCCCTGGATCGTGGTGGCAAACGTCGGAGAGGGAGAGGGACTTCCCGACGGATTGCCGGAGGAGGTGCTGGCGATCAGCGCTGCGCTCGAGGCGGAGGTGGCCGGTATGGATGCCGACGACGCGGCCGAACTACTCGCCGGCTTCGGGGTCGCGGATCCCGGAATCGATCGTGTGATCGCGGCCTGCTACCGGGCACTCGACCTCCTTACATTCCTCACTACGGGTGAAGACGAAACAAGGGCATGGGAGGTGCGGCGCGGCGCCAAGGCCCCCGAGGCCGCCGGGGTAATCCACTCAGATCTGGAGCGCGGCTTCATTCGCGCCGAAGTCGTCTCGTACGAGGATCTGGTTGGCGCCGGTTCATGGGACGCGGCGAAGGCAGCCGGCCTGTTGCGCGTGGAAGGAAAGGACTACGCGGTCGCCGAGGGCGACGTTCTGCACGTCCGCTTCGCCATCTAGGGCGAACCTGTCTGCTGTCACCTCCGACAGATGGAAGGCACGGCAACAGTTCGGCTGGTCCGGGGGTTCAGACTAGGGCGCTTGCTCCCGAGCGGCGAGGATCATGAGCGGCGTCGACCGTCCCGTTGTCGTCTACGGATGCCACCTGAACACCGCCGAAGAACATGTGTGGCTCGTCGTAGGGCCGCGTCGTGTAGCCGAGCTTGTCTCCGGGCAAACCCGGCTCATAGCAGAGCCTCTCGAGGCCCGCGCGGGTCTCGAGGTGGGCCCGCGGCGCTGCCACTGCGTCGGCCAGTGAATCCCCGTCTACAGCCAGGCGCACCAGCGCCTGGGCTATGGCGCCGCATATCCGCCCTGCGCCGGGGGAACCAATTCCAACAATGCGGCCGTCACCGGTAGCGATGGTGGGAGCCATGTTCGAGTGGCATCTCGAACCCGGGGGAAGCCGGTGCAGGCCCCGTGGATTGAGCTCCTCTTCTCCGAGGGTGTTGTTCAACAGGACGCCGCCGACGATGACCCCGGAGCAATACCCGCTGGATTCGGTGAGTGAACACACGTATCCATCGGAGCCGGCCGAAGAAGCGTGAGTTGTCGAACCCGATTCCCCCGCGTGCTGAAGTCTGTCCAGTGCCTCCTTCAACGCGCCCGCGACGTCGCCCGGGTCGACGTAGCGCTCGGAGCGATACCCGGTGGCGGCGCGCTCGGCCTCGACGATGGCGCTCAGCCGCGCGACCGGATCTGAGAGATCGGTCTGTGCCACCAGGGCGAGGCTATGAGTCAGGACCGCCCCTCCCACGGCGGGTGGAGGATTCGATTGCACCAGCCATCCAAACGCCTCCGCCACTATCGGCTCTCTGATCTGTACCTCGTAGTTGCTGAGATCTTCGACAGTTAGAAACCCGCCCTCGTTGTGAAGGGTCTCGGTGATGGACTCCGCCAGAGCCCCGGAATAAAAGATGGCCGGCCCGTGGCGCGCAACCATCTCCAGGGTGTCCGCAAGCTCTCCCTGGACGAGAGGCTGTCCTTCCCTCAGAAGCGTCCCTCCCGGCGCGAACAACCGGCGCGCCCGATCGAAACCCGCCCAGATCTCGTGCCAAGTTGCGGTGACGTAGTACGCCGAGGTACGGGGAAAGGCGATGCCGGCGCGCGCCACTCGGATTGCATCGTCGAAAAGCGCTTCCCACTCGATGCTTCCGTGCTTGCGCCAGGCCTCGTAGATCGCCCCGAGGATGCCGGGAACGGCAACGGAACCGGGACCGATTCCGGTCTTTAGCCCATCGGAGTAGTCCGGAGCGAAGATCATCTCGATGCCCTGCCCCGGCTCCTTGGGTACGGTATTGGGCATCGCACTGTTCCCGTCGAAAACGTCGACGTTTCCGTCGGGATCACGAACTGCGACGAAGCCCCCTCCCGCCAGAGACGCCATGCACGGCTCCGCCACCCATGCCATCACCGCAGAGGCGAGACATGCGTCGACCGCGTTGCCTCCGGCGTGTGCAACGTGCGCCGCGGCCTCCGCGCCCAGCGAGCTTCCCGCGGCGATTCCGAGTCTTGCTTTACTCACCAACGGAGGTTATCTCGCCCTCGATCAGCTCGTGCCGTCACCGAATTTCGCCACGAAACGTTCATAGACTCTCTGGGTGAACACAACATTTGAACTGAGCGGAAGCCGCTTAGCGGCGTGCGAGCCGGAGAGGATCCTGGGACTGGTGGCCGATGCCACGAAGTGGCCCGCCTGGCAGCCGGAGATCAAATCCATAGATGGTCCTTCGGCGATGACGTCTGGGGACGTGGCGCGGGGAAAAGCTCACATGTTGGGTTTCCACGTCGACGGACATGCGACCGCCGTCGATGTTGGAGGTTCATACATCGAGCAAGACGTCATCGTCGGCATCCGAATGGGAATCCGGTACGAAGTCAAACCCATCGAGGGCGGTGCGATGATCACGCATACCCTCAATGCCCAGATGCCGAGCGGGATCTCAGGCCGGATTCTGGCCGTGTTTCTCCGAAGGCGGCTGCGATGGCTTCAGCGAACGGCGCTAGAGAATCTCGTGCTTCAGTCGGAGGCTGGAACTTCCTCCTGAACGAGTTCGACCATAGTGTCCATGAGGTCGCGCAATGACACTATGCCCACCGGGTCATCCATCTCCATGACCAAAAGGTGACGGAAGCCGCCCTCGGTCATCGTCCTCACGGCCCGGATGACATCCCATCCGGGCGCGCCGCTTACTACATCGGGCGTCATGACGTCCTTCACGGTCCGGTTGTCCACATCGTCGCCGCCTGCGACGGCGTGCAATACGTCGCGCTCCGTGATGATGCCGGCTACCTTCTCGTCGCCGATTACCACAGCGCAGCCGACGCCCCTGTCCGTCATCACCGTGGCGGCGCGCCGAAGGGTGCTGGCGGGTCCGACGGTGACGAGGTGACTGATCGCGATGTCCCTCAGAAGTTTCATGTGCGAGGAATGATGCCCAAACCGAACACATTGCGCAAGGCCGCCGGATTCTCGTGGTTCCTCGCCCCGGTGTCCGCCCGGATTCCGTCCCGCCCTCGCCGGAGGCGCCGCCCGATCGTGACATGGCAATTGACCCCCAAGGGGTGGTGGTCCATCGCCATCTCGGACAGTGAGCCGAACCGCCGATCGTGACATGGCAACTGACCCCCGAGGGGTGGTGGTCCATCGCCATCTCGGACAGTGAGCCGAATGGAGAGTTACCTGGCCGGCACGGGATCAGGTATTGCTACGGTGTGCGCCGCGGCAATGCCCGATAATAGATTGCACCCGAACGGTCGAGGCGGCGTGCCTATGAGGGCGTAGTGACAGAAGGCCAGGAAGCAGATCAGGTCGTTGGATCCTCCGGCCCAGTCGCGGCATCGGAGGCCGGGCGGGAACGACTGACACTTCGTCCATTACCTATGGAATCCATCACATTCATCGACGGCCTGTGGTGGCACCGCCAGCAGGTCAATGGGTCGACAACGATTCCGCACGGAGCGGAGATGCTCGAACGGGCGGGAAACCTGGACAACATGCGGCTCGCGGCCGGGCTTCCAACGTCGGCCGATCATTTCAGAGGTCCGGTTTTCATGGACTCCGACATATACAAGTGGCTCGAGGCCGTCGGGTGGGAATTCGGACGCTCCCACGACAAGCGGCTGCTGGAGGAAGCGGACCAGGCAATCTCATTGGTCGAGCGCGCCCAGCAAGCAGATGGCTATCTGAACTCGCACTTTCAAACGACCGATCGTGATCGCTACACGGATTTCACCGAGGGTCATGAGCTCTATTGCGCCGGGCACCTGACCCAGGCTGCCGTTGCGTGGAGGCGCGCAGTGGGGGACGATCGGCTACTTGTTGTCGCGAGGAAGTTCGCCGACCATCTGTGTGACCGGTTTCTCGTGCGTAAGGAGGAAGGGCTTCCCGGTCATCCCGAGATCGAGACCGCACTCGTGGAGCTTTTCCGCGAGACACACGAGTCTCGGTACCTCGATCTTGCCGTTGAACTACTGAACCGAAGAGGCCACGGGCGGCTGGGCCCCGGCGCGTTCGGGTCGCCCTACATGCAAGATCATGTCCCGGTTCGGGATGCGAGAGAGGTCGCCGGACACGCCGTCCGCGCGCTCTATCTTCTGGCGGGGGTGACAGACGTTCACATCGAAACCGGCGAGGATGCCTTGTTCGAGTCGGTGCTCCGTCAGTGGGCCGACATGACTTCTCGAAAGATGTATCTCACCGGCGGGGTCGGCTCTCGTCACAGAGATGAGGCGTTCGGAGATCCATACGAGCTGCCACCCGACCGTGCATACACGGAGACCTGCGCCGCGATCGCCAGCGTGCACCTGAACTGGAGGTTGCTCCTGGAGACAGGCGAGAGTAGATACGCAGACTTGATCGAACGGACGCTGTTCAACGCTTTTCTTCCTGGGGTGGCCCTGGATGGATCACATTTCTTCTACGTGAACCCACTTCAAGTGCGACGCGGGCACGATCGACAACCCTGGTACTACGTCGCGTGCTGTCCTCCAAACATCATGCGGCTACTGGCCTCCTTGACCCATTACTTCGCGACGGAAACCGAAGCCGGGCTGCAGATCCACCAGTTCGGATCAATGAGTGTACGCGCCGGGATCGCGGGTCTCGCCGTCGACGTTGTGACCGAGTACCCATGGGACGGCTCGGTTGAGGTCGTTGTCCGCGAGGCGCCGGAGCAGCTCCGTGCGATCGCGCTGAGGATCCCGAATTGGTCGGAGAGCCACGAGGTTCGGGTCAACGGAGAAGTCGTCAACGCCGGTTTGGGTGGTACGGGGTACGCCACCGTGGAGCGGCAATGGGCGGTTGGAGATCGCCTCCAACTCGGAATGCCACTGAGTCCGGCCACAGTCGCGCCCAATCCACGGATCGATGCGGTGAGGGGCTGCACGGCCGTGCGAAGAGGACCGCTCCTCTATTGCCTCGAGTCCGTGGACCTCCCGGAGAGCACCGACATCCGTGACGCGATGCTGAATACGGGTGCGGCGATCGAGGACGGGCGGCGCGCCGATGACCTTGGTGGAGCAGTCTTGCTCACAGCGGAGATGCGGAATCGACCCTTGCCGGACGGCGCGCCGCTCTATGGAGACATCCATTCAATGGGCGATGGATCGAATTTCACGAACGAGCTCGTTCCGTACCACCTGTGGGGACACCGGGGGGCCGGTCCAATGCGAGTTTGGATTCCACAAGCCATATGAGCGGAAGCGCTGGAGGATGAAGGCACTGGTAATCGAGAAACCGGGCTCGGCGCAACTTGATGACGTGCCCGTGCCGGAGGCGGCCGGCTCCGATGTTCTGATTCGAGTGCTTCAGGCCGGCATCTGCGGATCCGACGTCGAGATCTTGAACGGCACTCGCCCGGCAGACTTCATTAACTATCCGGTAATCCCCGGACACGAGTGGGTTGGAGAGGTGGCGGCCACCGGAGATCAGGTGTCGGACCTTTCGCCCGGCACCCGAGTCGTTGGCGAGAACTTCCGTCCGTGCTTTCGATGCCGGCGCTGCGCCGAAGGCAGGACCAATCTTTGCCTCTCCGACTACCAGGAGGCCGGATTCACGCTTCCGGGCGCGTTCGCCGAGTACACAAAAGTCGACCGCAGATACCTGCATGTGCTGCCCGACTCGGTTCCGCTGGGCGTGGGCGCACTCATCGAGCCCGCAGCATGTGTTGCTCAGGGCCTCCTCGAAGTCGGCGTCAGGCCGGCCGCCTCGTGTGCGGTGGTGGGTGCAGGCACGTTGGGCATCCTTGCGCTCCATCTCCTGCGGCTGAGTTCGCCGTCGAGACTCCTCGCTGTTGATCGCCGCAGCGATCGGCTCGACGCGGCGCGGGAGATCTTCGGTGGGGCCGTCGAATTGGTCACCTCCGACGAAATGAAATCCGGACTGGAGTCCCAGTTTGACCTCGTTGTCGTGACTGCCGACAGTCCGCATGCGGCGGCCGCTGCACTCAAGCTGGCCCGTCGAGGGGGGGACCTTCTGTACGAAGGGATCTCGGGAGATCCCATCGCAACTGTTTCACCGGATGACATCGTCCTGAAGCATCTCCGTGTGCAGGGCATCTTCGGGGCTTCCCGGGCCGCGTGGTCGTGGATGGTCGACGTCGCGTCCAGCGGTTTGCTGCCCGCGGAGGCGACGGTCACACACGAACTTCCGCTGGAGGAACACGAGCAGGCTTTTCGGCTGCTGCAGAAGGGGGCTCCCGGAACGCTGAAGATTCAGTTCGTTATGTGATGTCGGGATCGACCCTGTCCCGTCGCTCCCAACCGGGCTCGACAAGATTGAAATGGGCCTCTGTTCGAGGATGTCTCGCACAGGCGGCATGGTCCAGAGCAACGCCCAGTCCGGGAGCGGTCGGCACCCCGAATGCTCCGTCGGACGCATCAACAAGGGGGGCGTTGTCAACGAGGTCGGCCACCCACGGATCGGCGAAGTCGTTGAAGTGCTCCAAGACCTTGTAGTTACCTGCCGCAATTGCAAAGTGCACATTGGCGGCGGTTCCCACCGGCCCACATACGTTGTGGGGCGCCAGAAGGAGATCGTAGGCCTGCGCCCAGCCGGCGAGCTTCCGTATTCCGGTGAACCCCCCCAGGTGGGTCAAATCGGCCTGAACGACGTCGACCAGACCACCTTCGAACAGCTCCCGGAACTCGGCGACAACGTGCACTCGTTCACCAACTGCGAGTGGAAGGTTCGTGTGCTCTCTTATTCGCCGAAGTCCCGCGGGGTTGTAGGGAGGCACCGGTTCCTCTATCCACTCCGGATCGAATCGCTCAACTGCAGCAGCTACCCTGGCCGCCACGGAGGGCGAAAACCGGCCGTGCATCTCGACCATTAAACCGACACCCGTCCCGACCGCCTGACGGACCGCGCCGAGGATGTCTGTTGCCGCTCGGAGACCGCCTGTGTCGAGTTCCTGAGATGCGGCACCAAAAGGGTCGATCTTCATGGCCCGGTATCCGCGATCGACGACCCGCTTCGCTGCGGCCGCAACGGCCTCTGGGTCGCGCCCTCCCTGATACCAGCCATTCGCGTACGCGGGCACGCGCTCGCGCATCTTCCCCCCGAGCAGGCGCCAAACCGGCTGCTCCACAGCCTGTCCAATGAGGTCATGACACGCGACGTCGAACATCGCGAGGGCGGTGGCCGTCACCTCGCCCACGCGTCCGTACTCCTCCCACTGCACACGCCACGCCAGTCGTTCGACGTCGAAAGGATCCATGCCCAGGACGTATCGGTCGCCGATCTCCTCGAGGCAGGACAGCAACGTATCGGTCTTGTTCAGCATCCGCGCTTCCGCGACGCCGCGCAGGCCGTCGTCGGTAACGAGCTCGATGAACGTCAGCTCCCTCCACGGGGTGCCGACGACTATGGTCTCCAGCGTCACGATCTTCACGTTCAGGAACCGGTGCGCGCCGGTACGTTTGACGCCCCGCCGCCACTTCGTTTGTTCGCCCTACTCATCCCCCTCACTCAAACCCCCGTTCAAGAACATAGCTGCACGTAGATCTTGTTCCGTCGATCGAAGGTGTGCCCGCATTGCCTCGGCAGCCCCTTTGTCGGCGAGGTGACGAATCTGGGACTTTATCCCGCGCAGCTGGGCAACACCCCAAACAACTGGATCGGCAGATCGCAGGACGAAGCGGACCCATTCCTGAACGGCACCATCGACGACTTCCGAATTTACCAGTACGGCCTGAGTCCGGAAGAGATCGCCGGGCTCGCAACTGGTCCCGGCGGCTAGTGCCGCGGCGCGCGACCGGCCGACGAGGCGGTACCGTCGCGGCATGATGATCGGAGCGCACGTCCCAGATGTTGATCCTCTCGCGGAGGCGAAGGAACTCGAGGCCGACTGCATCCAGCTGTTCGTCGGCCCTCCGCAATCGTGGAAGAAGCCTCCGCCCCGGCAGGACGCCGAGGAGCTAAAGGCGTCGCCACTTCCCGTTTACGTGCACGCGCCGTATCTGATCAACGTGGCGTCGCCCAACAACCGCGTAAGGATCCCGTCCCGGAAGATCCTCTCGAACACGATCGAGCGCGCGGCCGAGATCGATGCCGCTGCAGTGATCGTCCATGCGGGACACGCCGAGGACGGAATCGAGCGGGGGTTCATCCGCTGGCGCAAGGTGTTCGAGGAGATCCAGAGCCCGGTCCCTATCTTCATCGAGAACACGGCCGGCGGCGACAATGCGATGGCCCGCCATGTGAGCGTGCTCGAGCAGCTTTGGGAGCACCTTGCCGATTTCGATGTTGGGTTCTGCTTCGATACATGTCATGCGCATGCAGCGGGGGAGGACCTGTCCGACGTGGTCGAGCGAGTGCTGAAGATCGTGGGCAAGATCGACCTACTGCACTGCAACGACTCACGGGATGCTCCCGGCACCGGCGCCGATCGCCACGAAAACTTCAGCGACGGCAAGATCGATACGGAGATGCTGCTCCACATGGTGCGAGCATCCGGCGCGCCGGCCGTTATCTGCGAGACGCCGTGGCCTGGTATAGCGGAGGACGTGGCCTACCTGCGCGCCAATCTGTAGCGCCGGCGCCTGAGATGGCAATCAACCACGAAATATCGTGCCTAATTGCCATTTCAGAAACCGCGGCGCGCCGGATCAGACGTTCACGAGTTTGCGCACATCCGCGACGTGGCCGCGCCCGTTCACTCCGTACAGGGCCTCGGTGATCTTTCCGTTCTCGTCGATGATGAATGTCGAGCGGAGGATGTGCAGCGGGATGCCCTTGTAGTCACCCGGCTCTTCGCGCAGCGCGCCGTACGCTTGGGCAACCTTCATGTCCGGGTCGATGAGGAGGGGGAAGTTCAGGTTGAACTTCGATGCGAACGCCGTGTGGGAGTCCGCTTCCTGCGGGCTGACACCCAGCACCTGGTATCCGGCGTCCTCGAACTCGCTCTTCGAGTCCCGGAAGTCGCACGCCTCGGCCGTACATCCGGGTGTGTCGTCCGCGGGATAGAAATAGAGCACCACCTTCTGCCCCCGGAGTTCCTTGAGGCTCCAGGTTCGGCCGTCTGCGTCGCGCATCTCGAAATCCGGGGCGTTCATCCCCGCGGTCAGCTTCATTCGTTCTCCAGCGATAGTTCGGAAAGGGTCATCTCCTGAAGCCACCCGAGCCAGTGAAGGACCGTCTTTGCTGCCCCATTCGGGTCCCCGGGATCGGGTTCCTCGTCCATAGTTTCCTGGGTCACGTTCAGTCGCGTTCCGATGGCGAGCCGGAGGTCCGTCAGGACCGTGAGCCAGGCATCCAGCTCACCCGGGTCCAGGGACATGGTGGCCCCGCCCGTCCCGCCCAGCTTGGTTTCGACGGTTTTCAGGGCCTCTTTCTTACCGGCGCGCAGATCCTCACCCACGAGCTCCCGGTACGCACGGGCCTCTTTGCGCGACTCGTATGCGTCCGGGAATAGGCGCTCCACAACGGGGTCGCTCCGCGGTACGTCGGCCTCGAACAAGCTACCGATTTCGTCGATGAGGCTTCGCATCAGGGCGGCCTCCTCGCCATCCAGGCGCACCTCAACCGCCCCACCTCCGCGGGCTTTGACCTCAGGCATCAGTCGCTCTTCGAGAGCGTTGCCCACAGGCCGTGAGCATGCAGCCGGAAGCAGTCGAATTCCGCTTTTTCGCGAGTCCCGCTGGAAACAACGGCCTTCCCCTTGTAGTGCACATCAAGCATCAGTTTTGTCGCTTTCTGTCGTGAGTACCCGAAGAGCTTTTGGAACACCCAGGTCACGTAGCTCATGAGGTTGATGGGGTCGTTCCAAACGATCACGAGCCACGGGCGATCCGGCTCGGCGACTTCTTTGCCCTCTATCTCCTCAGTGCGGTCGGGTGCCACAGTGGGCTGCATAGGAGAGATGTTCCCACGTCCGATTGCCGGGGCAACGTGGGGCGTCCCCCCGGCGATTGCCGGGGCAACGTGGAGCGTTCCCCGGCCTGGAAATCGCTGGCACCGGCCGTTCGGTGGCAATTGACTACGCGTTCCGAGAGTTGAGTTATTTGTCCGACCGCCCGTTCGGAGACCTGCTTCTTTTTTCCGCGAGATACGCCGGAGTGCGGAGAAACCATGAAAATAAATCGCCGGATCGGGTAACAAATCCGTTGCTACGCGGGTCTGAACCAACCAAACGCGGGTTCGAAAGAAACACAATTCATAGGCCTGGGAGGTCACGTACCGACATGTATTTGAGTGCTGCCCGCAACAGCACACTTATTGACGTATCGGACGAAGATCTCGCCGCCCTTGCGGCCGAGGACTTCGAGGCATTTGCAGAGCTTTACCGCCGGTACCTCAACCCTGTGTACCGATTCCTTCGGTCGCAGACTCCGAGCGAGATGGTGGCCGAAGACCTTACGGCGCATGTGTTCTTCAAGGCTCTGTCATCGGCTGCCACTTACCGGGGTGACGGTACCTATAAATCGTGGATCTTCCGCATTGCTCACAACGTGTTGGTCTCGTGGCGTGAGCGGAGGGGTCGCTCGGTAGCCATCGAGGAGCTCCCGGAGGAGGAAGATCCGGGACCGTCGCCGGCATCGCAGGCGATTGAGTTGGAGGAGCGTGACTTCGTGTGGCAGAAGGTGGCCGAGCTTCCGGCCGCCCAGCGCGAGGTGATCACGCTCAAGTACGCGGAGGACCTCTCAACGGAAGAGATCGCGAAAGTAACTAACAAGAGCCGCGGGGCGGTTCGCATCTTGCTCCACCGAGCACGATCGAAACTCCGCCACGCGTTCGAGGGGAAGGACTTGCTGTGAACGACGTCATCGACGGCGTTGTCGCCGAGGCGCTCAGGTCCATGGGGCCGCGCCCCGGTTTTGGCGCCGAACTTCTATCGGCACTTCGAGGCACTCCCGCCCTCCCGGTGATTGCCGAGGAGGACCATCCCGCCTGGCTGACGAGAGGCATTGTCGTCGGTTCGGTCGCGGGTGCGCTCGGTGTCGCCGGCATCGTGGCATACGGCCTCGGCCGCAGGAACAAGGGGACGAGGTCTTAATGAGGGTTGGGCTTTTCCCCGGACAGGGCATTCCGGCCAAGATGGCGTTCGAGGCGCTTCCCGAGTCGGATCCACTCGTCGAGACGGCCAACGAAATCCTCGGCTACGACCTGCGCCAGAAAGTCGGCATTTCATCACGCCGCGCGAAATCGACTCTGCCGACGTCACTGGCTCAGCCGGCCATCTTCACGGCCGGTGTGCTTGCGTGGCGCGCCGCCGAAGCCGAAGGCGAGAAGTTCGACTGGCTCGCGGGCCACAGCCTCGGCGAATACACCGCCCTGGTTGCCGGAGGCGCGATGTCGTTCGAGGACGGCCTCGAGGCGGTATCTGTGCGGGGCGAGGCCATGAACGACGCAGCGCGGGTTACGCCGGGTGGAATGGTTGCCGTGCTCGGGCTGGCCTTTGATGCCGCGCAGGACATCGCCGACCGCGCCGGAGTTGTGCTTGCAAACGACAACGCGCCCGGTCAGGTGGTGCTATCCGGTAATGAAGACGCATTGGCGGAGGCTGCGGCCCTGGTGCGTGGTCAGGGCGGTCGAGCCGTGCTTCTCGAAGTGAGCGGGCCCTTCCACACCCCTGGGCTGGAACCCGCAGTGCCGGCCCTCACGGAAGTTCTCGAGTCAATCGACATACGGACTCCCGAGATCCCTGTGATTTCGAATGTGACGGCGCGTCCTCACGACAAGCCCGATGAGATCCGCAGCCACCTTGTTGAACAGATGTTGGCGCGGGTCCGCTTCCGGGAGTCCCTCCAATACGTGTGGCAGCAAGGTGTGCGTGAGTACCGCGACCTTGGGCCCGGACAAGTGGCGGCCGGCCTCGCCAAGAAAACCTTTAACGAGCTTGAAACGCGTGCGGTGGATGGTGGGTCCGACCGCGATATCACCCTGGACGAGAAGAAGGAGGCTGCAAGTGCCTGAGGCAATGACAGCTGTCACCGACACTTTTGCAGCGTCTGAAGTGACGTCGATCTCTGAGCGGCTCGTGGTTGCGCCCTGTGCGGGCCGGTTTGTACCGCTGCCCCCGGAGGTCTTCACCACCGAGGGCGAATGGGTGGAACCAGGGCAGGTTCTTGCCGAGGTGCACCAGGGGAGCGAAAGTACGCACGTTAAGTCGCCCTTTCGCGGCTGGATGATGGGGACGCTGGCGCTGGCAGGACAGCCCGTCCGCGAGGGCGAAGCCCTCTTCTGGATCTGGAGCAGCTGATGGGCGCTGCATTGACCGCCGTCGGAGCGGCGCTTCCCTCCACGAGACTGGAGAACGCCGAGCTCGCGGAGCGATTCGGAGTAACAGAGGACTGGATAGTTGCGCGCACCGGGATACAGAGCCGGCGCATTGCAAGCGACGAGGACTCGGTTGTCTCCCTGGCCACGACTGCCGGCAGGGAAGTGCTTACCGCTGCCGACGTCGACCCTCAACAAGTCGACGTCGTCATAGTCGCCACATGCTCGTCCGGCCGTCAGCTCCCGGCGAACGCTCCTCTGGTCGCGACGGAGATCGGTGCGCGGAACGCTGCCGCGTTCGACCTCAATGGCGCGTGCTCCGGCTTCCTTTTCTCCCTCGCGCAGGCGACTGCACTAGTCGAGAACGGCACTGCGCGCCGGGTTCTCGTCTGTGGATCGGACCTCCTAACGCGCTACACGGACCCGGATGACCGCGGCAGCTCCATCCTCTTTGGTGACGGAGCAGGCGCCGCCCTCGTCGAGTATTTCGACGGCCCTTCGAGGCTGGGGCCCTTCAATCTCAGGACGGACGGGTCGCGGGCGTCGATTCTGGCTATACCCGACGGAGAGCCCTATCTCCACATGGAGGGACGTGAGGTCTATCGTCATGCGGTCGAGCAGATGTCGGCCTCGGTCGCCGAACTCCTCAAGGACACCAGCATGAGCGGGGACGACGTTGACCTGCTCGTTGCCCACCAGGCAAACGCGCGCATATTGCGTGCCGTTGCGGATCGTCTCGGATTCCCTATGGAGAAGGTGCTCACGAACATCGCTCAGGTGGGCAATACTTCCGCCGCATCGATCCCGCTCGCGTTGGCCGACGCGTACGAGTCCGGCACCATCTCGGATGGCGACAACATCGTGCTGACCGCGTTCGGAGCCGGATTTACTTGGGGCGCAGGGCTCGTGGTGTGGGGCACCGGAGACCGGCAGTCAAAATCGGTTGCACTGGCTGGTGACATTCGTGGGTAATCGCCCCGTCGCTCTGGTTACGGGAGCTTCGCGCGGAATCGGTCGCTCGATCGCGATCGAACTTGCCGCGGCCGGGCATCCGGTTGCGGTCAACTATGCATCGAGCGCCGATGAAGCGAAGGAGACCCTCACCCAGATCGAGTTCGCCGGCGGAGAGGGCATCGTCGTTCAGGCCGATATCGGATACACCGAACAGGTCGAGAGGCTCTTCACCGAAGTGGAGCAGTCGCTCGGACCGGTCGGGGTGCTCGTGAACAATGCCGGCACGCGCAAGGATGGGCTGGCGCTCTCCATGAAGGACGAGACGTGGGATCGGGTAATCAGGACGAACCTGTTTGGGACGTTTGCCTGCTCCCGGCGGGCACTGAAGGGCATGATCCGCGCGCGAACGGGGCGGATCGTAAATATCGCCTCGGTGGGCGCCCTCAACGGTAGTCCGGGCCAGGTCAACTACGCCGCTGCAAAGGCGGGCGTGGTGGGGCTCACCAAGACTCTTGCTCGTGAAGTGGCTTCGAGGTCGATCACGGTTAATGTCGTTGCGCCGGGGTTGATCGAAACGGAACTCACCACCAGCCTCTCGGAAGATCGTTACAAAGCCTTGGTCGAACACGTGCCACAAGGGCGAGCCGGCCAGCCCCGCGATGTCGCGGGACTCGTTCGGTTTCTGTGTTCGGATGAGGCGGAGTTCATCACGGGAGGCGTGTTCGTAGTAGACGGAGGAATGACGGCGTAGGGCGCCGTCGAACCAGAAAGGAGTGATCATCGTGGCAGACAAGCGCCAGGAGATCTTCGACGCATTGAAGGAGCACCTCGTCGGGCGCGGTATCGAGTCGGACAAGGTGAACCTCGAGGCGGACCTGCAGGATGACCTCGGACTCGACTCGCTCGACACCGTCGAGATGACGGTCGGTCTCGAGGAGCGCTTCAGCATCGAGATTCCCGATGAGGAACTCGAGGGCGTCAAGCTCGTCAGCGACGCAGTCGACCTCATCGAGAAGAAGGTGGCCGTTAGCACATGACACAAGTTGTTGTAACGGGACTCGGCGCCGTAACGCCGATTGGGTCCGGAACCGAGGGTCTCTGGGACGGCCTGATGTCGGGACGTTCCGGGGCGGGTCCCATCACCCAGTTCGAAACCGAGTCCCTTCCGGTTCGGATCGCGTGTGAAGTAACCGATTTCGACCCGGCCAACTACGTCGACGCCAGGCAGGTCGGCCGCACCGACCGCTTCACGCAGATGGCCGTCGCGGCGACGACACTTGCCATCGAGGATTTCGGCGAATTCGACTTCGAGAGCAACGGCGACCGCGTCGGGGTGATCATCGGTTCGGGAATCGGCGGGATCGGGACGATCGAGCGAGAGCACTCGGCGCTGCTCAAGGGTGGTCCTCGCCGGGTCAGCCCGTTCATGGTGCCTCGTTTGATGCCAAACGCGGCTGCCGCTGCCGTCGCCATGAAGTTCAAACTGTTCGGCCCCAATTACGCGCCGACCTCGGCGTGCGCGACCGGAGCGCACGCGATCGGTGAGGCGTATCGAAACCTGAAGGCCGGGGCGGCGGACGTGATGATTGCAGGAGGAACTGAGTCTGCCCTTACGCCGTTGTCGGTTTCCGCATTCGCTCGGATGGGTGCACTGTCGCGCCGCAACGACGATCCCGGGGCGGCGAGCCGTCCGTTCGAGAAGAATCGCGACGGGTTCGTCTTCGGAGAAGGTGCGGGGGTTCTGATACTCGAGACCCGCGAGCACGCCGAGAAAAGGGGCGCGCCGATCCTCGCCGAAGTGGCAGGTTACGGCGCTTCCGCCGACGCGTTCCACGTGACGCAGCCCGACCCCGAAGGTGCGGGAGCCACTCTCGCCATGCGCGCTGCATTGAACGACGCTAAGGCCAACCCGGACGAGGTCGACTACATCAACGCACACGGAACGAGCACTCCATACAACGATCGTGTGGAGACGATCGCGATCAAGAGCGCGTTCGGCGTCGAAGCGAAACGAATTCCGGTGTCGTCGACGAAGTCCCAGACCGGGCACCTGCTCGGAGCCGCCGGAGCCGTCGAGGCGATGGTCTCGGTACTGGCCGTGGCGCGCAACGTTATTCCCGGCACGATCAACTTGGACGAGTCCGATCCCGAGTGCGACCTCGACTACGTGGGTGAGGGGCCGCGGGAGACAAACGTCCGGCTTGCGCTGTCGAACTCGTTTGGGTTCGGCGGCCAGAACTCCTGCCTGCTTTTCCGTAAGCCATAACCGGGCGCCGCGCTCCCCAGCCATTCTGTTCGCAGCCCTAAAGTGCAGAAGTAGAAGGCCGACAAGCGGCGAACGGAATGGCGAGGGGCTCGGCTATTCATGCGCCGAGTGAACGGCGTGACCACCGAATTCTCTGCGCAGCGCAGCCAGAACCCGGTTGGAGAAAGCGTTCTCCTGACGCGACGCAAAGCGCGCAAACAGCGACAAGGCGATCGTAGGCGCCGGCACGGCATTGTCGATCGCAGTCTGCAGCGTCCATCGACCCTCACCGGAGTCTTCCACCCAGCCGGTGAGGCTCTCGAGACCGGGGTCCTGCTTGAGGGCACTCGCAGCAAGGTCGAGCAACCACGACCGCACGACGCTCCCATAACGCCACACCTCCGCAACCTGTGGGAGGTCGATCCCAAAGTCGCTGCTGTTGAGAATTTCGAAACCCTCGGCGTATGCCTGCATCAGCGCGTACTCGACTCCGTTGTGGACCATCTTCACGAAGTGACCGCTGCCCGGCGGTCCGACGTGGGCATAGCCATTGGGTGGTGCCAGGCTCCGAAAGATTGGCTCCATGACGGAGAACGCGTTGGGATGGGCTCCGATCATCAGGCAGTAACCCTCATCGAGTCCCCAGACCCCACCGGACGTTCCGCAGTCGATGAATGAGATCCCGCGCCCCCAGAGCGCCTCGGCACGGGCCGCGCTTGTCACGTAGTGTGAATTGCCGCCGTCAATGATGACATCGCCGCTTGTTAGCAGCTCGCCTAGTTCATTGACAACCGATTCGGTCGGCGCACCCGCAGGCACCATCGTCCACACGCAACGAGGGCTCTCGAGTTTCGAAACCACGTCTGCGATCGACGCCGCTCCCTCCGCCCCTTCCTGAACGACGGCATCGACTGCCTCAGTCTCCGGTGCGTAGCCCACGATCTCGTGCCCGTCTCGCAGCAGACGGCGGGTCATGTTTCCGCCCATCTTGCCGAGCCCTACCATTCCCAGTCTCATCCATCCTCCTTATTGGGTGGGAGCCCTTCACCCGAAGCGCCCGCGTGTCTCCGGGTCTATTCTGGACTGGATTCCGCGCCACACAGAGGGGGGTGGGTCCGGTGTCCGATTACAGGCGCTACCGTCCGGGGACCTACGACGAGATGGTCTCGGCCTTCAGGTGGGATGTACCCGAGAGCTACAACATCGCCGCCGACACGGTCGACAAACACGATCCCGAGCGGCTGGCGATGCTCTGGGAGGACTGGCAGGGCAACGAACGTGAGCTGACGTTCGGCGACATGCGAGACATGTCCAACCGGATCGCGAACGTCCTCACGGGCCTGGGCGTCACGAGGGGAGATCGGGTGGCGGTGCTCCTCCCATCCTTGCCGGAGACGGCGGCTGCCTTTATTGCGGTCTACAAGCTCGGTGGGATCCTGCTCTCTTTGTCCCAGCTCTACGGCGACGACAGCATTGCCCACCGCTTAATGGATTCGGGGGCGAAGATCATCATCACCGATGGCAAGAACCGGCCTCGGCTGGAGGGAATGGGGGAACGCGTCGAGTCTCTCGAGCGCGCCGTGGTGCTCAACGCAGAGGGTTCACTCACCGGGAGCGATGTCGATCTCGATGCCGCTATGGAGGATGCCTCGGACGATTTCAACACGGTCGATACCTCGGCGGACGATCCGGCCCAGCTCTACTACTCGAGCGGGACGACCGGACAGGCTAAGGGCATCCTTCACGCGCACCGCTATTTGCTGGGGCACAACGAGTACGAGCTCTGCCACGACGTCCGAGACGACGAGGTGTTCCACTCCACCGGGGAGTGGGCGTGGATAGCCGGGATCGTGCCCGGTCTATTGGGCCCGTGGAAGTACGGCGTCCCCGTGGCAGTGTTCCAGCGCGAGGGCGGGTACGACCCCGAGCAGACGTTGTACGTCCTCGAGAAATACAAAGTCGGGAACATGTTCACTACGCCGACTGCACTGCGGGCGATGACGGAACTCAAGGACCCGGGTTCTCAGTACAAGACCAAGCTGCGCATCGCCTGTTCGGCAGGTGAACCACTGAATCCGGAGGTCATTCGTTGGTTCGAGGCGCAGTTCGGCATCCCGGTCTTCGATTACTACGGCCTGACGGAGAGCTACCCGCTCTGCGGTAACTTCCCGACCGTCGAGGTGCGGCCGGGGTCAATGGGCCGGCCATTGCCCGGCTGGGACGTAGCGATTCTGTCAACCGACTCCGAGGAGCCGCTCCTACCCGGCGAACTCGGTGAGATCTGTCTTCGGGCGCGCACCAACCCTCATTATCCGATCGGCTACTGGAACCGTCCCGAGGATTCGGAGGCCGACTTCGGAGGCGAGTGGTTCCATACGAAAGATGCCGCGCGCATAGACGAGGACGGCTACGTCTGGTACGAGGGGCGCGCCGACGACGTCATTATTTCGGCGGGTTACAGGATCGGTCCGTTCGAGGTCGAGTCGGCGATCGTCGAATTGCCGGAGGTCATAGAGGCTGCGGCCGTAGCTTCTCCCGACCCCAAGAGAGGCAATATCGTCAAGGCCTTCGTCAAGCTCTCGCCCGGTCACGAGGGGTCGGATGAGCTGACGCAAAGGATCAAGGACCATGTGCGAGAGAGCTATGCGGCGTACGCCTATCCGCGCGAGATCGAGTTCGTGGATGACCTTCCCAAGACGCTTACCGGAAAGATCCGCAGGATCGACCTGAGAAACGCCGAATTGGGCCGGAAGCAGAGCTGAGCGGACACCGGCCCTCGCTCCGGCGAGGGCCGGCCACACGTGTGCCGAACCGTCTGCTGTGGTGCCCGGTATCCGGGAATGAGAGCAGACAGTTCAGCTATGGCCGGCTCGGCGACGCCTGTAAGCGGCCACGTTTTCTCGAGTCGCGCATTTGTCGCCGCAATACTGCTTGCGCCGGTTCTTGGAGACGTCGATGAATGCGTACCTGCACGAATCCGATGCGCAGATCCCAAGGCGCTCCCGACCGAAGTCGCAGAGGACTACTGCGAGCGCCATCGCTGTGGTTGCAGCGAGGTGGTCGGCCACGGAGGCGCCGACCGGCTCGAAGTGCATGTGAACGGGGGAGTCGTCATGTGCGCTGATCCGCGGCGTCGCACCAGCTTCGGTGAGTAGGCGATTCAGGATCTCCGCTGCCTTTTGATCTGTCTGCGCCTCGAACACGCGCCGCAGATCGGTCCGGAGATCCTTCACCCGGTCAAGGTCTTTCTCGGTGGCCGGTTCGCTTATCTGGTGCTTGTCAAGGAACCGCTCGAGGCCGGCAATTTCGGCCAGATCGTCCGTCTGGTACGGGATGTCATAGGTGTTGACCAGATCCATCGCCAGCTCGACGGATTCGTCGGTGTAATGGCTGAAATCCACTTGACGGGTTACTCCCCAGCTTGTAATTTGTAATGGTCAAATAAGGATAACACCTTACATCGGGAGGCGCCTGTGCATCCTCTGATGATCGAGGAGTTGGCGGCGGAAAGGAGCGGGGCCCTGCACGAGCAGGCCCGTCGGGCGAGACTTGGGGCGCGGGTTGCGGGGTCGCGGGACCGGCCGATCGCTCGCAGGGTGGGCCTATGGTTACTGTCTGCCGGATCCCGAATGGTGGCGCGACCGGGCGAACGGGTGCTCGTGGAGTTCTCGGGCGAGGGGACCGATGGACGACGGACGATCAAACTTGACCGGGGTTGGGGAGCCGGGCGGACACGAGGCTGACTGGCGCACGTATCGGGCAATGGCGCCCGCGGCGGTGCCATCGCGTGCCGAACAAATCGCCACACTTCTGACCCTCTGCCCCTTCCAGCAGGACGATTCCTTTCGAGCCGTTGAGCTCGGTGCCGGCGAGGGCCATCTTTCTCAGGCCCTGCTGGAACTCTTCCCGAACGCATCCGTGCTCGCACTGGACGGTTCTTTCGAGATGTTGGAGCTGGCAAGGGCGCGGCTCGGCCGTTTCGGAGCCCGGGGCCGAACGGATACTTTCGATCTCAAGTCCGAGGACTGGCTCCCTGCCGTCGATGGCGCGGACCTCGTGATCTCGTCGCTGTGCCTCCATCATCTGAATGACGACGGAAAACGGTCTCTCTTTGCTGCGCTGAAGCTGCGGTTGTCCGAACGGGGAGCTTTATTGATTGCCGATCT
>DASQUP010000126.1:0-24321 GCA_035641235.1 Actinomycetota bacterium
ATATTTCGTGGTTAATTGCCATTTGGCGAGCGCGCTCGGCGCGCCGCGCCGGGCGGTCTTTGGCATAGGAGTTGCGCCAGACGCTACTTTTGTGCCAAAGATGCTTGGGCGGGCGCAACCAGGCGACGACTTCCCGTGTCTTTCTAAGGTGACATGCGGACCGAAAGCAGGGATGCCGAGTTCAGATCCTTCTACCTCGCGCAGGCGGGGCAGATTCGGCAGCTTGCTCTGTTCCTGACCGGTGACGTCGGCGCCGCGGACGAGCTCTCCCAAGAGGCCCTCCTGCGCGCGTACCGCCACTGGCATCGCATCCGGAAGGACGACCCGGCGCCGTATGTGAGGCGCATCGTCGTGAACCTGCACCGCAACCGGATCCGGCGCGCCATCGTCGAGCGACGCCACCAGCCGGTCCCTACGGAACCAAGCCGGGAACGTACACCTGAGGTCGACCAGGCGCTCCGGGTTGCCCACGCACTCAGGCGCCTGTCGCCGATACGGAAGGCGACGATCGCGCTCCGCTTCTACGAAGACCTGTCCGAGGCCGAGATTGCCCGGGTGCTCGACAGGCCGATCGGGACCGTCAAGTCCGACATCCACCGCGCGCTGCGGCAACTGAGGCCGCTGCTCGAGGACGACGTTAGGGAGACGACATGAACTCCGAGGAACGCCTTCGCCACCTGTTCCGCTCGGCGGGCCCTCCGCCGACGGTGACAGACAACGACTGGAGCATCTTCGTCCACGCCGCCCATCGCGACCGGCGCCGCCACCGCATGACGGCGATGGTCGCGGCCGCCGCCGTGATCGCAATAGCCGCCGGCACGTTCGCGGTGGACAGGATCGGCGACCAGTCGCTGCCTCCCTCCGGTGAGGTGGAGCCGGTAATCCTGACCGACGACGTGCCGCAAGAGTGTCCGGAGGCCGAGCCGTACGAGCCCGCCTCCAACCTCGGCGCCGTCGCCTTTGTGCGCGACGGAGATGTGTACCGGGCCGATCTTCAAGACGGCGAGATGAAGCTGGTCGAAACCGGCAACAGATACGTCGAACCGGACGTTCAATGGAGTTCCGACGGTCGCTGGATCTCATTTGGAGAGGGCTTGGTTGTGCGGGCGACTGGCGGGGCAGCGTGCGAACCGCTTGGCGAAGTGTCGGATGCCGAGTGGGGTGCGGGCGACACGCTGGTCGGGCGGCGTCGAGCGAGAGTGTTCTTCGGGAAGCCCGGCGGGGAGGCCCAGGAGGCACATATTGATGGACGTGTGACAGCCACACCATTGGTGCCCGACCATGGTGGACGACTGGTGGCCTTCGCCGCGATTGACCCGGATTCGCGGGGAAGGACGCAAATCTGGGTGCTGGACTTGGCATTGGAGCGGGCGCTTCTAACCCACGAGCTCCCTGAAACGGATCCGTTCGAACGGCCAGAGATCGCCGGCTGGTCGCCCGACGGCCAGTGGATCTTCTACTGGGAGACCTGGCAGGGCAGCTTCCCGTCCGAGTCCGGCTCCTTAACGGCGATCCGGCGAACGCCGAGCCCGGCACGCATCAAGGTTGGACGCGCCCTGTACAAAGATGACCTGACATGGTGCGAGGACACGCTGATTGTGGTCGCACCCGATGAGCGCCTAGTGAAGGACGGCCGCCGCCTCGTCACGGCTGCGGCCCCGGATTGGACGCCCCTGCCCGTCAGCAACAACGTGGAAAGCGTCTGGTCGAACCCGGTCTGCTCCCCCGATGGTCAGTCCGTCGCGGCTGCGACCACTCCGGTTTACCCGAAGGTCTCAGACAGAGGGCGCAACATTTCTGTGCACACCGTGGGCCGAACGCACAACGAAAATTGGGGCTACTCGGGTGATTTTGAGACTCGCAATCCGGTGGGGTGGTCGTCCGACGGAGACCGGGTGATGGCGGAACTGCAGAGCCTAGGCGGTGGCATCTCCCTCACGCTCCTCGACTATGGCGACCGCAGAACCGCTCTGCAACTCAACCCTGTGGAACTCGGCGAGGAGGCCGAGATGCTCGGCACTCGCGCCTACGACTGGTATCAGCCTTAGCAATCAAACGTTTGTGAATAGGCGGACAATAAAAGTCGGCCTGTTCACAAACGATGGGTGAGGTGATGGCGGCGGACGAGATCATCGCCGAGCTTCGCTCCCTGGCGAGCGAGCACAATCGTGAGGGGATGGCGAGATTCGGCATCAACACCGAACTCGCCCTCGGAATCAGCGTCACTCAGCTCCGGCAGATCGCAAAGCGGATCGGCAAAAACCACGAGCTCGCCCTCGAGCTGTGGGACAGCGGAATCCACGAAGCGCGCATCCTCGCCAGCATCGTCGACCGGCCCGAAGCAGTCACCGAGCAGCAGATGGAAACATGGGCGGAGGGATTCAACTCATGGGACATCGTCGATCAGGTGTGCGGGAACCTCTTCGACAAGACACCCTTTGCGTGGGACAAGGCCGCCGAGTGGAGCGAACGCCCCGAGGAGTTCGTCAAACGCGCCGGGTTCTCGATGATTGCCTACATGGCCGTCCATCTCAAGAAGACCGACGACCGCGAGTTCGAGCGCTTCTTTGTGATCATCGAGCGCGAAGCCTCCGACGACCGCAACTTCGTCAAGAAGGCCGTGAACTGGGCCCTGCGTCAGATCGGGAAACGCAGCGACTACCTGAGGCCGCAGGCCATAGCCTGCGCCGAACGGATCGCAGAACAGGACTCCCGAAGCGCCCGGTGGATTGCGCGCGACGCGCTAAAGGAACTCCGCCGCTGACCCTCGATGAAGGAACCGAGCGGCCCGCGTCTAGGGGGCTCGTCCGATCTTGTTGCGCAGGATCCCGATGTGTTCGATCTCCAACTCGACGATGTCACCCGGGCCAAGGGACCTACCGAGATCGAGGCCGCAACACCCGCCCGGCGTGCCCGAGCCGTATACGTCTCCCGGATGGATGTCCTCACCATCCGAAACATGCACGATCATGTCGGGCCACGACCAGTAGGCCTCGTTCGACCGGGCGCGACCCCACTCCTCGCCGTTGACACGGCAGATCATTTCGAGGTCGGGTTCCGTCCCGACTTCGTCGGCGGTGACGATGCACGGTCCCAGCGCCGTGGCGAAGTCCTTACCCTTTGCAGGGCCGAGCCACGCCGTCATCTCGCGCGACTGAATGTCGCGCGCCGAAAAGTCGTTCATGACGGTGAAGCCGAAGATGTGCTTCCCCGCATCCTCGCGCTCGATGTCGCGTCCACGGACTCCCACGATCATCGCAAGCTCGAGTTCGAAGTCGATCTTCGAGCTGTAGCGCGGCCAGCGACACTCCTCGTCGGGTCCGATGATCGAGCGGTGGTTTCCCTTGTAGTAGACGGGAGCCTGGTACCAGTAGTCGGGCACCTGCGTTCCCCGGCGTTCGGCGCCCGCCTTGACGTGATTCTCGAACGCAAGGAAGTCGCGCAATGACGCAAGCCGGTCGAGCGGACGCAGCCACTTCAAACCCGACTCGCCGATATCGACCCGAAGTCCGGGAACGCCCTCCGCGGCACGTACGACGTCGGCGACCTCGGACCACACCTCCGGCCCTTGCTCGATGAGAAGCAACGGCGATACCAGAAAAGTTCCGGTGTCGACGTCGAGGCGCGTGCCGGTGACATCGTTCCACGCATCGAGAAGGTCGACCGGCGCGCGGCCCGGGAGCGCCACCGCCAGGCGCGGCTGGTAGCCGCCGTGGCGCGACTTATAGCGGTAGATCCGCAACTACGTATCGAGAAGGCCCATACCCTGGGCCCACGAAGTCTCGTACTCCGTTATGACTACGGCTTTGGCTTCGTCCGAGAGCTCGAGCGGCTTCTCGGTTTCCACCATCACCGCAACTTCCTCCGTGCGTTGCAGCGATTTTGACTTCTCGATCGCCGCGGGCTGCGGGCCGTGGTGCACGCCCTGCGGGTGGAGCGTCATGTACCCCACGTCGATGCCGGCGCGGCTGAAGTAGTTGCCGGAGTGATAGAAGAGCACCTCGTCCGCATCGATGTTCGCGTGATAGAAGGGAACCTTCAGCACGGCGGGATCCTCTTCGAGCGGCCGTGGGACGAACGAGCAGATTACAAAACCCTCGTTCTTGAACGTGGCGTGTGCCGACGGGGGCATGTGGTAGCTCGGCGAGTAAACGGGTCGGTGGTTGAGGATGTTGAGTTTCACCGGACAAAGGTCACCCTGCCACCCCACGACGTCGAGTGGATGCCATGCAAAGAACAACGACGTGAACTCACCGTCGCGTTTGACGCGGACCTCGAACTCCCCGGATTCGTCGTGGGGATCGGGCTCGGGAACTTCGAGAACACCCGGGTCGAACATGGCATGGCGACCCATCAATCCGCGGTCGGGAATGCCGAACTCTCCCGTTCCTTCAATGACGAAGAAGAAGTTGTCGTCGCCTTCCGGCACGATCCGGTGCGTCGTTCCCTTCGGAATGATGATGTAGTCGCCGACGTCGAAGGTCAGTGGTCCGTAGTCGGTCTCGATCGTGCCGTTCCCCCGGTGGACGAAGTAGCATACGTCGCCGTCCGCATCCCGGAGGAAGTACTCCATCGGTTCGGCGCGCCGGCTCACATACAGTCTGACGTCCTCGTTGCCGGCCACGAGGGCCCACGATGCGTTGGCCTCGACCTGGTCTTCCGGCTTCATCTCGTTTAGGTCAAGCGCTCGCGGGCGCAGGGTGCCATCGATCCGGGTCCAGGCGGTCGGCGGATGCATCCGGTACAGATGTGATGCGCGGCCGAAGAAAGTCTCGCGGCCGTGCTCCTCCTCGTACGTACCTTCGGGGATGCCCACATGGGCCTGCCGCGTGATCTTTCCTTTGGAGAAGACGAAGTCCATAACTCCCTCCTAGAGGTTTCCGCGCTCGGCCTGCTCGCGCTCGATCGCCTCAAACAACGCCTTGAAGTTGCCGGCTCCGAACCCCTTCGCACCGTGACGTTCGATCAGTTCGAAGAACACGGTGGGACGGTCCTGCACCGGCTTCGTGAAGATCTGCAGCAGGTAGCCGTCTTCGTCCTTGTCGACGAGGATGCCGTTGCGCTCCAGCCCCTCGATGCGGTCGGCGATCTCGGGCACGCGCCGCTTCGCTTCCTCGTAGTACACACCGGGCACGCGCAGGAACTCGACTCCGGTCGCGTTCATCGACTCGACCGAACGGACGATGTCGCCGGTCGTCAACGCGATGTGCTGCACTCCGGGCGTGCGGTAGTACTCGAGATACTCCTCGATCTGCGACTTGCGCTTGCCCTCGGCCGGTTCGTTGATGGGGAGTTTGATTTTGCCCTCGCCGTCCCAAACAACCTTCGACATGAGCGCCGAGTACTCGGTTGAGATCTCCTCATCTGAGAAGTGGCGGAGCTCCACGAAACCCATGATGCGCTCGTAGAACTGCACCCACTCTTGCATCTTGCCGAGTTCGACGTTGCCGACAACGTGGTCAATGCTTTCGATCCCGAAGCCGTCGCCCGACGACTCCACCTCGACGGCCTGGAAGCCGGGCCAGAAGACCCCCGAATAGTCCTGGCGGCTCACGAGCGAGTGAATGGTCTCGCCGTAGGTCGCTATGGCCGCCCGCACTACCTTGCCGCGTTCGTCCTCGAAGACCTGCGGCTCCTCGATCCCCGTCGCCCCGCGCTCGAGGGCAACCCTGTAGGCGTCCTCGGCATCGGGAACGCGCAGGGCCACATCCTTCACGCCGTCTCCGTGGAGCCTGACGTGTTCGGCGATGGGCGACTCTGATGAGAGCGCTCCTGTGAAGACGAACCTCACCTGGCCCTGCTGCACGCACCACGAGACCCGATCGCGGGAGCCGGTCTCCAGGCCCATGTAGGCGACCGGAACGAACCCGAGGGCCTTGTAGTAGTGGGCGGCTTGTTTGGCATTACCGACGAAGAACTGGACGTAGTCGATGCCGAGAATCGGAAAGGCATCTTCCGTTCGGGACACGTGCGCCACCTCCTTGTGGAGCGCCGGATGGGGAGCGCACCCCCTCATCCGGGCTTCGTAGCTCGCCGAACCCTCAGGATATCGGTCCGGCGCGTCGAGCCGGGCGCGCCGTCGATTTTCGAATCGTTCGCGTGGAACCACGGTTCCACGCCGTGGCGTCGCGAAAGGTTCGGCAGTTAGGTGTCGACGGCACCGCGCGCCAGGCGGAGCCGCACCCCCGCCCACGACTGAATCGGGTCCGGATGATCCCGCCGGTAGTGGACACCCCGGGACTCGTTCCGAAGCAGGGCCGACCGGGCGATGAGGCGCGCCGCGATCGCGCCGGCCCTCAGCTCCAGCCGATTCCTGTCGGGCGACGGAGGGACAAGCGCCAGCGGTTCGATCTCGTCGATCAGGTGCGCGAGCTCGGCCGGCTCGCGCTCGATGCCGAGCGCCGACTCACACCTCTCCCGGAGCATCGTCCACGCGGCAGCCACGTCGATCTCGGAGTCCTCGAGCTCCGGCGGCTCCGGAAGTGCCTTCGTCGGTCCGTGCCTTTGGGCCGCGATGGCTTTGGCGGCGCGCCGGCCGAATACAAGCGCCTCGGCGAGCGAGTTACCGGCCAACCGGTTGGCGCCGTGCACCCCAGTGTTCGAGCACTCCCCGACCGCGTAAAGGCGCGGGATCGATGCCCGCCCGTCGAGGTCCGTCTGGACTCCACCAATGTAGTAGTGCGCGGCCGGCGCCACGGGCAACAGGTCCCTGGACGGGTCGATCCCGTGCTGCCTGCAACCGTCGACGACCGTTGGGAATTCGTGCTCGAGGAGCTCCCTGCCGAGATGGCGCGCATCGATCCATGTGTGTCGCCCGGCGATGGCGCGCGCAACAACGTCGCGCGGCGCAAGCTCGCCGTCGCTGTGGTGTTCGAAGAGGAACCGGCGTCCGTCGGCATCTACTACGTGAGCACCGGCACCGCGCAGCGCCTCGGTTATCAACAGGTGCTGCTGCTCCGAGCCGAGCGCGAGCGCCGTCGGGTGGAACTGAACGAACTCGAGGTCTGCGATCCCTGCACCCGCCTCCCACGCGAGCACCAATCCGTCGCCGGTCGCGCCGGCTGGGTTCGTCGTCAACGGATACAGCGCGCCGATTCCTCCTGAGGCGAGCACCGTAGACGTCGCGTTGATCTCGACAACCCCGTCGTCGGTCAACGCCCACGCACCCGAGCAGCGACCATCCACGATCGCGAGCTGGAAACACACGCCCTCAACCCTGGTCACGCGCGGCCCGGCGTGTTCGCGCAGCGTCTTCATGATGGCGGCTCCGGTGGCGTCACCGGAGTGGACCGAACGCGGCACTGTTTGCCCGCCCTCGCGCGCAACGTGCAGCTCGCCGGATTCGGTGCGCTCGAAATCGCATCCCAACTCGGCAAGTTGGAGGACACATTCGGGGGCCTCGCTGCACAGAACAGCGACGGCCGATGGATCGCCGTGCCCGGCAGCGACCCGCAACGTGTCCTGCGCATGCAGTTCGGGCGAGTCGTCCGGACCGAGAGCCGCCGCTACACCGCCCTGCGCCCACGGCGAGGACCCTCGACCGCGCTGACCCTTTTCCACCACCACGACCTCGAGCGACTCCGGAAGGTGGAGGGCCGCAAAGAGGCCCGCGGCCCCGGCTCCGACGATAAGCACATCGGTGGAGATCCGGGTGCGGTCCACTACTCGCCTATGAAGTTCGGCGGGCGCTTCTCGAGGAACGCCTGGACGCCCTCGAGGTGATCGACGGTCTTCCCCGCCTCCGTTTGTGCCGACACCTCGGCATCGAGTTGTTCGACGAGTGAGCGGTCGATGGCCAGGTTCGCGAGGGTCTTCGTCAGCGCATAGGCGCGCGTCGGTCCCGCCGCAAGTTTGCCCGCGAACTCGCGCCAGGCGGCCTCGAAATCCTCGGGCTTGGAGACTTGGTTCACGACGCCGAGCCGCAACGCTTCATCCGCAGACAGCGGAGCACCTGTAGCTGCGAGCTCCCACGCCTTCGCGGTTCCCACCATTTTTGTAAGGAACCACACAGCCCCCGAATCCGGCACCAGCCCGACGTCGATGAACGCAAGAACGAACTTGGCCTTCTCCGACGCGATCCTGAAGTCGCACGCGAATGCAACGCTCGCGCCGGCGCCGGCGGCGACTCCGTTGACCGCCGCGACGACGGGCTTCGGCGCGCTCCTGATGGCGCGTATGAGTGGGTTGTAGCGCTTCACCAGGGTCTCGCCGAGGTCGGGGACCTCGCCGGCCCGATAGCCGTCGGCCAGTGTGCCGAGATCTTCCCCGGAGCTGAACGCTCGCCCGGCGCCGGTGATGACGATGCACCGGACGTTGTCGTCGTCCGCCGCGCCGTTCACGGCGTCGAGAGCCGCAAAGCCGAGTTCGTCGTTGAAAGCGTTGAGGACGTCGGGCCGGTTGAAGGTAACAAGGCCAACGCCATCCGAGACCTCGTACTGAAGCATGCGCGAAGACTAGCTTGAGGCTGAACTGTCTGCACTCAGTCACGCATACCGTGACTCACGGCAAACAGTTGGCCGGACGGGCGTGCGGATTAGCGGGCTGCGACGGTGGCCACTCGCTCCAGGAGTACCTCTAGGTCGAACGGTTTCGTGATGTACTCGTCGCAGCCGAGCTCCCACCCCATGAGGAGGTCGTCGTCGTGGGCCTTGGCGGATACGAGGATCACCCGCACATCGAGGTTGGCTTCGGCCACGAACCGCAGGACGTCCCACCCATTCATTACCGGCATCATCACGTCGAGAAGGAGGACGTCGGGGTGGAAATCCTTCATGACCTCGAGGGCCTCACGGCCGTTGTTCGCGGTCCGGGTCTCGTAGCCCTCCAGCCCAAGGTTGGTCTCGAGCAGTTGGAGGATGGGTGGTTCGTCGTCGGCTATCAGTACCTTCAGCATGCCGCCCTTACCCTTCGTGGCCCGCGTCCTCGGCTCGCTTCGGCAATCGCACCCTGAACGTCGTCCCTTTGCCGAGCTCGCTTTCAACTTCAACATCGCCCCGGTGTGTAGCAACTAGGTTCTTCACGATGTAGAGGCCGAGGCCAAATCCTCCGGAACCTCTAGTCGATGGGGAATCCGCCTGCCGGAACCGGTCGAAGATCGTGACGATCTGCTCGGGCGAAATCCCGTGCCCTTCGTCGGTGACTTCGAGGATCGCTTCGGTAGCGGTTTCCTGAACCGTCACGGTTACCTTCGACCCCTCGTCCGAATACTTAAGAGCGTTCTCCATGAGGTTGCCGACAATCTGCTGAAGCGCCGTGGGGTCACCCCAGGCGGTCGGCTGGTCGGGATCGGATATGACGGTTATGACCCGATCCGTCCCCAGATCCGTCTGTGCCAGGTCCTCGGCGATGTTTTCTGCGAGCTCCCGGAGGTCAACGACCTCGCGCCGGAGGTGCGAGCGACCGGACTCGATTCGGGCGGTGTCCAGAACGTCCTCGACCAGCCTCAGGAGGCGGGTCCCCTGCCGCTGGATCATCTCCGTGAACCGGGCGTGCTGCTCCTCGTTCATCCGATCGCCACGAGTCCCTACCGTCTTGGCCGCGCCGATGATGGCAGTTAGCGGCGTCTTGAGCTCGTGAGACACCGTCGCTACGAAGTCGCTCTTGAGCCGGTCCATCTCCTCCAGTCGAGCGATCTTCTCCCGCTCTTCGATGAGCATCCTGCTGAGTTCCCTGAGGTTGCGCTCTTTATCGAGGACGTAGATGAGAAACGCAATCGCCAGGCCTCCGATGAGCACGACGACGATCCACGAGGCCAGGTTCTCCAAACGGAGCTCGTCGGGAAGGAGGTCCCCGCCCAGGGCGAGAACGGCGATCGCCACGGTTATTGCCGTAACGACAAACAGCGAGACCGTCCACAGCTGCGTCCTCCGGCGCTCCACGTGGGTGAGGCTCAGGTCCTCCCGCTTCGAGAGGCCCGCCTGATGGGCGATGCGGCTGCGGTCGACAGAGCGCCGCCGAGAGGCCCGGCTTTTTTCTCGGGGCGCTTCTGGTGTCTCCGTTATGTCCCTTCCGTCGGCCACTGCGATCGGCCCTCCAGCGACATCCCGTCGTGCTCGAGTACGTGTTTGCTGCGTAGTTCCTCCGCAGGTATCGGCACGGGATACCGGGACGAAAAGCAGGCCGTGCAGAATTCATCATCTGGGATTCTGGTCGCGGTGACCATTCCCTCAAGGGAGAGATAGGCGAGCGAGTCGGCGCCTATGTGTGCCCGGATCCCGTCGACGTCGAGCCGCGATCCGATGAGCTCGTCCTGGTTCGGCATGTCGATCCCGTAGAAACACGGCCACTGGATGGGCGGTGATGAGATCCGCATGTGGACCTCGCGGGCCCCCGCGTCTCTCAGCATGGCCACGATCTGCCGGGTGGTGTTCCCTCGCACTATTGAGTCGTCGACCACGATCAACTTGCGCCCTTCGATCACCTCGCGCAGCGGATTGAGCTTTATGCGAATCCCCTGCTCGCGCATCCGCTGAGTGGGTTGAATGAACGTACGCCCCACATAGCGGTTCTTGACGAAGCCTTCTCCATAGGAGATTCCCGAGCCCTGGGCAAATCCCTGCGCCGCAGGCACGCCGCTGTCCGGGACGGGCATAACCAGGTCTGCGGCAACCGAAGCCTCGGCTGCCAGGCGCTGGCCCATGCGGTAGCGGGTGGCGTAGACGTTCTGTCCCATGAGGTTCGAATCGGGCCGAGCAAAATAGACATGCTCGAAGATGCAGGCGGCGTGAGGGCCGTCTCGGAATCGTTCGCTCGAGATCCCGTCCGCGCCTATGGATACCAGTTCACCGGGTTCGACGTCTCGCAGGAAACGAGCCCCCAGTAGATCGAGAGCACACGTTTCGGATGCGAGGATCCAGCCGGACTCCCCGAGCCGCCCGATACACAGCGGCCGGAACCCATGCGGGTCACGAGCGCCGAACATCTGTTTGCCGTCGGTCATTGTGAACGAATACGCACCCTCGAGCCGGGGGAGGACGCCGAGAACCGCCTTGTGCATGTCGCCCTCGCTCGTCCGAGCGATGTGGGCGGCGACGAGGTCGGTGTCGGACGTGCCTTTCACGCGCGCAGCCCCGGGTGTAGGGTCCCCGCCCGCCTCCGCGAGGAATCCCTTGAGGGCCATCGAATTCACGAGGTTGCCGTTGTGCGCAACCGCGATCTGACCGGAAGGGGACGACTTGTACGTGGGCTGCGCGTTGTCCCACGAAGACGAGCCGGTAGTCGAGTAACGCGTGTGTCCAACGGCCACGTGGCCCCGCAGACTCGAGAGCACGGTCTCGTCGAAAACTTGCGAAACGAGTCCGAGCTCCTTGTAGACGACCATGCTGCGTCCATCGGAGATCGCGATTCCGGCCGATTCCTGGCCGCGGTGCTGCAGGGCGCTCAGGGCGTAGTAGGTCAAGCGGGCGACATCTTCGCCCGGCGCGAAGATTCCAACTACTCCACAAGCGTCGCGTGCTTCTCCGGCCATCTAATGACTGATGCTATCGGAGAGAGCCGAGGGCAATGCGGCACCCCACCGCGCGAGTGCGTCCTTCAAGGGAACCGACAACGCTCCGAAGTCGAGCGCATCGCCTCCGGTTCGCCCGAGGACGGTCGCATGCAGACGGAGTTCGGCGGCGCGTTCCAATAGGCGGTCGACGGCCTCCGCCGAACACGACACGACGGCGCGGGTCGGCGATTCCGAGAACAGGACCTCGTGGGGCGTTCCGGCGGGCAGGTCGATCGAGAACCCGCGCCCGCCCGCGATGGAGGACTCGGCGAGCGCGACGGCAAGCCCACCATCGGAGAGGTCGTGCGCCGAACGCAGCCACCCAGAGTGATCCACGAGCAGCCGTTGCAGAACGCGTTCGGCGTCGAGATCGACCTCCGGCGGCCGCCCTGCGACGATTCCGTGAACGACCTTCGCGAACTGGCTCCCCGCGAAGTCCGACGGGTCCGTGCGACCGAGCAGCACGATCGCGTTGTCGTCGGCAACCCATCCCAGCCCGACGGACCGGCGCGCCGAGTCGAGCGCTCCAAGCATTCCGATCACCGGCGTCGGATATATCGCCCGCCCGCTGGTCTCGTTGTAGAAGGACACGTTGCCACCGGTGACGGGTGTCCCAAGGGCTCTGGCGGCATCGCCGATACCCCTCACGGCTTCGGAGAACTGCCACATCACCCCGGGCTTCTCGGGGTTGCCGAAGTTGAGGCAGTTCGTGAGCGCGAGGGGCCGCGCTCCGGTGCATGCGACGTTCCGGGCCGATTCGGCAACCGCCGCCACTGCGCCACGGTAGGGATCGAGGTAACAGAGCCGGCCGGGCCCGTCGACGGAGATCGCGACCGCCTCATCGCGGTCGGGCAGCCGGATGACCGCCGCGTCCGCGCCTGGCCCTTGAACGGTCCCGAGAAAGATCATGTGGTCGTACTGCTCCCACACCCACTGCTTCGAGCAAACGTCCGGCGCGCCGAGCAGGTCCAGGAGTGCCCCGTCGAGGCTCTCCGGCGCGCCTGACCCCGGGGCGGCGGCGTGGAGGTCGTCGATCCAGTCCGGGCGCTCGAACGGACGGTTGTAGACCGGTCCTTCGTCCGCAAGCGCGGTCGCGGGAACGTCGGCCACGACCTCGGCGGCCGACGACACCTCGACGCTGGTCGATTCGGTGACCTCACCGATCACGGCGGCGGTGAGCTCCCACCGCTCGCACACCTCGATCACGTCGGGGAGGTGGCGCGGTTCGACGACGGCGAGCATCCGCTCTTGCGACTCCGAGATCATGACTTCGAACGGCTCCATCCCAGGCTCCCGCCGGTGCACGGAGTCGAGGTCCAAACGCATTCCCGTTTTCGACTTCGCAGCCATCTCTGAGGTCGGGCACGAGATGCCTCCGGCACCGAGGTCCTGGAATCCAACAACAAGACCGCGCCGGATCAGCTCCAGTGACCCCTCGATCAAGAGTTTCTCGGTGAACGGGTCGCCGACTTGGACCGACGGCCGTTTGTCTCCGGAAGACTCGTCGAACTCTGCGGAAGCCAGCACACTTGCACCGCCGATGCCGTCGCGACCGGTGGACGAGCCGATGAGCACGACCGCATTGCCGGGACCATCGGCGCGCCCGCGCATCAGCGCATGCTCGATGACACCAAGGCATGCGACGTTCACGAGCGGGTTCTCGGTGTAGCAGTCCTCGAAGATGGTTTCCCCGCCCACCGTCGGGACGCCGATCGAATTGCCGTACGAGGAGATCCCGTTCACAACGCCGTCGACGAGGTAACGCGTGTGTGCGTCGTCGAGCGGACCAAACCGCAACGAATCCATCAGCGCTATAGGCCGCGCGCCCATCGAGAGGATGTCGCGCACGATGCCGCCGACACCGGTGGCGGCACCGTTTACGGGCTCAACGAAAGAGGGGTGATTGTGCGATTCGATCTTCCATGCAACAGCTACGCCGGGTGCAACCTCGACGATGCCCGCGCCCTCGCCGGGTCCGACGAGGATCTGCGGCCCCGTCGTCGGGAGGTTCTGCAAGTGAACCCGGCTCGACTTGTAGGAGCAGTGTTCGCTCCACATGACCGAGAACATCGCAAGTTCGGTGAACGTCGGTCCGCGCCCGAGATGATCCTGGATTGCCGCGAACTCGCCGTCGGTGAGTCCGAGTTCACGGTGAACGGCCGATGAGCTCACGCTACGGGGAGGCCGATGCTGTCGAGGACGGATCCAAACAGCACCGTGCCGTCGGTGGAGCCGAGAAGAGCTTCACACGCCCTCTCGGGATGTGGCATGAGCCCCAGGACGTTGCGCCCTTCATTGACGATTCCCGCGGCGTCGTCGAGCGCCCCGTTCGGATTGTCGACGTAGCGCAAGACGATCTGTCCGCCGGTGCGCATCGACTCGAGCACCTCGGGCTCGCAGTACCAATTGCCCTCGAAGTGGTTGATGGGGATCCTCAGGACGTCACCGCGTTCGGCGCGCCGGGTGAACGGTGAGTCGGTCTCGTCGACGCGAAGTTCCGTCCATTTGCACAGGAACTTGAGGCCCGAGTTCTTGCGCAGCGCACCGGGAAGCAGGCCCGCCTCGCAGAGGACTTGAAAGCCATTGCAGATGCCGATCACGAACTTGCCCTGCTCGGCGTGCCTGCGCACGGCGTCCATGATCGGAGAGAAACGCGCGAGTGCTCCCGTGCGGAGATAGTCGCCGTGGGCGAAGCCGCCCGGCAGGACGACGAGGTCCACATCGGGAAGCGACTTCTCGGTGTGCCACACCATGGTCGTATCGGCTCCGAGCGAGGTGAACGCCCTCCGGCAGTCGAACTCACAGTTCGATCCCGGGAACACAACTATCCCAACGCGCGCGCTCATCGAATCGTCACCTCGAAGGACTCGATCACCGGATTGGCAAGGAGCTTCCCGCACATCTCGAGGACCCGGCGGCGCGCCTCATCGGCGTCCGGCGCGTCCAAAGTCAGCTCTATGAGTTTGCCCACCCTGACGTCGCCGACTCCCTCGTAGCCGAGCGCGGGGAGAGCTCGCTCGATCGTCTGTCCCTGCGGATCGGCGATGCCGTTCTTGAGCATGACGTCGACGCGCGCCGAGTAGGTCATGAGATCACCCTCGTCGACAGAATTAACGGCCCGTAGGTGAGCGCGAGCACGACAACTCCGGATGCAATCGCTGCGACGACACGGAGCGCGCCGGCCTTGCTCGTGATCGCGACGCCGCGCACGAACAGATACGCAGCCCACGCGGCGAAGGCGCCCCCCAGAGCGATCGAAAGCGCCGCCCATGCTGCGCCGAGTGGGTCCTCGAGTCTCGTTGTTGTGAATGCTCCGGACCCCGCTATCAACAAATCGAGAGGCAGTAGCAGCAATGCAAAGACCTGTGGGAGCGCGGATGCACCCCACATCAGCCGGAGGTTGCGGCGCGGGGCGCTTTCGGATCGCAGGATGGCCGCGGACATAGCCGCCCACACGGCCTGACAGACGAGGCCCAGCGCGGCGCCGATGCCGACGACTCCGATCAAATAGACGGAACGGAAGCTGCCCCGGGGTGCATCGCGCAGATCGAAGAGGGCGCCGAGCTTCAGCCACAGAAGAAAAAGAGCGGCTCCGCCGAGAGCAGAAAGGACGTAGGGCGTTATGCCCTCGGCCGGCTTCCGGGCGGCGCGCGCCCGGCGATCCGCAGCTGCGACCGCGGACTCGAAACCCTGCTTCGGCGCGACTAGAACTGCGCGCAGCGTGAGTCCCAAACGCGCCGAGGCTCGCGCCGTTGCAGCCGCGCCGGGAGCCGTCGTCGCGTGCCGGCTCAACTCGTCGCCTCCGCCACCCACTCGTCGAAGCTGCGGCCGGTGATCCGCTCGTAGGCCTCTACGTAGCGCGCTCGGGTGGCATCGACGACGTCGTCGGGGAGGGCGGGCGGCGGAGGGTTATGGTCCCACGAGATCGAGTCCAGCCAGTCCCGAACGAACTGTTTGTCGAACGAGGGCTGGGGTCCGCCGGGACGGTAGCGGTCCGCGGGCCAGAAGCGGCTCGAGTCCGGCGTCAACGCTTCGTCGATCAGGATCACCTCGCCGCCGCTGGCTGCGCCGAACTCGAACTTCGTGTCGGCAACGATGACGCCTCGATCGGCGGCCCTTTGTGCCGCATCGACGTAGAGCTCAACTGCGTAGTCGCGCGCCGTGGCGTATGCCGGACCGACGATCTCGGCGGCCTGGGTTTCGGTGATGTTCTCGTCGTGGCCGGAGGTGGCCTTGGTCGCGGGGGTCACGATGGGCTCGGGCAAGCGGTCCGACTCGAGGAGCCCGTCTGGCAGCCGGTGGCCGCAGATCTCTCCGGTAGATCGGTAGTCGCGCCACCCGGACCCCGATAGGTACCCTCGGACCACGAACTCGACGGGCAAGGGCTCGGCGCGCCGGCAAAGCATCGCCCGACCGCCGAGATCGGGGAGGCCGATCTCCGGCATATCGCGTGCCCGAATCGACAGGCAGTGGTGGGGGCAGATCTCCGCAAGGGTCTCGAACCAGAAATGGCTCAACGCCGTCAGGACCCGGCCCTTGTCGGGAATGGGCTGCTCCATGACCACGTCGTATGCGCTTATGCGATCCGAGGTAACGAGGAGGATGCGATCGGGGCCGACCTCATAGATCTCCCGGACCTTGCCGGAGCCGATATACCTCGAATCCACCATGCTCATCTCAGGCGGCGAGGCAACTAGAGTTCCTCCAGGCGGTCGAAGACGGTGTCCGTACGTGCAAGATAACGCGACAGGTCGAAGCACTTGTCGATTTCGTCCGGATCGAGGTGCTCCGTTACGTCGGGATCGGACTTGAGGAGCTCGATCAACGGACGGCCCTTCTCCCACGCCAGCATTGCGTTTCGCTGCACGAGCGAATAGGCCTCTTCTCGCTGAATGGCGGCCTTGGACAACAGCGCACTCAGGACGCTCTGCGAATGCACGAGGCCGTACGAAGCGTCGAGATTCGAGCTCATGCGCTCCGCGTCGACCTCCATCCCGTCGACCACCCAGCGCATCTTGTCAAGCATGTAATCGAGCAGCGTGCACGCATCTCCGAGGGTGACGCGCTCGACCGACGAATGCGAAATGTCGCGTTCGTGCCACAGGGCGACGTTTTCGAATCCGGTCTGAGCGAAGGCGCGCAGCAGCCGGGCGAGTCCACAGATCCGCTCGCACACCACCGGGTTCCTCTTGTGGGGCATCGCCGACGAGCCCTTCTGCCCGGCGCCGAACGGCTCGGACACCTCCCGGACCTCCGTGCGCTGGAGGTGCCGGATCTCCTGGGCGAAGCGCTCGAGCGATGCTCCGGTGGTCGCGATCACCGCGAGGAATTCGGCGTGTCGGTCGCGGGCCACCACCTGGGTGGCGGCATCCTCGACCCTGAGACCAAGACGATCGCACACGTACGTCTCGACTTCGGGCGACAGCTGAGAGTAGGTGCCCACGGCTCCCGATAGCTTGCCGACGGCGACCTGGTCGCGCGCTATCCGGAGCCGCTCTCGGTCACGCCCGAGCTCAAAGGCCCACCCTGCCAGTTTGTGGCCAAACGTCGTGGGCTCGGCGTGGACGCCGTGGGTCCGTCCGGCCATGACCGTGTCGCGATGTTCGAGGGCTCGACGGCGCACCATCTGCAACAGCCGGCCGATCTCCTCCACCAACAGATCCCCGGCATCTCGCAGGGCGGCGGCGGTTGCGGTGTCGACAACGTCCGAGGACGTCAGGCCGAAGTGGATATGGCGCCCGGCGTCGCCGACGTTCTCGCGGACGTTCTCGACGAACGCCACGACGTCGTGATGACGGACCTCCTCGATCTCGGCGATGCGGGCCGGATCGAAAGCGGCGCGCTCCTTGATCTCGCTGAGTTCTTCGACCGATACCTCACCGAGGCGAACGCGCGCCTCCACGGCGAGAATTTCGATCTCGAGCCAGCGTGAGAACTTGGCTCGATCCGAGAAGATCGCCGACATCTCGTCACGGCTGTATCGGGGGATCATCGAGGCGATCTTAAGTGTGTCTAGGCAGGTGCCCGACGGGTACGGTCGCGGCATGGTGCGAGCAGGGGAGTCCCTCGGATTCGACCAGGCCGTCGGCTACTACGATCGGACCCGGGCGCTGCCGGCGGAGGCGTCCCAAGCCGTGACCGGTCTGCTGGCCGCGGAGTTGCGCGACCACGGGCCGGCGCTCGAGATCGGCGCCGGAACCGGCCGGATCGCCCTGCCGCTGCGCGACGAGGGGATCGATCTCGTGGGTGCCGACCTGTCGACGGCGATGCTCACGCAGCTCGTCTCGAACGCGGGTGGGGACGTCCCGTTCCCTCTGGTCGGCGCCGACGCCACGGCTCTTCCGTTCGGCGCGGGCTCGTTCGGGTCGGCCCTCGCGTGCCACGTCCTCCATCTCATCCCGAACTGGCAGGCCGCCCTCGCCGAGATCGTGCGCGTGCTGCGGCCCGGGGGGGTGTTCCTCAGCGACCTGGGCGGCTGGGGCAGGGTCTATGGCGAACCGCATCGCTCGATCCTGAAGCGCTGGGCCGAGGTCGGCGGGTTCTCGGTTGGACACCGAGGCGTGACCGACGTAAGCCGGGTGGATGAAGCCATGGCCGAGCTGGGCTGGCGGTCCCGGGAACTCCCCGTGATCTACGGCATCAGGAGTTACACCCTGGCCGAGCTGCTCGAGGCGCTCGCCGACGGCCTGTGGTCGTGCACCTGGGCCACGCCCGAGAACACCCGGCGCGCCGCCGCCGAGGAGATCGAGCCGTGGGTCGAGAGCGAGTTCGGAGATCTAGCCGAATCCCGGGAGCTCAAGCTCGAGATCACCTGGCACGCCTACGAGCAGGACTGAGCCCTCTTGAACCCTTCTGGCCGCGAAATCCGGCGGTTTTCGGGGTCTTTTTGCGAAAAGAAAACGTGTCCCACGGGGGCGCGGGGGCCCAAATCCCTAAAGGGCGCGTGCGAAACGTCGATTTCTCAGGCAAGGTTTTAGATGCGCCGCACGCGGTGGGTCCTCGCCGGCCTGTCAGCTACATCAGGACTAGCCGCGTGCGGCCGCCAACTTCCCAACGCTCCCAAGGCTCGGCGCGCAATGATGTCGCGCCGAGATGGCAGTTAGCCACGAAATAACACGGCTAATTGCCATCTCAGGCGCCGGCGAACGCCATGGCGGTATCGACGGCCGCCGGATCGGCATCCACCAAGGTCACGTGACCCAGCTTCCGGCCCGGGCGCGGCGCCTTTCCGTAGAGATGAAGGTGCGCGCCGCGCAGGCGCAACAGATCGGCAGGCGCCGGTACGGAGCCGATGAGGTTCACCATCACGGACTCCCCCGTCGTTGCCGTCGAACCGAGCGGAAGCCCGAGCACCGCCCGGATGTGATTTTCGAACTGAGAGCAGACCGCTCCCTCGATCGTCCAGTGGCCGGAGTTGTGCACACGCGGCGCGATCTCGTTTGCAAACAGTCTGCCGTTGCGTTCGAAAAACTCGATAGCGAGCACACCCACGTAGTCGAGTGACTCGAGGAGCATCGTTGCATAACGTTCGGCGTCGGCCTGAAGCCCAGGGTCCATCCCGCGCGCCGGAGCAAAGCTGACGCGCAGGATGCCATCGCGGTGCAGGTTCTCGATCAGCGGATAAAAGGCGGTTGCGCCGGACGAACCTCGAACTGCGAGGATCGACACTTCCCGGTCGAACTCGATGCGCTCCTCTACAAGAAGCGGAACCTCGCCGAGTCGGGACCACAATTCATCTGCGGCGACCGGTTCGGAGACCGCGGCCTGACCTTTGCCGTCGTACCCCTGACGGCGGGTCTTCACTATCGCGGGCGCGCCGACCTCTGCGAGTGCCGCCTCAACTTCGTCGCGTGAACTCGCCGCGGCAAAACGCGGGGTCGGAATCCCCATCCGTGTGAACAACGATTTTTCGGCCAAGCGGTCCTGCGCAACCTCGAGGGCCTGCGGGCCGGGAAGGACCGGCACTTGCTCGGCGATCCGGCGCGCCGAATCAACCGGAACGTTCTCGAACTCGTAGGTGACGACATCGCAGCTCGCCGCGATCGCGTCGAGCCCCTCGGGATCGTCGTACGGCGCGCCGATTACCTCGCCAACCGCTCCGGCCGGTGGGTCGTCGGCCGGCTCGAGAAAAGTGAACTTCTGCCCGAGCGGAATCCCCGCCAGCCCGAGCATCCGGCCGAGCTGGCCGCCGCCGAGAACTCCGATCAACTTTCTTCGGCGCGCGGATCGGGGCGCGCAAGAACGCTCTCCGTCTGGATGCGCGCGTGACGCGCGACCGCTTCTGCTATCACCGGATCCTTGAGAGCGAGTATGCGCGCGGCGAATAGCGCTGCATTGATCGCTCCGGCGCGCCCGATCGCGAGAGTGCCAACGGGCACTCCCCCAGGCATCTGTGCGATGGACAACAGGGAATCCATCCCCTTCAGAGCGGCCGACTCGATGGGGACTCCGAGCACCGGCAGCTTCGTCTTTGCGGCGGTCATTCCGGGCAGGTGCGCGGCACCTCCTGCACCGGCGATGATCACCTCGATACCGCGCTCCTCGGCGCTGCTCGCGTACTCAAACAACAGGTCGGGTGTTCGGTGCGCAGACACGATCTGAACCTCGTAGTGGATCCCAAGCGACTCCAGGGTCTCGGCCGCGTGACTCATCGTCGACCAGTCCGACTGAGATCCCATGATCACTCCGACGAGCGCGCTCACGATTCGGTGCGCTCCTTGATCTCGGCGCGCAGGGCGATGTCGGTGCGGGCATGTACCCCTTCGAACTCGATGAGGCGCGCCGCGTCGTACGCACGCGCTCGAGCTTCGGCGAATGTCCCCCCGAGAGCACTCACTGCGAGCACGCGGCCTCCCGCAGTCACGACACGCCCGTCGTCTGCGGCCGTCCCGGCGTGGAAGACACTGACGCCCGGGCGTTCGGCCGCGGCGTCGAGTCCTCGGATCTCAACGCCGGTCTGGTGGTCGCCGGGATAACCGCGCGATGCGAGCACAACCGAAACGCAGGCCTCCGGCGACCACTCGAGTTTCGTCCCGGAGAGATCGCCGGATGCACATGCGAGGCACAGCTCGCCGAAGTCCGAACGCAGACGGGGGATCAGGGCCTGGGTCTCGGGGTCGCCGAAACGCACGTTGAACTCGACCACCTTGGGACCTTTCGACGTCAACGCGAGACCGGCGTACAGCGCGCCGGAGAACGGTTCGCCCGCGGCCGCAGTTGCGTCCACCATCGGCTCGATGATCTCGGCAACTATCTGCTCGGCGAGCGGGGGCGGGCAGGCGGGCACGGGACTGTAGGACCCCATTCCTCCGGTGTTGGGACCCTCGTCGTTGTCCTTGACGCGTTTGTAGTCCTGGGCCGGCTCACACGCGACGACGGTCCCGCCGTCGCTAACAGCAATCAGCGACAGCTCTTGTCCGTCGAGGAACTCCTCGATGACGATCGTGCGGCCCGCATCGCCGAAAACTCCGGTATCGATTCGCTCCTCGATCGCGAGAACCGCCCGATCGCGATCCTCCGTGACCACGACACCCTTGCCCGCCGCGAGCCCATCAGCCTTGATGACGTAAGGAGGACCGAGTTCGTCTATATATGCGACGGCATCTGGAACCGAGTCGAACTTCTGCCCGCGCGCCGTCGGTATCCCTGCGCGGTCCATGAGCTCCTTCGCGTAACTCTTCGAGCCCTCGATGCGCGCGGCGCCTGCGTTCGGGCCGAACACGCCGAATCCTTCGGACCGGAGCGCGTCGCCGACACCGGCAACGAGCGGCGCCTCCGGTCCAATCACCACGAGTCCGGGCCGCAGCTCTTGGGCGAGCGCGACAACTGCGGCGGGATCGTCGACGGCGACCCGAAGGGTCGTCGCGAACTCCGCAATTCCTGCGTTGCCCGGAGCGGCGACGAGTTCGTTTACCGAACTCGATCGGTTGAGCGCCCACGCGAGCGCACTCTCGCGGCCGCCGGACCCGAGGATGAGAACCCTCACGCGATCCCCTCGTGCATCGGAACCATCTCCTCGCGACCGGGTCCCACCGAAGCCCACGACACCGGCGCGCCGCTCAATTCTTCGAAGCGTTCGAGCAAGGCGCGCGCCTCCTTGGGAAGATCGTCCATTCGGCGCGCCGATCGTATGTCCTCACGCCAGCCGGGCATTTCTTCGAAGACCGGCCTGCATTTGTTGAAGATCGTTTGGTGGGGAGGGAAATCCTCGTAGCGCTCGCCCTCATACTCGTACGCGACGCAGACGGGAATCCTGTCGAAATGAGACAGCACGTCGAGTTTCGTAACAACCAGCTCGGTAATTGTGTTGAGGCGCGCCGCATAACGCGCCGCAACCGCATCGAACCATCCACAACGTCTCTTTCGCCCAGTGGTCGTGCCGTATTCGCCGCCTTCTTCCACCAGCACCTCTGCGTCTGTGGGATCGGCCTCCGAGGGGAACGGGCCGGAGCCAACACGCGTGCAATAGGCCTTCGTGATCCCGATGATCCGCGCGATGTCGCGCGGTCCGACTCCCGCACCGGCACACGCCCCGCCGGCGATTGGATTCGAGGACGTCACGAATGGATACGTGCCGTGGTCGAGGTCGAGCATCGTCGCCTGCGCTCCCTCAAAGAGCACGGTCTTGCCGTCGTCGAGCGCTCTCTGAACGAAGTTCGCCGTGTCGGTGATGTAGGGACGAAGCCGTTCCCCGTAGCCCTCGTAGGTCTCCTGGATCTCACCCAGTTCGATGGGCAACCGTCCGTACACGCGGGTGAGAAGGAGGTTCTTCTCTTTTAGCGCCACCTCCAGCTTCGCGGTGAAGATCTCGTGGTCGAGCAGGTCCTGGACGCGGAGGCCGATGCGCGCCGCCTTGTCCGCATAGGCCGGACCGATCCCCTTTTTCGTCGTGCCAAGTCGGTTCTTGCCGAGGCGTCGCTCGGTTACCAAGTCAAGCTGGAGGTGGTACGGCATTACGAGGTGGGCGTTTCCGGAAACGAGCAGCCGCGACGTATCGATTCCGCGTTCGGTCAGCAGGTCGATCTCCTCGAGCAGTACATGTGGATTGACGACGACGCCCGGTCCGATGACCGGCGTGCAGTGCCGATACAGAACTCCGGTGGGGACAAGGTGCATCGCATAACGCTGGTCATCAACCACGATTGTGTGGCCTGCGTTGTTACCGCCCTGATACCGGACGACAACCTGCACGTTCTGGGCGAGTAGATCGGTGACCTTGCCCTTGCCCTCGTCCCCCCATTGGATGCCGACGAGGGCGATGCCCGCCATATCTAACGATCCTGTCCTCGGCGCGGTTGAGGCACTACCGCTCGATCCGGAATTGAATCCGGACGTGCGTCAGGTATTCCGAGATCTCTCCATCGGAGACGTTGCAGGAGGTCTCGAGTATGTCCATCGCCGTTATCCCGCGGATCGTCTTCGACGCTTCTTTCAGCGCCTGATTGGCTGCGTCCCTCCACGATTCGGTAGAGACGCCGACGAGATCGATCGTCTTGATGACGGCCACGGGACCCACTCCCTCCCTGATCGGGGTCGGTTACGTCCGGATTCTATCGACGGACCCCCCAGCGCGAGGGGAGGTCGGTTCGGGTATTTTCAGACTCTCAAAATCGACTGCCGTCTGTTCCGTGACCGGAGGCACAGGATTGGACTTGCACAGGCTGTCGCCTGCCGAGAAGGCCATCGCCGCAACGGGTCCCATCCTGTTCGCTTCGTCGTTCATCAAGGGATGGGCGACGTTCGACTCGCTTGGAGCATCGTTCAGCATGTGGGGAGCCTTCGGTATCCCCCAGCGGCTGGGAATCGCGGCAGTTCTCTTTGCTGCGGTCCTGGCACTGTCTCGGGCGGCATCGAAGGAGATCGTCCCGACCCCGAGCGCGTATCTGA
The DNA here is from genome assembly GCA_035641235.1 of Actinomycetota bacterium. GTDB lineage: Bacteria > Actinomycetota > CADDZG01 > CADDZG01 > WHSQ01 > DASQUP01. The sequence continues at coordinate 23,375 of DASQUP010000126.1, forward strand.
AACTGTCGGGAGCCGGAGCGCTGCTCCTCGTCCTCGGAATCCTGCAGGGTCCCGGCACGGGCTTCGGGCGAGGAGTGCTGCTCTACGCCGCGACCGCGCTGGCGTTCGCTCAGTGCTACGCGGGAGTCGTCTACCTCCATGAGAACCGCCGCCTTCCGCGAGCGGTCCGGCGAGCGACTTTCGGCCGCCGCCGGCGCGCCGCCTGACCCCTTTCTGCCGAACTGTCTGCCCTGACCAAACGACCCTTTCCTTTCGGCCCTTGTTTGCCCCATCGGGCGCCGAAAGGAAAAGGCCGCGGATTCCGAAGGCCACAGCAGACACTTGGGCGAAATCGGTGCGATCGTAGATTTCTCGGGCCTCTTTCGCGTAGGCTCAGCCGGTGGATATCAACAGACTGACGATGGGAGAGAAGATCGTAGGGGGCGCGTCCGCCCTCCTGGTCGTTCTCTCGTTCATCCCGATGTGGGCAACATACGAGTTCGCCGGACTCGCCAGTGAGAGCTTCGGACCCTGGTCGGACGCCTACGGGTTCCTCGTGAAACTCGCCCTGATCGCGGCGATCGTGGCTTTGGTGGTCGTTGGGCTGAGAGCCGCTGGAACTCAGCTACCCGACCTGCCGCTGAGCCTCGGGCTCCTGTATGTCGCACTGGGGGGATTGGCCACTCTGGGACTCCTGATCGGGGTGCTCGCCGGGCCCAACGACGGTGGTGTTGGCGCAATCGCAGCGGCCGCCGGCTTCGACATCTCGCGCGGCATTCTTTTGTTCCTGGGTCTAATCCTGGCGGCGGCGATCGCCTACGGCGGCTACATGCACATGCAGGCCGAAGGCACGGCATCCGCCACGGGCGAGCCCTCGGCGCCCCCGCCTCCCCCTGGGTGATCGTCCTTCGGCTCCCGGCGATAAAGGGCGGGGCATTTGCGCCCGAAATATGCAGGATGATCATTTC
>DASQUP010000127.1:0-2758 GCA_035641235.1 Actinomycetota bacterium
TCGAGAATATGGACGTCGGTGCCGCAGATCCCGCACGCCTCCACCTCGATGAGAACGTCGTCCGGGCGCTCCCTGGAAGGCGCCGGCCGCTCGGTTATCGACAGACGTCCGTCGCCCTCGAAGACCGCTGCGATCATGCTGTCGGGAACTTCACGCTCATCCACAGGCACTCACCTCTGATCGCCCCTGCCGATCCCTCTGAGGTCCTCGACCTCCGCCACGATGCCGTGCGCCGTCTCTGCCAGCTCGGCCTCGCCGGTCTCGGCGGCGATGCGCTCCAGCTCCTCGACGAGGTCGCGGAGATCCTCACCGCCCGCCATCATCTGCATGAGGCTGTCCAGGGGGAGTTCTTCCTTGCGGAAGTCACCCTCCGCGCGACCGCGGCGAAGGATCACGAAGTGATCGCCGACCGGGTACGCGTGGTTTGGGTTGTGGGTGATGAAGAGCACCGCGAGACCTCGTTTCTTGGCCATGACGATGTACCGCAGAACGATGCCGGCCTGCTTCACGCCGAGCGCGGCGGTGGGCTCGTCGAGTATCAGAACCCGCGCTCCGAAGTAGACGGCCCTCGCGATTGCGAGCGACTGACGTTCGCCCCCCGAGAGCGTGCCGACGCGCTGCTCCGGGTCGCGAATCCTGATGCCCATCTTGGACATTTCGTCTACGACGGTCCGCTTCGCCCAGTCCACGTTGAGATTGCGTACCGGCACCAGCCCGCGCACCGGCTCGTTGCCGAGGAAGAAGTTCCTCCAGACCGACATTAGGGGGATCATGGCCAGATCCTGGTAGACGGTTGCTATACCCCGCGCCAGCGCGTCGCGGGGCGACGAGAACTTCATCCTCTCCCCATTTAGGCGCACCACACCTTCGTCCGGCCTGAACACACCCGACAGGATCTTGATCAGTGTGGACTTGCCCGCCCCGTTATCCCCGAGCACACATGTGACCTCACGGCCGGCGATTGTGGCCGACACGCCGTCGAGGGCTGTGACCTGGCCGAAGTACTTCGATATCGAGTCGACTTCGATGGTGTCGGTCATCAGCGCGCCTCCTCAGCCTTGCTGCGCACGACCTGATTGATGAGAGCCGCGATCAACAGCATCACACCGAGGAAAAGGAAGAACCAGTCACTGTTCCAGCCCGACAGCACGATGCCCTGTCGCACCATTCCGAAGATGAGCGCGCCGATGGCGGCCCCGATCGCCGAACCGTACCCGCCTGTGAGCAGGCAGCCCCCGATCACTGCGGCGATAATGAACTCAAACTCCTGCCCGATACCCGTGGACACGCTGGCCGAGGACAGTCGGAATGTGTTCATCATCCCCACCAGCCAAGCCGACACAGATACGTACACAAACAGCGCGATCTTCGTGAAGGCTACTGGTACCCCCACACTGCGGGCGGCGAGCGCATCGCCCCCGACCCCGAAGATCCAGTTGCCGAAACGGGTGCGCAGCAGTACCCACGTCGCCAGCGCCGTGATCACCAGCCACCAGATAACGGTAACGCGAAATCTTCCTATCGGACTGGAGGCGAAGATTGTGAACGGTAGATCGGCGCCGGGGACATTCCCCACTCCGCTGACGATCACCCGGTTGGTGACGAGACGGGTCACACCGACGTTGGCCCCGAGGAGCATGAACAGCGTCCCCAGGGTAACGATGAAGCTCGGGAGGCGGGTCCTGAGAACCATGAACCCGTTGAACAGTCCGATCAAGACTGCGAAAATCAGAGTGATCAGCATCGCGAGCCACACGTTCAGCCCGGCCTCGACCGTGAGCATCGCGAACGTGGTTCCGGTAGCCCCGATCATGACCCCTGCTGAGAGGTCGAACTCGCCCCCGACCATGAGGAGGGCAACGGCCACGGCCATGATCCCCAGACTCGCGGATGGGTCTAAAACGTTGGCGATGCCGCGAGTCGTGAAGAAGGCGTCGGCTCTCCATGTGAAGAACACGGCTACTATGATCGCTCCCATCACCGACCCGAACTCGGGGCGGCCGAACATCCGCTTGAAAATGCCGGGTCGCGGCGCGAGTGGTTCCCGTACCGCCGTCACCGCCGAGGCCGACTGCTCCGCCATCGCTCCTCCTGCCGCTCCGCGCCAATGCGGGTGCGGGCCGAGGACGAAGCGACCATCCCCGCCCGCGCCGCCGCCTACCTCGTACCTTGTTCGGTCAATTCGAGCACCTGCTCGGCGTTCTCCTCTGTGACGAATCCGGGACCAGTCAACACTGGCTGACCGCCTCCTGCGGTATTCAGGTTGTCTTTGAAGAGCGTCAGAAACACAATTGGCAGGTAACCCTGCATGTACTGCTGCTGGTCTATCGCGAACAGGATGGTGCCGTCCATGATGCCCTGCAGTACCTCGGTACCGAGGTCGAACGTCGCCAACGTCAAGTCACGCCCGCTTTCTTGGATGGCGGGGAGAGCTGCAGTGGTCCCCATGTCGGGGTTCAGCGTCAGAACCCCGTCGATCTCCTGATCCGATTCGAGCGCCGAGCTGATCGTCGACTGGCTCGCGACCGGATCGTTGATGTCGATCTGCTCCCGGACCACTTCGCCCTGGAAGGTCTCCTCCACGCCGGCGCAGCGCTCGTCGAGCGCCACGTTTCCCACTTCGTGGATGGCACAGATGATCTTCGTGACACCGGCCTCGTTGAGACGCTCTCCTGCTCCTCTCCCCGCGATGATCTCGTCCTGCCCGACGTGCGTAATTGCACCGAGATCTGCCCAATCGTTGAGTCCCGAGTTCAGG
>DASQUP010000128.1:0-5639 GCA_035641235.1 Actinomycetota bacterium
GCGCCACGTGGTCGGCATGGTGAAGCAGGCCAAGGGAGACCGCGAGGAGGACCAGTTTCTGCACGCCGTCGAGCCGGCTCATCAACGTCGTCAAAGGGGATCCTGTTCGAGGAGGGCTTCGACCTCGTCCGCCCAGGCCACCCGGGCCTCTGCGGTTCTCAATCCGTGCAGCGCAGTCAGTAGGCTCGCGCGCGCCTGGGGGGTTCCTTCGGAGTCGAGCTTGTCGATGATTACCCTTCACCGTGCCGTAGTCAACTGTTGAATAGCCCCGAGATGGCAGCCAGCCACGATATATCGTGGTTAATTGCCATCTCACGTCTACGGACCCGATCCGTCGCTTCCTTCCGCCGCCTCCCGAAAAGGTTGTCGCGGTCGCTGCAGCGATCCAAGTTGCACGACGTCGCGCCGGAAGAACAGTGCGACCGTCCAGTCCAGAACGATTCGGACCTTGCGGTTGAACGTCGGAATCATCACTAGGTGATAGCTCCTGTGTAGCAACCATGCGGGAAACCCGCGCAGCCTCAGCGAGGGCACCTTTGCGACGCCTTTGTAGCGGCCGAGGGATGCCAACCCGCCCATGTTCTTGTAACGAAACTCTCGAAGCGGCTCCCCTCGCAGGTCTGCGACGAGATTGGCAGCCAGGCGGCGCGCCTGTCGCAGTGCGTGCTGCGCGGTCGGGGGATTCGCGCCCCCGGCGTCGAGGTCGGGCACGGCGGCGGAATCCCCCGCCGCCCACGCATCCGGCACACCGCGAACACGCAGGTACTCATCGACCGGCACACGGCCGCGCTCGTCCGTGGGCCACCCGAGCCGGCTCACGAGCGGGTCGGCCCGCACTCCTGCCGTCCAGACGAGAGTATCCGTGTCGAGTTCCACGCCGTTGGACAGCACAACGTGACCGCCCTCGGCCGATTGCACTTGGGTCGAGAGATGCACTTCGACTCCGCGCTCAGAAAGCGTGTCGATTGCGTAGCGTCCCGAATCCGGAGCCATTTCCGGGAGGATCTCCGGAGCCGCATCGACCAGGACCCACCGCATGTCCTCGCGGTCGATGCCGCGGTACCTCCGCGCGGCATCCCGCGACATGTCCTCCAGTTCCGCAAGGGCTTCGACGCCCGCGTAACCTCCCCCGACGAACACGAAGGTAAGGGCCCTACGGCGGAGTGCTTCGTCGGATGTCGATTCGGCGGCATCCATGCGCGACAGGACCTGATTGCGGAGGTAGATCGCCTCGGCGATCGATTTGAATCCCACGGCCGTTTCGGCCAACCCGGGAACGGGGAGTGTCCGCGACACCGACCCCAGCCCAAGCACAATGATGTCGTAGTTGATCTCCTGTTCATCTCCACCGCCAGGCGACGCCACGGATACGGCGCGCCGTTCGTGGTCGATCCGAGTAATTCGTCCGGTGACCAGTCGAGTCCTCTTGAGGACCGTGCGGAGGGGAACGGCAACGTGCCTCGGTTCGAGGTTTCCGGCAGCGGCTTCTGGAAGAAAGGGCTGGTAGGTCATGAAGCTCTCGCGGCTGACGAGAATGACCTCAGCTTCTTCGGACTTGAGGCGCTTCTCGAGTCCGAGAGCCGCATAGAGACCGACGAATCCTCCGCCTGCGATGAGGATGCGCGGTCGTGTCTTCGTCACGTTGGGATCTCCCGAGCCGTAACGTCCGTCCGCCCCCACTTGTCGGCCGGCGCAACATAGCTATGGAACCGTTCGAGCAAGACCTGTGCCTGGTCCTCCACCAGCACCATCTCACGATGTTGTGCGGACAAGAACCCCTGCTCGACGGCGTGGTCGAACATCCTCAGGAGCGGATCGAAGAACCCTGCGACGTTCAGGAACCCACACGGCTTCGTGTGGATTCGAAGTTGCGCCCATGTCAGGACCTCGGCCGCCTCCTCCAGCGTCCCCAACCCGCCCGGAAGCGCCACGAATCCATCAGACAGTTCGCCCATGCGTTTCTTGCGCTCGTGCATCGACGAGACGATTTGAAGGTCGCTAAGCCCTGTGTGCGCGATCTCTCTGTCGATAAGTGATTGGGGTATCACGCCGATCACCTCCCCTCCGGACCGCAGCGCGGCATCCGCGACCACCGACATGAGCCCGATGCTCGTCCCCCCGTACACGAGCCCAATTTCTTGTTCTGCGAGCAATTCCCCCAGCCCGCTTGCGGCATCCGAGTACGCGGGGTTACGCCCCCTACTGGAACCGCAAAAGACGCACAAACGACGGATGGTCATTGCCCGCGGCGGGGACGGCTCTCGATGATGATGGCGGCGCCAAAGATGATCAGCAGCGCGGGGATGATGTAGCCCGCACTGAGAGAAACGACGTCGAGTTCATCGAGAAGGAACCCAATACCGGCAACGATGAAGAAGATCCCGCCGCCGAGGGTGCCTCTGCTAGTTCTCCGCTCCGTCACGTCTCACCTCTATTTGCCCTATCCCGACTTCGAGTTCGAGACTTACCTGCTCATCGGCTTCCGGATATCCATCTGTTTCGCACTCACGGTCGGCGCCTACTCCGGAGGCCTCGCACCTCAGCACCCGGACGTTTCCTATTCCGCTCCGCCCGTGGGCACGGACGGCGGCGTTCGCCGGAACGCGGACGACAAGTTGACCGATCCCCACCTGTGCCCGTATCCGAGTCGCCCCGACCTCGAGATCCAGGTTGCGAAGGTCAACGTTGAGCTGTCCGACGCCGAGCCGGTACCGCGCGCGCTGGTCGGTCACGGTGCTGGGTGACTCCGTTCGTTCACCGACTCCCCCGGCGAAGGTGCTGCCGAGGTCCTCGGGGAGCACCCACAGCACCGTCAGAAAGATCGTGAGCGCAATCCCAGCGGGAAGGAGGCCGCCCTGGCGACCGCCCGTGATGGCTCCGGCAACAAGACCCAGCCCAATGGCTATGAGGACGCCGGGAAGGACGACTCGCCATGAAACGTTTGCCGCGTCGGTCGCGTCGAGCAGCCACGCGAGACCGACGCCGAGCAGAACGGCGCCGAGGACAACTGTGGGGATCTCTGGAGTACGTCGTTCGCGGATCGTGCCGCTCATCGACGGCGAGCGCCCTGGAGGATCACCGCCGCTCCGATACCGATGAGAGCCACCGGCCACAGGACGTCGTCGAAACGAGGCCACACCCGCTCGAGCAACATGATCGCCCCCGCAGCCACGAGGACCGCCCCGATCACCAGGCCCGCCGCGTTGGATGCCGATGCCGACGCCCGGCCGGCGCTGCCGGCAGCGTCTTCCTCCGGAATGATGATCCAGGCCAGGATGTAAACGAGGATTCCCGAAAGCCCGGCGAGCACCAGGATGGCGAACGCGAGTCGGACGAGAATCGGATCGATGCCGAAGTAATGCCCGACACCGCCGCAGACGCCGGCGATGATGCGATCGCTTTTGCTGCGCCGGAGCGTGGGGCGTACGGATGGTTCCTCTGGAGGTCCTCCGCTGTGCTCGTCGGTTTGCCGGGACTCCTCGTCCATGCCCCCAGGGTACCCGCGGCGCGCCGGCGGCGGTCGGGCGGGCTCGCGGGGCGGGGCCGCTATGTCGCCGGAAGCGCGATCTCGATCCGCTTGTTCGCCTTGCCCTTGCTCTTGTAACCGACCACTTCCACAGCGGCCACCTCGGTTGTGTTCGACACATGGGTGCCGCCGTCCGCCTGCACATCGAGGCCGTCGATATCGACCACCCGTACCGAACGGATCCCCTCGGGGAGCAGGTTCACCTTGGTGCGGATGAGGTCCGGATGGCGGTTCGCGGCATCTCGATCGAGGAAGTCCACTCGGATCGGCCGGGCGGCGACTACCTCGGCGTTCACCTTGGCCTCTATCTCGCGCACCAGCTCGCCGCTCATCGATTCGAACTCGAAGTCCATCCGTCCGGAGAGAGGCTGCATGTTGCCTCCCGTCACTTTTGCACCGTAATCACGCCACACCACGCCGCAGAGGATGTGGAGTGCAGTGTGCGTGCGCATCAACGCATACCTTCGATCCCAGTCCAAGTGACCGGTTACCGAGGCGCCCACGGCAGGACCCGTCCGGTCGAGGTCATGGACGAGGGAGTCGCCTTCGCGCCGAACCTTCGTTACTTCATACGTCTGGTCGCCTGCGATCAAGGTCCCAACGTCGTTGGGCTGGCCCCCGCCACCGGGATAGAAGGTCGTGGCGTCGAGGACGACGCTCGGTCCCTCCGCTGCGGTGACGGTTGCCTCGAACTCCCGCAGGTACGAATCAGACTGAAAGAGCTGCTCTGTCCCCACCTAACCTCCTCAGACCCATGCGCGTGCAAATCGGCACCCTAACGAACCGGCACCGTTAACATCTCCCGGTGGAAGGACGATCTCACGGCGCTCGCGACGAGCAGCCCCACGAATACGACGCAGTCCTCTACATTTCGTTCGGAGGGCCCGAGGCTCCCGACGACGTGATGCCGTTCTTGGAGAACGTCACTCGAGGTCGTGGAGTCCCTCGTGAGCGCCTCCTCGAAGTTGCCGAGCACTACCGTCACTTCGGCGGAGTCAGCCCCATCAATGCCGAAAACCGAAAAGTCATCGCGGCACTCGAACACGAGCTCGCACGGCGAGGGCCGACGCTCCCCGTGTACTGGGGAAACCGCAACTGGTATCCGTTGCTGACCGACACGATCGCCCAGATGCAGCGCGACGGTGTTCGGAGGGCCGTTGGCTTTGTGACATCCGCATGGAGCTCCTACTCGGGATGCCGTCAGTACCGCGAGGACATCTCTCGAGCGAGGGAGGCCGCAGGCCCCGCGGCGCCGGAGGTGGACAAGATCCGCCAGTTCTTCAACCATCCCGGTTTCATCGAGGCCCAGGCCGACCAAGTTAACGCGGCCCTTGCCTCCATCTCTGAGCCGGCCCGCCCAGGGACACATCTGCTGTTCACCGCCCACAGCATTCCTCAGCGTATGGCCGACTCGAGCTCGTACGTCGAGCAGCTCGGGGCCGCGTGCCGCCTGGTCGACGACCGCGTTGACGGCTCTTACGAATGGTCGCTCGCATATCAGAGCCGCAGTGGACCCCCACACATCCCGTGGCTCGAGCCCGATGTCGCCGAGCACCTCGAGAAGCTCGCTTCCGAGGGTCTACGCGACGTTGTTGTTGTTCCGATCGGCTTTCTCTCGGATCACATGGAGGTGCGATTCGACCTCGACGTCGAAGCTGCCGCCGTGGCCCGGAAACGAGGACTCAACATGGTGCGAGCCGAAACCGTTGGGGCGCACCCGGCCTACGTCGCGATGATCCGCGATCTAATCGTCGAACGCCTGGAGGGATCCGAGGAACGTCCGGCACTCGGCGAACTGGGTGCAAGTCATGACATCTGCGCAGCAGACTGCTGCCGTTACTAGTGCCGCGTCCCATAATGTGAGGCAGGTTTTGGCGAGCGAAATGCCAGCCTCGCAAGGCCGCAGCGGAGGAGCGTACCTGGAAGGTACGTGACGGAGCGAGAACGCCGCGAGGCGCCGCGGCTTCGCCGCCAAAACTGGTGAGATGTTGTGGGACGCGGCACGCAGATATCACGGCCGACAGGAGACAGCGTGAACATCGACCGAAAAGTCGCCCTCGTCACGGGCGGTGCCTCCGGATTGGGTCTTGCAACGGCGCGGGCACTTGCGAAG
>DASQUP010000129.1:0-10868 GCA_035641235.1 Actinomycetota bacterium
CGAGTTTCCGGCGGAGGTTCATAACGGTCACACGAACCGTCTTCGTAAACGGGTCTGCGTGCTCGTCCCAAACGTGCTCGAGCAGGTCCTCCTGGGAAAAGACCTCGCCCGCGTGACTCATAAAGAACCTGAGGAGGGCGAACTCCTTCGGGCTGAGATTCAGCAGACGTCCGGCGCGCCGGGCCTCGTGGCGCGCAGAATCCAATTCGAGGTCGCCGACGCTGATGACGGCTCCCGTTTTCCCGGCGTCGCGCCGGAGAAGCGCCCGGACACGCGCCGATAGCTCTCCGAAATCGAACGGCTTTACGACGTAGTCATCCGCTCCGTCGTCCAAGCCGGAGATCCTGTCGTCGATCTCGCCGCGCGCCGTGAGCATCAGAATACGCGGGCCGGAGTCGGGAGAGTCGGAGGGCGCCGTGCCGTTTCCTCCTCTCAGCCGCCGCGCGATGGTCCGTCCGTCTACCCCCGGGAGATTGAGGTCGAGACAGACGAGGTCGTAGGTATTGACGTCGAGCTTCTCGACCGCTTCGTCGCCGGTGTATGCGGTGTCCACCGCATAACCTTCACGGCGCAGGCCCTTTGCGACGGCGTCGGCCAGATCCTGTTCGTCCTCGACGACGAGAATGCGCATGTAGTCATGGTAGCTGCGCCAAATTTCAACTTGCCCTGGTCCGCCGAACTGACTGCTGTCACCTTCGGATTCAGAAGGTCAGAGCAGACGGTTCGCTCACGGAGCAAGCTTTTACTTTCCTTTAGCCCAGATGTGGGTACCGTTGCTCCGTGGGATTTCGCCGGCGATCGAGCCCGCAAAGCGAGTTCAAGAGGCCCTACGACCCGGATATGCCGGACTGGCTTCGGCGCGGACTCGATGCCAGGCGGGTCCTCGAGCCCCCCGATGAACCCCGTCCGGCCGATCGCACCCGCTCTCGGTCCGCGCGCCTGATCAGCGTGTTCCTCGTGCTGGCCCTGGTCGGAGGGCTGGGCTATGGGTTCGCAGGGCTGTTCAACGATGAAGCGCCGGACCCGGCGGAAGCCGGACGACCGCCGCAGGTCACGTCCGTGCCGCGCGGGCCTGTTCGCGGGGGCTCTGGGCAGGAGCCGGTCGAGGCCGTCGCCGAGGCCGTCCGCCCGGTCGTCGTTCACATCGAGACCCGCACCGGCCTCGGGTCGGGAGTCGTTTACGACGAGGACGGTTTCATACTGACGGCGGCCCACGTCGTCGACGGGGCATCCGACGTAACGGTCCGGCTGGCCGACGGCGACAGGGTCGCCGGTGAAGTGATCGGTGCCGACCCCAACACCGATGTCGCGGTGGTGCGGGCGGCGCGCCGAGGACTGGAGACTGCAACCCTTGGCGTGGGCGTCCCCGTAAAGGTGGGTCAGCTGGCCGTCGCGGTTGGCAGCCCCTTCGGCCTAGAGCAGTCGGTGACATCGGGCATTGTCAGCGCGGTGGACCGGGCCATCGTCACTCAGGGCTCTTCGGTGACGAGCATGATTCAGACCGACGCCTCGATTAACCCTGGAAACTCGGGAGGCGCCCTCGCCGATCGCGAGGGAAGGATCATCGGCATCAACGACGCAATCCGCAGTGATTCGGGCGTCAATGCGGGAGTCGGTTTTGCGATCCCCATAGACACAGCGGTCTCCGTGGCGGACGCGTTGGTCAGAGGGATGACCCCGAGAATCGGGTTCCTCGGTGTCAGCGGCACGGAACCCAGCAGCGGCCGGGCGGGAGCACTCGTCACGCAGATAAGCCCCGACGGACCGGCCGACGACGCGGGAGTCCGGGAAGGCGATCTCATCACGACCTTCGACGGCGAGCCCGTTGCAAGCATGGTCGATCTGGCTGCGAAGGTCCGGCAGACGCAACCGGGAACGGTCGTCAGCCTCAACGTTGTCAGGAGCGGCAAACGGATGGCGATCGAGGTCCAAATCGGAGAACAGTGACGGGAGGTTCAATGGATCAAGGCCCCAGCGAGAACGCGTGGGATGAGGGTGCCGAGGGCTCCCGGGTAAGGGCTATCACCGAAACCGACCGAATTCACAGCAAGTTAGAGCAAGCCCTCTTCGAGATGAAGCGGGTCATCGTCGGCCAGGACGAGATGCTCGAACGTGTCCTCGTCGCTTTGCTCTCGGGCGGCCACCTGCTCCTCGAAGGGGTTCCCGGTCTCGCGAAGACGCTCACGATCAAGACTCTCGCCGGTGTACTCGGCGGCACGTTTCAGCGTGTTCAGTTCACACCTGATCTGGTTCCCGCCGACCTCGTCGGAACCCGCATCTACCGGCCCAGCACCGGCGACTTCGATACCGAGCTCGGACCGGTGTTCTGCAATTTCCTCCTTGCCGACGAGATCAACCGCGCCCCCGCGAAGGTTCAGTCTGCGCTGCTCGAGGTGATGCAGGAGCAACAGGTCACGATCGGGCCGAAGACGTTCTCGGTGGAGAGCCCGTTCCTGGTGATGGCGACACAGAATCCGATCGAATCCGAAGGCACGTATGCGCTTCCCGAAGCACAGGTCGACCGATTCATGATGAAGGTCGTTGTCGACTACCCGTCGTTCTCCGAGGAGATGGAGGTCGTCAGGCGTTCTCTTCTGGAACCCGCCCGGCTTCGCAGGGTGCTGGCCCCCGATGAGGTGCTCGCCTACCAAAAGACCGCGATGGCGATATACGTCGACCGGCCCGTTTCCGAGTACGCGGTGGCTCTAACGCTGGCGACAAGGGATCCGGCCGGATTCGGCAAGCCCGCCCTCGAGCCGTACATAAGCTTCGGCGCGAGCCCGAGGGGATCGATCAACCTTGTCCGCGCCGCTCAGTGTCTCGCTCTGATGCGCGGTCGCCGGTATGCATTGCCCGCCGACGTGCAGGACCTTGCAAAGGACGTCCTACGTCACAGGATGGTCCTCACCTACGAGGCCCTCGCGGAGGAGATAACTCCAGACAAGATCCTCGATGAGCTGATCGAAGCCGTCCCGGTTCCCGCGGTGCAGCTCGCAGGTGGCACCGAGGCATGACGGTTACGCGGGCACGTGCCCCGGAGAGGGCCCCGGATCGTCCGGGGCCGGGGGCCCTGCCCGACGTCCTCCTTCGGAGGCTGAACGTCAAGGTGCGCCGCCGGATAGACGGCCTGATTCCCGGCGATTTCCTGTCGATGCTCCTGGGTGCCGGAACGGAGATCGCGCAGATCCGGCGCTATGAACCCGGGGACGACGTCCGGCGGATCGACTGGAGTGTCACCGCTCGCATGCAGGAACCTCACGTGCGCCTGCAGGTCGCCGAACGTGCCCTCACGACGTGGATGGTCATTGATACCTCGGCTTCGATGACCTTTGGCACGCAGGAGAGACGGAAACTCGACGTCGCGGAAGGAGTCCTGCTCGCCGTTTCGCACCTGGCCACGCGCGGCGGCAATCGTCTGGGGATCATGACGTTCGGCGGCGACGGCTCCGTCACCGTGCCACCAAGCCGTGAACGAATCGGTCCCCTCCATGTGTTGAAGAAATTGCGGACCGAACAGGCAACCGAGGGCTCACCGTCCAGTTCGATGCTCGAGACGCTCGATCGAGCAGCTCGCATCTGCCGGTCGCGGGGCGTCGTCGTCGTGGTCTCCGACTTTCGTGGACCTCACAACTTCAAACGACCGCTGAGTCGTTTGGCGCAGCGTCATCACGTTCTGGCGGTGGAGGTCGTCGACCCGCGTGAGCAAGAGCTGGTCGACGTCGGCACTGTCTGGATGACGGACATCGAGACCGGGCGTCAGCTCAGAGTGGACACTCACAGCGACAGGCTCCGGGCACGGTTTGCGAGCGCGGCGGAAAAGGAGCGCGCGGAGGTTCGCCGCCTGATTCGCGGCTGCGGTTGCGACCATGTCGTGCTTTCGACCGAGGGTGATTGGCTCCGTCGGTTCGCGGACCATCTGGTGAAGAGGCACATACGCCGATGAGCTTCGACTGGCCGCTGGCCTTCGTTGCCATCGCCGCTTTCCCTCTCGTCGTGGCGCTCTACCTTCGTCGGCAGCGGCGCGCCACGCGCTATTCGGTCAAGTTCTCGAACTTCGAAGTGCTCGAGGGCGTCGTCGGGAGCGTGTCGCTGTGGCGGAGGAGGGTTCCTGCCCTCTTGTATGGACTTGCAGCGGCGAGCTTGCTGATGGGCCTAGCGCGACCCGAGACCACGGTGCTCGTCCCCCGGGAAGAGGCGACCGTGATCCTGGCGATCGATACATCGGGCTCAATGAAAGCCGCCGATGTCGATCCGACGCGCCTCGCGGCTGCACAGAGGTCTGCAGCCTCCTTTGTCGATCGGCTTCCGGCGAAGTTCAAGGTGGCGCTGGTCACGTTCGCCGACAACGCTCAGGTCCTGGCGCAACCCTCGACCGATCGGCCGTCGGTGCAGTCGGCGCTGGACTCGCTGAACGCCGACGGTGCGACCGCCATGGGGGACGCGATAGTGGACGCTCTCGAGCTTGTCCGGCGGTCCGAATCGGACCGCACGCTCGTTCCGGGGCGGCCCACGCCGGGTCCGTCGCCCGCACCCGATCCTGGGCCGGAGCGACCGTCCGCCGTGCTCCTTCTGTCCGACGGCTTCAATACAGCGGGGTCGATCGAGCCGATGGAGGCGGCCGACCAAGCGGCCGAGCTGTCGATCCCCGTGTTCACTATTGCGCTGGGCACCCCCGACGGTGTGGTGGAACTCGAGGACCAATTCGGCAACCCCCGCCTTGTGCGAGTCCCGCCCGATTACGAGACTCTGAAATCGATCGCGGACACCACGGGAGCCGAGTACTTCGAAGCACCCACCGAATCCGACCTCGATCGCGTCTATTCCGAACTGGGCTCCCGCATCGGCTTCGTCGAGGAGGACGAGGAGATCACGTATGCGTTTGCGGCCGCAGCGGCTGCCCTGGCGATCGCTGCGGGGGCCCTCGCCCTCATCTGGAACGGCCGCCTGCCGTAGGACGCCCCGCTTCTAGTTGCGAATTCCGATGGTTTTCGGGGAGTTCTCGCGGGCAGAAAGGTGCCACGGCTTTTTTTACTGGGCCTTTATCGCCGGAGTGGTGGACTTCATTTCGAAGCACTGACTTAGCCGGGAAGCCGGCCCGAGGTCAGGGAGATACGGGACGCGCTCTACTGTCCTGTTCCGCTAGTCGTTTCACCCGGAGCGCGTCCCACCCCCCTGGGGGAGGAATGGGAGAGGCCCATGCAAACGGGTAACTACAAGGGCGCAAAGCCGAACTACGTGAAGCCATCTCGCATCTATGCGCAAAACCGGACATGCGCCGCACCAGGCTGCGATACGCGTTTGTCGCGCTACAACCCCCGCGACAAGTGCTGGGCGCATGCCGACTTCAAGGTGCCCCGCCTTCGCGGCCGGGTGGTTACGGAGTAGCTGCGCGGTAGCCGCGGGCACGCCGGGCGAACGGCGTGCCTGAACAGGGCGGGGGCTCCGGGATGGTCCTCGCCCTGGCGGGGGACACCATGCTCGGCCGGGGTGTGGCCGAGCGGCTCGGGCAGGACGCGGATCTATTCTCCGACGACGTGTACGCGCTCGCCCGGCGCGCCGACTACTTCATCCTGAACCTCGAATGCTGCATCTCGTCTCGCGGTCGGAGGTGGTCCGATCCCCACAAACCCTTCTTCTTTCGCGCGCCCCCGAATGCTGTCGACGTCTTGGCCCGGCTCGGTGTCGACTGCGTCACTCTCGCCAACAACCACGCCCTGGACTTCGGCATTGATGCGCTGGTCGATACGCTCGAGTACCTGAAGGACGCCGGCATCGCTGTGGTGGGAGCAGGTGCCGATCTCGACGCCGCGCGGACTCCGGCAACCGTATCCGTCACCGGCGCGAGTGTCGGAGTAGTCGCAATGACAGACCACCCGGAGGAGTTTGCGGCGACGGAGGACCGCCCCGGCGTCGCGTACGCGGATCTCCGCGAGGGCATGCCCGACTGGGTGCTCGATTCTGTCGCACGCGCCCAGTTCGACGTCGTGATTGTTACGCCGCATTGGGGGCCCAACATGGTGGCGGAACCCGTGCGCCACGTGCGGCGCGCTGCCGACATTCTGCGGCGTTCGGGAGCAACGCTCGTGGCCGGGCATTCGGCCCATGTCGTGCACGGCGCGCATGACCGCGTGCTGTTCGACCTGGGGGACTTCGTCGACGACTATGCAGTGGATCGACTGATGAGGAACGACCTCGGGATGTTCTTTCTCGTGACGATAGAAGCCGGGCGTCCGACACTTCTCGAGGCCGTTCCTTTGAAGCTCGAGTACTGCTTCACTCGTCTCGCCGATGGGGTAGATGCAGAACAAATCAGCGATCGTTTCCTTAACTCCAGTCTGGCGTTGGGTTCGGATGCCTGGGAATCGGAAGGGCGAATCTTTGTACGTCTTGTGTGAGCTGGCCCTCTGGAGGGGCAATATGAGACTGTGGCCGACTACGAGATCCTCGAACACACTGCCGACATAGGGGTCCGCGCTCATGGCGAGTCACTAGCCGAAGTTTTCGAGTGCGCTACCCGGGCACTCGCCGAGATCGCCGGGATATGGCGGCCCGGGTCGGGTGAAGAAGTCAAGGTCGAGGTCGAGGCGGAGGATCCCGGCGCGCTGCTCGTCGATTGGCTGAGCGAGGTGCTCTATCTGGAGGATGGACGGGACGCCGCGATCGCGGGCGTCCAGATGCATCGAGTCGCGCCCGGCTTTGCTTCGGGTGCAGTGTCGCTCAGTCCCTTGGACTCCGATCCCGTTGAGGGCGTCCAGATCAAGGCCGTGACATACCACCAGCTCCTCGTCGACCAAGGCCCGGACGGCTGGAGCGCGAGAGTGTTCTTCGACATCTGATTCCGATGAACTTCGAGCGCATATAGAGGTGATGCGAGATGAAACCTCGAAGGCTGGGAGATTTTCTTTGGGAACTGCCCATCGGCTTCGTGGACGGGATGCGAGTTCCCGGCCGCGTGTTTGCCTCGGAGGCACTCTTCAACAAGGCACTCGAGGACAGGGCGGCGGAGCAGGTTGCCAACGTCGCCACTCTCCCAGGTGTTGTAGGTGCTTCCTTCGCAATGCCGGACATCCATTGGGGTTACGGATTCCCGATTGGAGGAGTCGCTGCCACGGACGCCGACCATGGGGGCGTCGTTTCTCCAGGCGGCGTGGGATTCGACATCGGATGCGGGGTGCGGCTGGTCCGAAGCGACCTCGACTTCACGCGCGAGGTGCAGCCTCGGCTCAAAGAGCTGACGGCGATGCTAGGGCGGCGGGCGCCGAGGGGCGTTGGAGGAAAGGGACGCATGCAGCTCGACGCGCGCGAAATGGAAGCCGTCCTCACCGAGGGAGTGAAGTTCGTCCTCGGTCAGAAGGCCGGTTGGGACGAAGACGAAGAACTGTCCGAGGATGCCGGCACGCTGCCCAATGCACAGCCCGAGTTCGTCTCGGACAGGGCCAAGGAGCGGGGGGCGAGCCAGCTCGGGAGCCTGGGTGCCGGCAACCACTTCCTCGAAATTCAGGTGGTGGATGAGGTTCGCGATCGGCGCGCCGCCGACGTCCTTCGAATGTTCGAGGGTCAGGTGTGCGTGATGATCCACTCGGGCTCGCGGGGCGTCGGACACCAGGCCTGCACGGACCATCTGAAGGTGGTGGATCGGCTCTCGTCCAAGTTGGGTTACACGTTGCCGGATCGGCAGCTCGCCTGCGTGCCCCTGGACCACGAGGTTGCAGAGAGTTACCTCGGCGCGATGGATGCAGCGGGGAACTTCGCGAAGGCGAACCGGCAGGTCTTGACGGACGCGGTGCGGGAGTCGTTCGAGGCGGTACTTGGTCGCCCGGCGAGCGACATGGGAATGTCGCTCATCTACGACGTGTCCCACAATCTCGCGAAGTTCGAGGAGCACAACGTCGACGGCACTAAGCGCACGCTTTGCGTGCACAGGAAGGGCGCGACGCGCTCGTTTGGTCCCGGACGCTCCGAGATCCCCTCCGCGTATCGTGAGGTCGGCCAACCGGTGATCATTCCGGGATCGATGGGCACGGCGTCGTTCGTCCTCGTCGGTACGGAGGCCGCTCACGACCTCGCCTTCGGATCAACTTGTCACGGCGCGGGTCGCGCAATGTCTCGCACAAAAGCCAAGAAGGTGATGTCGGGCCAGGACCTCAAGAAGGAGCTCGAAGGGCAGGGGATTGTGCTCGCTCGCTCCTCCGTCAAGCTGCTATCCGAGGAAGCTCCCTACGCATACAAGGATGCGACGGAGGTTGTCGAGACGTGCGAGGGCGCGGGCCTCTCGAATGTCGTCGCTCGATTGCGGCCCGTAGGTGTGGTGAAGGGCTAGGGAATCGTCTTGATCAAGCCTCCGTCCACCACGATCGATTGGCCCGTTATGTAGGCCGCTTGCACCGAGCACAGGTAAGCGCACAGCGACCCGATCTCGTGTGCGTCTCCTAAACGCCCAAGCGGCACGGACTCGGCCGCGCTGCTTGCCGATTCTTCGTCCCATAGGGGTGTGATGATGTTGCCCGGCGCGATCGTGTTGACAGCTATTTCGTGGGGCGCCAGCTCGATGGACAGATGTTTCGCGAGTGCAGCCAGCGCCGAACGGTACGTTGCCGAGAAGAGCCTGCCGGCCAGCCATTCGTGCGCCGCGATCGAGCTGATGTTCACGATGCGGCCCGCAGGTGAATCCGCCAGGAGCGGCCGAACGAGTCGCACCAGTCGGACGACGCTCATAAGGGTGGCCTCGTGGGCAGCCGTGAAGGAATCGTCGGCTGCATCAGCGAATCCGCCGGTTTGAGGATCCGGCACATTCGTCACAAGGATGTCCAGGCCTCCAAGCTGATGCGCGGCTGCCTGAATGAGTTCCTGCGAGTCGTTTTCTTGTGTCACGTCCGACGCGAGCCAGCCGGCCGCGCCGATCTCTCTTGCTGCGGCTTCGAGTGGCTCCGGGTTGCGCGCCGAGACGAATACACGGGCACCCTCGGCCGCGAGTGCGGCAGCGCAGGCCTTTCCGATTCCGCTTGACGCCGCCGTTACCAGCGCGCGTCGTCCTTCGAGCCCAAGGTCCATGAGTGTGCTTCTCCGATCTCCATCAGTCGGATGTTGCCTCACCTCGAGGACCCTAAAGCGTGGAACCGCTATCCGCCGGCCCGGGGTCTGAGTCGGGCCGGCGGATGCGGCGGTAATTGGTTAGATACCTTCCTCGTCGTCCTCGAGGTTGCCCCGAATGGCTCCTCCCGGGAAGGCTCCGTTGTGCAGGTTGGTGTAGTAGTTGCCGGGATTCGTGCCGATGTCCTCGATCAACTCTTGAGACACGCCCTGTGCGCACCCCACCGCGCCTCCCGTGCCGTCGGCACCATGCTGGATCCTGCTCGCATTGCCCAGCAGGTCCACAACGACCGGGCCGGTTTACGCCCACCCCACCGATGTGAATGTGCGCCGCGGTCGGAACAGCTGGACGACCTCCGTGCAGCGAGAGAACTCCGCGCCGAGCGCGCTAGAACCTACCGCTCCGCTGGCGCCGACGCCTGGATTGGAGCGCATCCCCGAGCTGATCGAGTCGAGCAGACACGTCGGGGCAGACGTTTCTCTGCGCGTCGAGGGGTCCCCGCGCGCGAACAGACTGAAGATTTCGGCATGATGTTGATGACCCAGGAATGCCGCCGGCACTTTACGCTCGTGTGGATGCCGAAAATGGGCCGCGTATTTGGTCCCAGCAGAGCACGCAAACCCAAGTGGCTGATGGCCCTCAGGAGCATCCGTCGGCGATCCGGCTCAGATCCTTCCCCGATCTGAACGCCAAGCGCCTGAGGTTCGTAGCCATCAGGGAAGGCGGGTCCGTTTGGGGAGACTTGGCTCGAACGATGCCGGGTCGTGGAACCACCCTCGCGTGCGGACCATATCTCGGCAGATCAGCCAGAAGGAGGGGAAGGATGAGGAGGTCCATTGCGATCGTTACCATCCTGTCGGCCGTCCTCGCCACCGCAGGTGTGGCGTATGCCGACGACCTGAAGTTCGCAGCCGAGCTCTCGGGCGCCGAAGAGAACCCGCCGGTCGAGACCGAGGGCGAAGGCGAGGCGAAGTTCGAGTCGGACGGGTCGAGCGTCGACTTCGAGCTCAAGTGGGACGACCTGAGCACTCCGGCCTTCGCCGCCCACATCCACTGTGGAGCGAGGGGGGTGAACGGTCCGGTTGGCGTCACGCTCTTTGCGGGAGCGGGGGACACCGAAGGCGAGGTCGAGGCCTCCTTCTTCGCACCCAACCCCGGTAACGCGTGTGGCTGGGAGGATCTCGCCGACGTGCTCGGCGCGATGGCCACCGGCGGGGCCTACGTCAACGTCCACACCTCGCAACACCCGGGCGGCGAGGTACGCGGACAGATAGCCGTGGACTGAGCTCACAGCTCGCTGCGTGCAGGGGGCGGTTCGGAGCCGCCCCTGCACGCTCGTTAATCTGCTTAAACCGATGCATCCTCATCGGGTGAGTCATCCGTCCCTCGTTGAGGCCTAGGGCGCTCGAGACCCAGACCCTCCCGTCGCCTCTGCCACGTGACCGTCACCCCCACGTCGTCCGCCTGCGCCGTTCGGTATGGGGATACGGAGCTGCCAGGAGCGGCGCTCAGAGGGGCCGGGATTCCGCGCTTATGGCCGAATCAAATAGGTCGAGCAGCACACATTGGGCGCTTCGGATGCTTGACTATCGAACATATGTTCGCTACATTAACGGGCAGGAGGCCGCGCTCCTGAGGAAGGACTTTTATGGGAGCGCATGCCCTGGTTCTCCAAGAAATCCAAAGGAACGTCGGTCGAACGGGCGCGCCGGGAAGCCGACAAGCTCGACCCCCTGATGGGCGCGAAGGCGACGACCCTGCAGCGCCCGACGCGCCG
>DASQUP010000130.1:0-18771 GCA_035641235.1 Actinomycetota bacterium
CCGCTCGCGCACAAGCCGGCTCCCTGGAGACAAAAAGACCGCCACGGCGACGGCCGTAAAGAACACCACGGTGCTGGCCGTCGAGATGAGGACGGCGCGCCGCCCGAGCATTCGCGAGCCGCGGCCCACGTCCGCGCGCTCTGCAACGGGAACCCCAACCGGGTCGATATCCCGGCTGGGGCCACTGCTGACACTCATGGGCGAGGTCTATTGGTCGCTGAGTGTTGGGACGCCGAGGTAGTCCTGCAGCCACTCGTCCTGAAGTGCCTCCAGGGTGCCGTCATCCTTCATCTCGTCGAGCACCTGGTTCACGCAGAGGCGCAAAAGGTTTCCTTCTTCGAAGATCATGCCGAACGGCTCTTCGGTCGGGTACTGACCGACGACGACTGTTTTGTCGATCTCGAAGTCGCGCAGGTACACAGTGGTCACGACGTCGGTGACCAGCGCGTCGAGCTGACCGCTCTCCAGAGCGGACTTAACGTCGTTGGTCGTGTCGTAGACCTTCACTGCGGAGTTCGGCTGGATGACATCTTCGATGAAAGTGAGGCTCGTGGTTCCCACCTGCGCTCCCAACCGAGCGTCCTTGAGGTCTGCAAGGCTGGTCGCACCATCGATGGACGAACCTTCGAGAGCGAGGACGCCCTGGTTGTCGTTGAAGTAGCCGTCACTGAAGTCGACGGCCTGCTCTCGCTCCGGGGTAATCGAGACCTGGTTGATGTCGAAGTCGTATTCCTTCGCTCCCGGCGCATACGACTTGTTGAACGGCTCGACCACCCACTCGATCGGAAGGTTCATGCGCTCGGCGATCTGCGTCGCCAGTTCGCCTTCGAACCCGGAATAGTTCTTCGGCTTGCCCTCGAACCACGGAGGATACGCGGGGCGATCGGTCGCCACGGTGAGGACGCCTTCGTCAACGAGCGGAGGGTTTGCGAGATCGCAGGATGGCTCGTCCGGGGCATCTTCACCTTCGGCCGAGTCGTTTCCACCCGTAGCCGAACTCGGCGAATCTTCCTCGGCACAAGCCGCCAGCAACATCGCGGCCAGCAAAGCCGCCAGGAGGATCTTCATGAGGTTGCGTATCGTCACCGTTCCAGACCTTTCTTCAACGAACCAAGCCACAGCGCAACTTCGCCGTGCCCGCCAGTAACTCCGACACCCCCGGCAGTGTCAACTGCCTTTTCGGCGTCTTTTGAGGTCCCGAATTATCACCCGCGCAGCATTCACCCCGGGTCCTCCCGTGATCCCGCCGCCGGGGTGTGCGCCGGCCCCGCAGAGGTAGAGACCGTCGAGTCCGAAGCGGTAGCGAGCATGCCCGAGCATCGGACGCCACGCGAAAAACTGATCCAATCCAGGTTCGCCATGAAGGGGGTGACCCTCCACAAACCCGTGTTCCTGTTCGAGATCAAGCGGCGTCAGGATCCCGCGAGACTCGACCAGATCAGTGAACCCGGGTGCGTAATCCTCCACCGTCTTGAGGACGAAGTCCCCCAGGTTCTCCCGGTCGGCCGACCATTCACCCTCTCTCCTGTGATACGGGACGTGTTGCACGAGGACACTTGCAACGTGTTTGCCCTCCGGCGCAAGGGTCTCGTCACTCAACGACGGAATGGATACCTCGACGAGGGGAGACTCCGCCGTGCGCCCGTATTTGGAAGCATCGTGTGCGCGCTCGAGGTAGTCGATTCCGGGGGCGATCACGATCCTGCCCGACAGCGCCGCTCGATCGGTCACCGAGGTGAACTTCGGCAGCTCGCCGAGAACCAGATTCACCTTCGCGACCGTTCCCTGCATACGTATGTTTCCGGCGCGCCACAGCAGCCGGGGACCCGCGGCGACGGGATCGACGAGTTCGAGGAGCGTCCTTTTGGGATTCATGCCCGACACCACCGTCCGGGCAGAGATCTCCTCCCCGCTTGCGAGAACGACCCCGGTGGCGCGCCCATCGGCGTTGTTTGTTATCGAGACGACCTCGCAACCCGTTCGAATCTGCGCGCCGGCCCTGCGTGCGGCCGAAGTGAGAGCCGCTGCGAGCGCCCCCGGTCCTCCGCGGGCCCACGCCACGGCCCCCGCCGCACCTCCGTCGTTGCCGGCCGAATCATTTATGAGCACCGCCGTGGTGCCCGCCGACCACGGTCCCATCGCCGTGTATAGGACTCCCCTAACTGCAAGGGCCGCGCGGATGGCGTCGGTGACAAAATGCTCGGCAACGAAATCGGCCACGGCCATCGGGAACACGCGCAGCAGCGTTTGTCTCGCGCGCGGGTCGAGTTTTCGGAATACGCGCGCCAGTCTCGCGGCGGAAGCGGCATCGGGGAGGCCGGGGTCCTTCAGGTCCGGCGGGACCGTCGCATTGATCTCCGCCATCACGCCTGCCATCGTCCGCACTCTGCCGTCGTAACGCTCGTAGGCGCCGGAATCCGTCATCGACAGCTCCTGCAGCTCGATGCCCGTCCGATGGGTGTCGGCCCACAGCGTCACCGCCGGCCCCTCCAGCTGAAGCGAGATCAGCCGTGCCGGAGGTACCAGCAGTTCCAACCCGTGACTCCGAAGTTCGAGATCGTTCACAACACGCGGCAACAAGCGGCCAACGTTCGCGGCAACGGCCGGAACCGTTGCATTACCGAGTTTCGTCGTTGCCAGTGCGCCGCCCGTGGCCTCGTCACGTTCGAGGACGAGCGTGCGGATGCCGGCCTTCGCAAGGTACGCAGACGCAACCAGACCGTTGTGTCCGCCGCCGATCACGACGACGTCGTAGTCCGCCATTACGCCGCCCTCCGCCGGCGGGCCCGAATCAATTCCAGCGCCGCAATTCGTCCCGGCGCGCCCATGATCCCGCCACCCGGGTGCGCAGCAGAGCCGCAGATCCACAGGTTCGAAACAGGCGTATCGTAGCGCGCCCAGCCGGGCACCGGACGATTGAAGAACAGCTGCTCGAGGCTTAGCTCTCCCTGAAAGATGTTGCCCTCGGTTAGGCCGAACTCACGCTCGAGATCGAGCGGCGTGAGCACCTGCCGATTCAGGATGATGTCTTTGATATTTGGCGCGTGCTCGGCGATGACGTCGATTACTGCATCGCCGAAGGCATCGCGCTGCTCGTCCCATGTCCCCTCCGCGAGGTGGTAGGGCGCGTACTGAACGAAACAACTCATGACATGTTTGCCGGGGGGTGCCATAGCGGGATCAACTAGCGTCGGGATGACCACGTCCATGTATGGCCGCCTGCTGAACCGGCCGTACTTCGCGTCGTCATACGCCTGCTCCATGTAATCCACGCTCGGCGAGAAGCTCATGGCGCCGCGAAGATGCTCTCCCCGACCGGGCAGAGAAGTGAAGTTCGGAAGCGCATCCAGTGCAAGGTTCACCTTGCCCGATGAACCCCTGTACTTGTAGCGGCCGACCTCGTCTACGAAGTCCGACTCCAGCGTCCCCGGCTCGAGCAGCTTCAGAAAGGTCACGTTTGCATCGGCGCTCGATAGCACGTCACTTGCGAGGATCTCCTCCCCCGATTCGAGGACGACCCCTTGGGCGCGCCCGCCGCTCGTCAGGATTCGGGCAACGGAAGCTTCCGTGCGAATCTCTGCTCCGAACTGCGCAGCAGCGCTCGCGATGGCGTTGCTCACTCCTCCGGTCCCGCCGCGCGGGATCCCCCACGCGCGGAACGAACCGTCGATCTCACCCATGTAGTGGTGGAGCAGCACGTAGGCGGTCCCAGGAGAGCGAATCCCCTGGAAGGTTCCGATGATCCCGGATGCGGACATGGTGGCTTTGAGCGGATCGGTCTCGAACCACTGATCGAGGAAGTCCGTGGCGCTCATTGTCATGAGCTGAATGAAGACTTGTTGCTGGTACTCGGAGAGTCTGCGGAAGCTGCGGGCCAGGCCGGCGAGTGGCGTCCACTGGAGCGGTTTTATCCTCGAGGGATCGGGCGGGACCGCCGACAAGATGGGCTTTATGAACCGCGCCATGTCGACCATAAGCTGGCCGTATTCTTCGTACGCCTCCGCGTCGCTGCGCGACCATTTGCGCAGTTCTCGAATGGTTTTTCCGTGGTCGTTGACACGCCACAGGTACCGATCCCACAGAGGGGTGAACGTACCGTCGAGCGGCAGGATCTCGAGCCCGTGCCGGGCCAGGTCCAACTCGCGGATGATTTCGGGCCGAAGGAGGCTGACGACGTAAGAGCAGACGCTGAACCGGAAGCCGGGAAACACCTCTTCGGTCACGGCTGCACCACCCAGCACATGGCGCCGCTCCAGAACCAGAACCTTGAGCCCGGCGCGTGCCAGGTAGGCCGCGCTGGTCAACCCGTTGTGACCGCCTCCGATAATGACCGCGTCGTACCTCTGCGTCACTCGAACCTCAGTTCTTGTACCTCTGTTCGTGATTGATGGTTGAATGCGCTGGCATGAGACCCACAGCAGTGCCCACGAAGGAATCACTGTGAGCGTCGGTACCGCGTTCCATCCCCGCACGTCCGAGTTGAACGGCAAACTCGAGTGGCGGGAGTGGGCAGGCTACTATGCGGCGAGCGTTTACTCCGATCACCTCGACATCGAATACAACGCGATCCGAGAGGCCGTTGCGCTCATAGATGTCTCGCCTCTGTACAAGTATGTGGTCTCGGGGTCCGACGCCGAGATTCTCGTCGACAGAGTAATCACCAGGGATGCCTCGAAGATCAAGGTCGGAGGCGTCATCTACACGTGCTGGTGCGACGAGGACGGCAAGGTCATTGACGACGGAACCGTGGCTCGCCTCGACGAAACAACCTTCCGGTGGACCGCTGCGGACCCCTCCTACAGATGGTTTCTCCTCAATGCTCGCGGGCTCGACGTGAAGGTCGAGGAAGTAACCGAAACCGTCGCCGCCCTTGCCGTGCAGGGCCCCCGCTCCCGTGCCCTCATCGAGGACGTAACGGACGAGTCCTTTTCTTCCCTCCGATACTTCCAGCGAAAGCCGGCCCGGATCGCCGGCGTGGACATCGATGTTTCCCGAACGGGATACACGGGAGACCTCGGCTATGAGCTGTGGATCCCCGCCGACCGTGCCCTGGATGTGTGGGATGTGTTGATGGAGACCGGCCGTGCCCACGCTGCGCGTCCCGCCGGGATGCTGGCCCTCGACGTCGCTCGGATCGAAGCAGGATTGATCCTGATCGAGGCGGATTTCTTCAGTTCCAGGCATGCCCTCAACGCGGAACAGGCCTATTCGCCCTTCGAGATCGGGCTCGGGCGCCTGGTCAATTTCAAGAAGGAACGGGATTTCGTGGGCAGGCGAGCACTGCTTCGCGAACAGCAGGCGGGAGGCGCGCCGCGCGTTCTCGTCGGTCTCGAATTCGAATGGGCCGGAATCGAGCGTATGTATCAGGCGCAGGACCTACCTCCTGCCATCCCATCCGCAGCGCAGCGCACGGCTGTGCCCATCTACCTCGGCCGGCGCCAGATCGGGCGTGCGACGAGCTGGACGTGGAGCCCGACGCTCAAACGTGCCATCGCCCTGGGATCCGTTGACCGGCGCTCGGCCGACATCGGAAAACACCTTGCCGTCGAGTGGACTGTGGAAGGACGACGCGGGAAGGTTCCGGCGCGCGTGGTGCCCCTTCCGTTCTTCGATCCTCCGCGTAAGAAGGCCGTCTTCGAGGAGTGAGTCACCTACATGGTGCGAATAGAGCTGGGGGTCACCGACGGCGGCGCGCCGATGTGGTCACGGACTCGGGAACGAACGGTTCCTCGGAAGCTCCAGTAAGCGCCGCAGCGCCCATAGGCCCGCAAACACGAACCCGAACGCCGTGCTCAGCCCGTAGATCCCGGTGGCCGCTGTGATCCCCTCCGCCGGTTGCGAGCCGGGTCCGAAGGCATGATCGAGTAGAGCTGCAGTGGCAACGAATGCCGACAGCCCGGAGATCATCATCAACGCCCTTGTTCCGGGGTCGTGGACGGTTGGCGCCACCAACACTAGGCCAAGCGTTCCCAGCGCACTGATCGAAACGGCGAGCAGTGCATTGCCGGCGAGCTCGATTTGAGACGAGGTAGCGATTCCAAACGCGGTCAACGCAACTGCTAGCACGAGGCACCCTGCGGCGCCGCGGGACACGCTCTTCACCCACGCGGGGCCGGTGGACCCGATCGCCGTGAGAAGACCGGCGGCAAGGATGCCTGCACCGAATCCGACGAAGTGGTAGTGCACGGCGGCCACGCCCACGGTGGCTTCGGCCAAACCGAAGGGCCGCAGGCCTGCGCGCGCCGCGAGCAGGGTCGCGCTCCCCAGGAAGAGGTAGACGAGAGCAGCAGCGTGCACGTAGGCAGCGGAATGCAGGCCCCGGCGCGTCCTAATGTGTCCGAGCGCCCCCAATGCAGCGATTCCCCCCACCACCGCCCACGGAGCAGCAAGCAGGGTGGCGATGGGGCCTGGAGGCAGGAACACCGACGCAGACAAAGCGAGTGCGGCCGCCGGCTGCGCCGCAAGCAGGGCCCGAGGGGGCGTTCCGCCATCTCGCAACGGAAGGCTGAAGCCGAGGGGAACGACGACCAGGGCAGCGAACACCAGCAGCAATTCGACCGACGACACGCCCAGGCCTTCGACGGCGATCGTCATGAGCCACAGGGCCGTCCACAGGGCGGCGCCGAACAGGGCAATCGACGGCTCCCGGGACGGGGTCCGGGCGGCGCGCCGGGTGCTCGGAACCAGTTCGACCATCTGCATGGGGCAAGTTTTCCCCTTTTTGGGGTCCTGAACACTCGCCGGGGCGCCGTGAGATTCTTTGTGCTCAACGAGGAGATCGAGCGAAGGAGGACTCAGTGGCGACCCCAACGGCCACCAGGCCCTACATCGCCCACCGGGAATACGGGATTCCACGGGACAAAAAGGGCCTCCTGAACTGGGCGGACGTCGCCGAGAGGTTCAATCACGAACAGAACTTCTGGATATGCACGGCATCGGCGGCGGGCAAACCCCACGTGCGGCCCACCTGGGGCGTGCTGGTAGGGAACACCATTTTCTTCGGAGGCGGCCCCAAAACCCGCTGGTCCCGCAACCTTGCCGACAATCCTCAAGTGTCGGTTCATCTTGAAAGTGGTTCGAATGTGGTGATCGCCGAGGGAACGGTGGGCCGGATAACCGACTCCAATGACCCGCGATTGGTTGCCGCCGATGATGTCTACGAGACCAAGTACAAGATGCGCCACGGGCCTCCGATGTGGGTGCTGAAGCCCGTTCTCGTCCTCGCGTGGAACAACTTTCCGAAGGACTGCACGCGCTTCACGTTCTGATCGCGCCGCGTTCCGATCGCGACCCACCGGCCGAATTCGCCCTTGACTTCGAGCCGCCTTCACGTTGAACGTGTCTCGTGACAGCCAAGGAGGGGATATGAACACGTTCAATCGGGAGTCGGACGCGACCATCATTGAACCTGCTCCCCGCTCGCCGGCGGAAACGCTATCCCTTGCTAGTGCCGCATTTGCGCGTTAGCGGGGTCTCTTCATCGCGGGTATGAGCGGCCTTGGTATCGCGCTCCTGTGCCTGATCGCCGCGGTCGTACGCGGCTCGTCTATTCCGCCGGAAGGGAAGATGCTGGACGCGGCGACGTTCTCCTTCGGCGTCGGATTGTTCATTCTGACACTGGCACTGCTGTTGCCACTCGCTGGCTTCTCTCCGCAAGGCCGGCGACGCTGGCGAAGGTTGTCCTACGCGTTCTGGGTTTTCGGCTTCGTCCTCGAACCGCTTCAGGCATTCCGGGGCATCGATCCCCGCTTCACGGAAGCCGGGAATGCGGCCGATGTCGTCCTGGGCATCTTTTTTGGGGCCACCGCGCTGCTGCTCGTTGTCCTCTTCGTGATCTTTGCTCTCCGCTTTTTCCGTGATGACGTGCTGCAGGACTACCCGACACTCCGGTTGGGGATCCGCTACGGCGTTGTTGCCGTTGCGCTCTCTTTCGGTATCGGAATAAGCATGACCGTGATCGGAGGCCGAGTGGTCGGAGACGACGGCAACCTGCTGCTGGCCCACGCGCTGGGGGTTCACGGCATCCAGGCGCTTCCCGGGGTGGCGCTGCTCGTGGTCTGGGCGGGCGCCGCCCCGCGAACCAACTCGTGGCTCCATATCGCAGGAGTGGCCTGGCTCGCCGCCTCCACGGCCGCTCTAGTCCAGGCGGTGCTCGGCCGCCCTCCCATGGAGATGTCCTTTCTCACGACGCTGATCGCAGCGGGGCTCGCCGTCTGGGCCGTTGCGGCAGCCCGTTCGGTTGTGTCGTGGGTGCGGGCTGCCGAAGCTGCTCCACGCGTGTCACCCATCGGATAAACCGCCCCTGTATCCGTAAGTTGCTTGAGCCCGAAACACTCAACCACCTGGGCTTTTTAGCCGACGCTTCAGAGGTGACGGAAAAGGAAAAATTTCCCAGCGACATCGATCTGAGGCGCATGATCGACATGGATCGGCGCCTGCGACCGATCCGCCTGAAGGCTATGGCCGTGCTCGCCGTGGCCTTCGTCCTGGCCGCGCCGTGGATCGGGTGGTGGACCCTCGGCCCACTGTTGCTGGCCGCCGTTACCGTCCCCATCGCTCACCGCTTGATCGACCGCTCGGCGCGCCCGGATCGAGCGCTTTTCATCGCCTGGGCCCTGCAGCAGATGATCATCGCCGCCAGTGTCGCAACCACCGGGCGGCCGGAAGGAAGCATGCTGCTGGCGATGCCCATAGTTACCCTCGCAGCTCGCTTCCCGCCGAAGCAGGTGCGCATAGGGCTCGGCCTGACCGCGGCGTTGTTCTTGGGCATCGTCGTGGGCGTGGACCTGGAGACCGTTGTCAACGATCCTCCGCTCGTGATCGTTCCCGGGGCGCTAATCGTCGCGACGGCGGTGCTCTCCACAACCTTCATGCACTCCGACATCGAACAGCGAAGTGCCGCGATCATCGATCCCCTGACCGGCCTGTTAAACCGGAACGCACTGCTCACCAGGGTGCGAGAAATCACGGAGCAGTCGCACATCACGAAACTCCCGATCGGCATAGTCCTGGGAGATATCGACCACTTCAAGACGATCAACGATACGCACGGACACTCGCGCGGAGATGCCGTCCTCAAGGACGTGGCCTACCTGCTCCGCAAGGAGCTGCGCACCCTCGACCTGCTCTACCGGATCGGAGGCGAGGAGTTCCTCGTGCTGTTGCCGGGAGCAACCCTCGAAGATGCAACGATTATTGCCGAGCGGCTTCGACTGGCAGTCGAGTCCTCGATGGTAGGAGAGGGTGACCGAGTGACGATGAGCCTCGGGGTCGGAGCGTCCATGGAAGGGACGCCCTTCGACTACGAGGTGGTGTTTGCGCGCGCCGACCAAGCGCTGTATGCGGCAAAAAATTCCGGTCGTAATGCCGTTCGAACCGTCCCTGCACCCGGCGAGGCGCCCCGCCGTCGGGGATTCGAAGTCGCCTGAGGAGGGCCCCGCGGAGCCCCCACGGGCCGATCGGGAAGATGGCATTATTCCGGCACGGAATCGCTGCCCCCCGATATTTGGAGGAGACACGTGCGTCGCATCGCGGCCCTAGCAAGTGCGGCATTGCTCGCGCTCGGAGCGTGCGGCGGCGACGACGGGTACCCACCCGAAGTCGTCGACAACTTCATGGATTCCTGCACGGACCAGGTGGGGGCGTCGCAGTCCTACTGCCGGTGCGCGATCGACCGGCTTCAGGAGTCGATGAGCTTCGAGGACTTCCAGGCCGCCGAGGACAAGATCACGTCCGGGAGCGAGGACCTACCGCAAGAGTTGCAGGAGGCCGTCGACACGTGCGTCGACGAGCTCTGACCGCTTTGGTGGTGGCTCTAGCCACCCTCGGGACCCCGGCCCACAATCTCGGCATAGGCCGCCGGGTCGGTTGCTCCCTCGGTGCAGAGGGTTAAGACGGCTGTCTCCGAGCCGAGGCCGATTCGTTCCCGGATCGCTTCGTCGGCGCAGATCTCCATAAGGCCCGCAATGCCGGCGGCGCCGGTCTCTCCCGCTTCGATCCCCTCGGCGGCGAGCATTCTCATCCCCCGGCGCGCCGAATCGTCGTCTACGGCACAGAAGAGATCGAAGCCTCCCGACACATCGGGCCACGCGACGATCGACGGAGTACCGCAGTTGAGCCCGGCCATGATCGAGTCGTGCGGTCCGGGGATCGTCACTATCTCCCCCGCCTCCATTGAAGCCAGCACGCACGCCGACGACTGGGGCTCGATCCCGATCACGGTGATGTTCCCGCTTTCCGGCCGACGGAAGTGACGGGCGGCCGCAGCGCCGAGGGCTCCGACGCCCACCTGGATCACCACGGCGTCGGGAGTTCTTTCGCCGAGGCGCGCCGGGTCGTCCTCGATCTCCCAGAAGATCGTGCTGTAGCCGTCGATGACCCAGCGCGGGACGTCCTCGTATCCCGGCCACGACGTGTCCGAGATGACGAGGCACCTCTCACTCGCCTCCTTGGCAGCTCGGGCCACTGCGTCGTCGTAGGTGCCGTCCACGACCTCGCACGAAGCCCCCTCAGATTGGATGGCCTCGATACGCGCCGCCGCGGTGCCCGCGGGGACGAAGATCCGGGCACCGAATCCCAAGAGAGCAGCCATGCGAGCGACGGCGCGCCCGTGGTTTCCATCTGTAGCGGCAGCGAGATCGAGGGGTCGGTGGGGCTCGAGCGCAGTGCGAAGCTCGTCGAGGTCCCGCCATTCAGGGAGTCCTCCAACGTGGTCGTCGAGCGCCCGGTACACACCCCAGGAGGCACCGAGGATCTTGAAGGACGGGAGCCCGAGCCGGTTGGACTCGACCTTCACCCACACCGCGCCCAGCTCGAGTTCGGACGCGACTCGGGGAGTCGTCAGCAACGGGGAGGGTTCGTAGCCGGGGAGTTTCCGGTGAAACTCCAGGGGGGCCCGTGTCGGCGATGTCGAGTGGTCGGCGCGCCGGCCGTCGTTGAAAAACGCTCTCATCTAACCGATCCTCCTCAGTCGAGATGTCCGCTGGGACCCCGGGCGATGTATCTGCCCCATCCAGGTTTGCCGCGCGGCTCGCCGTGTACGGCAACGACCTCGCCGCGAACCATCACGAGCTCGGGCCACCCTCGCACAACGAACTCCTCGTACGGTGAATAGTCCACGTTCATGTGGAGGTTCTCGACAACGAGCGGCCGTTCGAACCCCGGGTCGAACACGACGACATCGGCGTCGGCTCCTGGCGCGATCTCGCCTTTGCGCGGATGGAGGCCGAAGAGGCGGGCCGGCGTCGTACAGCAGCGATCGATCCACTGTCCGAGCGTTAGATCTCCCTCGACGACCTTCTGGTAGACCAGCGACAGCCGGGTCTCGACACCGGGAAGACCGCCGGGGATCTGGGTGAAGTCGCGCCAGCCTCCGCCGCCGAGACCGCCTCGCCGGGCCGCGGTGTCGAAGGGACAGTGGTCGGTTGCGACGACTTGGAGGTGGCCGCGCTTGAGGCCCTCCCACAGCTCCTCCTGATGCCGGGGATCCCGGAGCGGCGGAGCGCATATGTAGTTGGCCGCCAGGTCCGGTACGCCTTCGTATCGTTCCGCCGTGAGGTAGAGGTACTGCGGGCAGGTTTCGGCAAAGAAGGACAGGCCCCGCTCGCGGGCCTCACGCACGCGCTCGAGGGCCGGCGCGCCGGACAGATGAACGACGTAGCACGGTGCTTCCGCTTCCTCGGCCATCCGGATGGCGCGCTCGACCGCATCCGACTCCGCAGAGGGTGGGCGCGACCAGGCATGCCAGCGGGGACTCGTGTTGCCGGCGGCCAATGCCTCGGCTCGCAGCTTCGCCACCGCAGCGTCGTCCTCGCAGTGGAGGCAGACGAGCGAGCCCGAGCGGCCCGCCGCCTCGAGCATCTTCGCGATCACCTCGTCTGAAACCATGAGTCGCTCGGGGTAGGTCATGTAGAGCTTGAAGCTCGTCACGCCGGCCTCTTCCATCTCAGCCACGACGTCGTCCGCGGGGACGGTGAGTTCGGTGATCGACATGTGGAATGCGTAGTCGACAACCGCCTTGCCGTCCGCTTTCGCGTGCCAGTTGGCGAGTCCCTGAGCCGGCGACTCGCCGCGATAGGCAGTGGCGAAGTCGACAACGGTCGTTGTCCCCCCACAGGCGGCGGCCTGGGTGCCGGTGGTGAAGTCGTCGGCTGAGCGCGTCGCGCCGACCTCCATGTCGAGGTGCGTATGAACGTCAACCGCTCCGGGGATCACGAGTTTTCCCGTTGCGTCGATCGTCTGGACATCGGCGGGTGCGTCGACATCGCCGACCGCGGCGAGCTTTCCGTCCGCGATGAGAACGTCGGCGCGCCGGGGCCCTGCGGGGCCCACGACCTCGCCTCCCTTGATCACCGTGTTCCTAGGTGGCATGGCCACTCCCCTATATCCGCTCGTCGCATTTTCGCCTCTCCGAGCGCGCGCCGCGCCTCTTCGGCGCAACTAGGGTTCTTTGGCATAAAACCTGCGCCAGACGCAGCTTTTCGACCAAAGAAGCCGGCGCGCCGGCCCGGAACTCAACAATCTGTTGAAACCCGCCGGCGCCCGGCCATAGGATCGCTCGATGAAACCCAGGCCCCAAGCAACCGTGTCATCCTCCGGCGCGCCGGTCCTTGTGATCGCCCTCGGCGGCAACGCGATCACCAGGGCGGACGACGACCTCTCGGTCGGCGCGCAGTTCGCTCGCACTAAAGAAACTGCTGAGCTGCTCGTCCCGGTCATCGCCAGCGGGCGATACCGCGTCCTAATAACTCACGGCAACGGCCCTCAGGTCGGGAACATCCTTCTGCGCTCCGATATCACCGCTGAGGCCGGGCTCCTTCCCCGCCTCCCGATCGACTCCGCCGTGGCGGACACGCAGGGGGCAATGGGCTACATGATCCAGCAATGCCTGGCCAACGCGCTGTGGGAGTCGGGTATCCGCATGCCCGTGGTGACACTCGTCACCCAGGTGATCGTCGACGAATCCGATCCCGCGTTTGCCGATCCCTCCAAACCCATCGGCCGCTTCTACCGGGACGAAGAGACACACGAGCTGATCGAGGTCCACGGTTGGACGATGAAACGGGATTCCGCCGGCAAAGGGTGGCGGCGTGTCGTGCCGTCGCCGGAGCCGGTCGAGATCGTTGAACTCGACATCATCAGGGAGCTGCTCGACGAACGGGTCATCGTGATCGCGGCGGGAGGAGGCGGCGTCCCGGTGATCGCGGGCGAGGGCGGTGCGCTGCACGGCACCGAAGCGGTCATCGACAAGGACCTGGCCTCATCTCTACTGGCAACGGGGCTCGGCGCGCCGATCTTTGCCGTCGGCACAGATGTGGAGCGGGTGTCGATCGATTTCAAACTCCCCACCCAGCGGGATCTCGACAGAGTGGACATCGCCACCCTTCGTCGGTACCAGACCGAAGGGCACTTCCCACCAGGCTCGATGGGACCGAAGATCGAGGCCGCGATCCGGTTCCTCGAGAACGGCGGGGAGACCGCAATCATCACCAGTCCCGAAGCACTCGAGAAGGCGCTGGATGGGCGCGCGGGGACACACGTGTCCCCTACACTTCCGGCCGGCGCGGCGGTGCGGGAGACGGGTTAGGAGGCCCATGGACGTCCTGCAACCGAACGACCTGAGCGAGGCCTTGGCCGCAAAAGCCGAACAGCCGGAGGCCGTCCCGCTCGCCGGCGGCACGGACCTGATGGTCGAACTAAATTTCGACCTGCGCCGCCCCGAGGTCATCATTGACCTCACCCGAGTACCACAACTCCGCCAATGGAACTGGGACAACGGCTCGGTTCGCCTCGGCGCCGGTGTCACTTACGCGCAGCTGATCGCCGATCTCGCCGCAGAGCTCCCGGGGCTGGCGATCGCTTCTCGGACCGTCGGATCGCCGCAGATCAGGAACCGCGGCACCGTGGGCGGGAACCTCGGCACCGCATCGCCGGCGGGCGACGCCCTTCCCATCCTCCTCGCCTTGGACGCCAAGATTGAGGTCGCCTCCTCCACCG
This sequence comes from Actinomycetota bacterium, assembly GCA_035641235.1. GTDB lineage: Bacteria > Actinomycetota > CADDZG01 > CADDZG01 > WHSQ01 > DASQUP01. Next base: position 13,996 of record DASQUP010000130.1, read on the forward strand.
AGACGCGCGTTCTGAACCTCGATGAATTCATAGTCGGCCCCAAACAGACATCGCTCCGTCCTGGAGAACTCATCACCGCGGCGATCATCCCTGCCGCACGCGGCCCCCAGCAGTTCTCCAAGATCGGCACGCGCAACGCGATGGTCATCGCGGTCGCTTCTTTTGCAATTGCCATCGATCCAGAAGCCAAGTCGATTGGAACCGGAATCGGCTCGGCAGGACCCCGACCGCTGCGCGCAACCGATGCGGAGAGCTTTATTGCCGACCATCTCGACGCAGAGAACGCCTGGGATTCACGAACTGCAATCGGCGAGCCGGAACTGCAACGGTTCGGCGAGCTGGTGGCAGCCGCTGCGCTTCCCATCGACGACGTCCGCGGCACCGCCGCTTATAGGCGTCACGCAGTTTCGGTCATGGCGCGCCGCACGCTCACGTGGGCGTGGGACGAGTACAGGCGAGGTAGGCGATGAGGCTCCACTGCACCGTGAACGGCGAGGCCCGAGAGGTCGACGGCGTATGGGAAGGAGAGAGCCTCCTGTATGTGCTGCGTGAACGAATGGGCCTCCCCGGATCGAAGAACGCATGTGAGCAAGGCGAGTGCGGGTCGTGTTCCGTCTATCTCGACGGCGAACTCGTTTGTGCCTGCCTCGTCCTGGCCGCCCAAGCTGAAGGGCGCAAGGTCGTAACGGTCGAGGGCCTGACGCGCGGCGAGGAATTGCATCCCGTGCAGGATGCGTATGTCGATACGGGTGCGGTGCAGTGTGGGTTCTGTACGCCCGGCTTGATCATGGCGACCCACGACCTGCTGAACCGGAACCCGGCCCCCTCGGACGCCGAGATCCGCGAGGCCCTCTCTGGGAACCTGTGCCGCTGCACCGGCTACGAGAAGATTCTCGACGCCGTGCGCCTCGCCGCCGAAAGGACGACGACTAAATGACGGCCACGGTCATCGAGGGGTGTGCGGTCGTGACGATGGATAGCGACGCACACGAATACGCGCCCGGCCACATCGTGGTCGAGGACAACCGCATAGCTGCGGTCGGCCACGGGACTGCCGCTAACGTGCCCGACGGAACTCGCCGGATCGACGCGACCGGATGCCTCGCCACGCCCGGCCTCGTCAATTGCCACCACCACCTGTATCAGTGGCTGACGCGCGGCTACGCGCAACAGGCGACTCTGTTCGAATGGCTCGTTGCGCTGTACCCGGTCTGGGCTCACATCGACACCGAGATGGAGCACGCCGCGGCCAGCGCAAGCCTTACCGCCCTCGCGCGGTCCGGCTGCTCGACCACCACCGACCATCATTACCTCTGGCCGCGCGGCGGCGGAGACTTCCTCGAGGCGGAGATCGACGCAGCGCACTCGGCCGGGGTGCGCTTCCATCCTTGCCGAGGGTCCATGGATCTGCCGGCCTCCGAGGGAGGCCTTCCTCCCGACGATGTGACCGAGGGCCGCGACCGAATTCTCCAAGCCACCGCCGAGGCGATCGATCGTTGGCACGATCCGTCGTTCGGAGCAATGACGCGCATCGCCGTTGCTCCCTGCTCGCCTTTCTCGGTGACGCGCGAGCTCATGTCCGAGTCGGCCGAACTCGCACGCTCTAAGGGGGTTCGCCTCCACACCCACATGGCCGAGACGGTCGAAGAGGAGAGCTACTGTCAAGAACTCTACGGTGTCCGGCCGGTCCAGTATCTGCAGGACCTGGGGTGGCTCGGCGAGGACGTGTGGCTCGCGCACTGCGTGCACCTCTCGTCCGACGAGATCGACCTCTTCGGACGCACAGGTACTGGAGTCGCGCACTGCCCGAGCTCCAATGCGCGGCTCGGTGCAGGCATCGCACCGGTCCAAGACCTCCTGGCCGCGGCGGCCCCGGTTGGACTCGGTGTGGACGGAGCGGCGTCCAACGAAGCGGGCGAGCTGAGTCTCGAAGTTCGCTCTGCGCTGCTCAGTGCACGCCTTCGCGGAGGACCGGCCGCCCTTACGGCGCGTGGTGCGCTCGAACTCGCCACCATCAACGGTGCGCGCTGTCTCGGCCGCGACGGCGAAATCGGTTCACTGGAAGTCGGCAAGTGCGCGGACATCGCATTGTGGCGGCTGGATTCGTACGCGCACGCCGGCATCGCCGATCCCGTGGCGGCACTGGTCCTCGGCCCCCCGCGCAATGTTGAGACCCTCATCGTGAACGGTGAGTCTGTCGTTGAGGAAGGACATATGACGAAGCTTGATGAAAACGCCGTTGCCTCGGCCGCCGAAAAGCAAGGGGCCAGATTGGCTGAAGCTGCAGGTATCGACCGATGAGATCCGAACGAACTATCACCGCTCCGTCGCGGCCGGACACTCTTGAGGAGGTGCGCGGCGGCATCGGCGTCAGCGCACGGCGGCCCGACGGCACTCCAAAGGTGAAAGGTGAGTTCGCGTACTCCTCCGACTTGTGGGCCGAGGGGATGCTCTGGGGCGCGACCGTCCGCAGCCCTCACCCTCGGGCTCGCGTAAAGAACATCGATTACACGGAAGCCCTGAAGGTGACCGGTGTTCACGCCGTACTGACGCACGAGGACGTCCCGGGTCGCAAGACGTATGGCCTCGAGATCCCAGACCAGCCGGTCCTCGCTTGGAGGGACATCCGCTACATGGGTGAACCCATCGCCCTGGTCGCAGCCGATCATCCCGAAACGGCGCGCCGGGCTGCCGAGAAGGTGCGAGTCGACCTCGAGGAGCTGGAACCTCTGACCGACGCAGAGACCGCCCTGGGGCCCGAAGTCCCCCAGCTTCATCCCTCGGGCAACCTGCTGCGTCACGTGAAGCTCCGCCACGGTGACCAGGAGGCCGTCGCCGACGTCGTCGTGGAGGGCGATTACGAAGTTGGCATGCAGGATCAAGCATTCCTCGGTCCAGAATCCGGACTGGCCGTCCCCGACGGGGACGGCGGCGTCGATCTGTACGTCTCGACGCAGTGGCTGCACGTCGACCGTGACCAGCTTGCTGCCAGCCTCGATCTCCCCCCTGAAAAAGTGCGGATAACGCTTGCCGGAGTGGGTGGAGCGTTCGGCGCTCGCGAAGACCTGTCCATTCAGATCCACTGCTGCATGCTGGCGCTCTCGACGAACCGGCCGGTAAAGATGATGTACACGCGCGAGGAGTCCTTCTTCGGTCATGTGCATCGCCATCCGGCGCAAATTCACTACGAACACGGCGCGACCCGCGACGGAAAACTCGTTTACATCAAGACCAAGATCGTCCTCGACGGTGGCGCGTATGCATCGAGTTCGACCGCCGTGGCGAGCAACGCAGCGTGTTTCGCGGTCGGGCCATACGAGGTTCCGAGCGCCACCATCGACTGCTACATGGCTTACACGAACAATCCCCCGTGCGGAGCGATGAGGGGCTTCGGCGCCGTCCAGGTTTGCTTCGCCTACGAGGCACAGATGGACAAACTCGCCGACGCGCTCGGCATGGATCCGCTGGAGCTGCGCATCATGAACGCCATGTCGGAGGGATCACAGCTTCCGACCGGACAGTCGGTTGAAGGTCCCGCGCCGGTCGCCGAGCTTTTGAGGAGAGTCCGCGACATGTCGATGCCCCCACCGCGCGATGACTCGAGGCTTGATCTCAGAACGGTTCCCGGTGGCGTATCCAACACGACTCACGGCGAGGATGTCAGGCGCGGCGTTGGATTTGCCGTGGGGTTCAAGAACGTCTGTTACTCGGAGGGGTTCGATGACTATTCCACTGCCCGAGTACGCCTGACCGCGCCGGGCGGCGAGCCCTTCGTAGAAGTTCACTGCGCGGCCGCTGAGGTTGGGCAGGGTGTCACCACCATCCAGATGCAGATCGCACGAACGGAACTCGGCGTGGAGGAGGTCGCCGTTCTTCCCGCCGACACGCAGGTCGGCTCGGGCGGTTCCACGTCGGCCTCGCGCCAGACGTACATGACCGGCGGCGCCGTGAAGATCGCGTGTGAGGCCGTACGCACGCGCGTCCTTCAGAAGGCCGCCGCGATGATCGGCGACAACCCCGGCGATCTGTCACTCGTCGGCGGGAAGGTGTTCTCGGAGTCGCTGGGTGTGGTGGCCTCGCTCGGTGACGTCCTGGGCGACGAAGTGGTCGAGGAAACCAAGGAGTTCCATCACCGCAAAACCTACCCGCTCGATCCCGAAACGGGACGCGGCGATGCCCACGTCCAGTTTGCGTTTGCCGCGCATCGCGCGGTCGTCGATGTCGACACAGAGCTTGGACTCGTGAAGGTGGTGGAGCTTGCGACCGCACAGGACGTGGGGCGGGCCCTGAACCCTCAGGCGGTCGAGGGGCAGATCGAAGGAGGATCGGCGCAGGGACTCGGTCTCGCGCTCATGGAGGAGATACAGGTGCGCGACGGCGTGATCCGAAATCCGTCGTTCACCGATTACTTGATTCCTACGATTCTCGACATGCCGCCGGTGCGCGCAGACGTTCTGGAGCTCGGAGATCCGACCTCGCCCTACGGGATAAAGGGGGTCGGAGAGCCGCCGACCATCTCGTCCACCCCTGCGATAGTTGCGGCGCTTCGCGCAGCGTCCGGACGCCCACTAACGCGCGTGCCGGTGCGTCCCGATGATTTCCTCGACCTCGCCGGGGGGGCCTTGTGAACAGAGCCAGGCTGATCGCCGTCGCCCGCGGCGACGAAGCACCCGACCTCGTCGTAACGGGAGCTCAGGTCTTTACCGCGTTCACGCGGGAGTGGCTCGACGTCGATGTGGCGGTGGCCGAAGGGCGCATCGCAGGACTGGGCCGCTA
>DASQUP010000131.1:0-2842 GCA_035641235.1 Actinomycetota bacterium
TACCTCAGCTGGGGGCCCCTCCGGGCAGCTCGTCGTCCGGGGGGCCCGAGAACACAACCTGAAGAACGTCCACCTCGAGCTGCCGCGCGACGCCCTGATCGTCTTCACGGGGATTTCGGGATCGGGCAAATCCTCTCTCGCATTCGACACGATCTATGCGGAGGGGCAGCGCCGATACGTCGAGTCCCTGTCGGCGTACGCGCGCCAGTTCCTGGGTCAGATGGACAAACCCGACGTCGACTTCATAGAGGGGCTGTCGCCCGCCATATCCATCGACCAGAAGTCGGCGCCGCGAAGCCCCCGCTCGACGGTCGGAACGATCACCGAGATCTACGACTACCTGAGGCTCCTGTATGCACGGATCGGACGGCCCCACTGCCACAACTGTGGGCGTCCGATCGCTCGTCAGACCCCCGAGCAGATCGTCGATCAGATTATCGGGATGCCCGAGGGCACCCGATTTCAGGTGCTGGCCCCCGTCGTTCGGAGCCGGAAGGGCGAGTTCACGGCTATGTTCGACGAGCTGTCCCGAAAGGGGTTTGCACGCGCCCGGGTCGACGGTGAGGTCCGCGACCTATCCGAGAAGATGCGCCTCGATCGCTACTACCAGCACGACATCGACGTGATCGTTGACCGCCTGGTCATTCGGCCGGGGATCGAATCCCGCCTGACGGACTCGATCGAGACCGCCCTCAAGCTCGCCGAGGGAACGGCCGCGATCGACCTCGTGGACGATGCCGCAGAGGACGTCATGTTCTCGGAGCGATTCGCCTGCATCAACTGCGGGATCTCGTTCGATGAGCTGGCGCCCAGGAACTTCTCGTTCAACTCACCTTACGGAGCATGTGAGCGCTGCGACGGCCTCGGCACGCATTTGGAGGTGGACTCCGAACTGGTGATCCCGAATCCCGATCTCTCGCTCGAGGAGGGCGCGATTGCGCCATGGTCGGGGCGAACGCTCGAATACTTCGACCGTCTGCTGTCATCGGCTGCGTCCGCCTTTGGGTTCCGAACTGATGTGCCGTGGAAGAAGCTGTCCAAGAAGGCGAAGGACGTAATCCTGTTCGGATCAGAGGACGAAGAAATCCACGTCCGCTACAAGAACCGCTTTAACCGGACGCGGTCGTATTGGACTGTGTTCGAGGGAGTGATCACCTGGCTCGAACGCAGGCACTCCGAGACGGATTCCGACTACGCGCGGGAACGCTATGAACAGTACTTCCGCGAGGTGCCGTGTCCCACCTGCAAAGGGGCGCGGCTCCGCCAGGAGTCGCTCGCAGTCACCGTCGGCGGAAGGAACATCTTCGAAATATGCGAGATGGGCATCGACGAAACAGACGCATTCCTGAGAAAAGTTGAGCTCAACGATAGGGAGACGCACATCGCCGAGCGGGTGCTGAAGGAGATTCACGCGCGGCTCGGGTTCCTCCTCGACGTAGGGCTCGATTATTTGACCTTGTCGCGCGGGTCGGCAACGCTCGCCGGAGGTGAGGCCCAGCGCATCCGGCTGGCCACACAGATCGGGTCGGGTCTGGTGGGTGTTCTTTACGTCCTCGACGAACCTTCCATCGGCCTTCATCAGCGCGACAACCACAGGCTGATCGACACTCTTCTCCGTCTTCGGGATCTGGGGAACATGCTGATCGTCGTCGAACACGACGAGGACACCATCAGAGCCGCCGACCATATCGTCGACATCGGCCCGGGGGCAGGGGAGCGAGGCGGCGAGATAGTCCACAGTGGTCCTCTCGACGACCTGCTGACCCATGCCGATTCCATGACGGGCGATTACCTCGCCGGACGCCGAAACATCGAGGTCCCCGCTCGGCGGCGCACGGGCAATGGGGCGGCCGTCACCGTTCGGGGCGCGCGGCAACACAACCTGAGAGGCATCGACGTTCGGTTCCCACTGGGTTGCTTCACGGCAGTCACGGGCGTATCCGGCTCCGGCAAGTCCACATTGGTGAACGAAATCCTGTACAGGGCTGTGCACCAAAAGCTCGTGCGAACGGCGCGCCTCGTGCCCGGCAAACATCGGTCGATTCAGGGAATCGACAACGTCGACAAAGTCATCGATATCGACCAGTCGCCGATCGGAAGGACGCCGCGATCAAACCCGGCCACCTATACCGGTGTGTTCGACCACATACGAAAACTATTCGCGAAGACGCCCGACGCACGTCGCCGTGGCTACCAGCCCGGCAGGTTCTCGTTCAATGTTCGCGGTGGCCGCTGTGAACCATGCTCGGGCGAAGGAACGATCAAGATCGAGATGCATTTCCTCCCCGACGTCTATGTGCCGTGCGAAGTTTGTAAGGGAAAGCGCTACAACCGCGAGACGCTGGCAGTCCGCTACAAGGGAAAAAACATCGCTGAGGTACTCGAGATGAGTGTGGGCGAGGCCGCGGACTTCTTCTCTGCGATTCCCCCGATTGCGCGCCATCTCGACACTCTGCGTGACGTCGGTCTCGGTTACATAAAGATGGGTCAGCCGGCGCCGACTCTTTCGGGCGGTGAGGCTCAGCGCGTGAAGCTGGCTACGGAGTTGTCCAAACGCTCCACTGGACGGACCCTCTACATACTCGACGAGCCGACCACCGGGCTGCATTTCGACGATGTCTCGAAGCTCCTCGGTGTGCTTCACCGCTTGGTCGATGGAGGAAACACGGTGGTTGTGATCGAGCACAACCTCGATGTCATCAAGACGGCGGATCACATCATCGATCTCGGACCGGAGGGCGGCTCCGGAGGAGGCGGCATTGTCGCATCGGGGACGCCGGAGGAGGTCGCGGCAACGTCCGGTTCGTACACGGGAGAGTTCCTCGCCCCCTTGGTGAGGAAG
>DASQUP010000132.1:0-11662 GCA_035641235.1 Actinomycetota bacterium
GGCACTCGGCGATTGCACCTGCAGGATCCACAAACCGTCGAAGCCGCTCACGGCGACGATGTCCCTCTTGAAGTACGGGTAGTTGCTCCAAACCCCGCCAAACCCCGGGATGTCGTCACGCGTCGGATCGGTGTCGAAGCATGCAACCTCCCGCATTCCCGTGTTGTTCGGAACCGTCGGCGTGTCCGGCGCGGGAGGCCCTACCTTGTCGATCTTTGACGTGGTCACCAGCCGCAACCCATCGAAGTAATTCGTCAGGTAAACATAGTTACCCTTCGTGTAGAGGTTGTGATCGGCGGCGTGGGTTTCACCGTGATAAACGGAGTGCAGCTTGATGTCCGTCAGGTCCTGCACGTCGAAGATGCGCGTCCTCGTTCGGCCTCCGAACCGGATCTCGTCGCTCTCATCGTTATGAATGAAATAGCGCTGGTCCGGTGTCAACCACCCCTGATGGCTGTACGAGCGAGGATCTCCTTGCGGCGCCGAAGAGAGCATCACCGGGTTCGACTTGTCGGTTACGTCGACGACCGTGACCCTGTCGATTCCATTCGGTTGTGCGAGGAAGCAGATCTCGCGGCCCTGGAATCGCTGGTCGGGACCCCTGTAAGTCACGCACTGTGCATCGTGCGTATATCCATCCTCGTTGTAGCACCCCGCATAGGTTGGGTTCAGCGGGTCGCGGATGTCGATCATGTGCAGGCTGGCGGTGCATGGGTTGACTCCGCCCGAGGAGCCTGTTCCCACCGCATAGGCGAAGCCTGAGTCCTCGTCGATAACGATGTCGTGCGCGTTGTCAAACAGGGTGTAGTGCGCGTCCATGTCGACGGTGACCGGCGCGTCGTCATAGTCGATGTCCCGAAGCCGCGTGAGGTCGAAGACCTGCATGCCGTTGTCGGGGAACTCCGATACGACGAACGCGTAATTCTTGTAGACCTTCATGTCGCTGTGCAGCTCGGGCACTCCCGCCTTCGGCAGGTTGGCGACGAACACCGGACTCGCCGGATCACTGATGTCTATAAAAGACGTCCCGTCCGCGCGGCCCATGATGACCCACTCGGCCCCGGTCTGCGGATCCGTCCAGCCCCACACGTCGTTTCCGGGGCCTCCGTACTGGCTGCTCGGTCCTCCACCCCACTCGTCGGGCGGCAGGAACGCCTTGAGGTCGATCTGATGACATCGGAACGGACCGGCCATCCCGTTGACGCAATCCACGTTGTAGATGGGCTCGTCCGGGAACCCGGGAACCTGCGCGCCGGCCGTCGTGGCAACGGGCAACGTGCTTCCAATGAACAACATCACCGCGGTCATCGCAGAGAACGCGGCGGTGCGGAATGCCCTTACAGGGTGCTTCATCCTCCATCCCCCCTCGGCTAGTGGATCTTGCAGTGGTGTGACTGGGATATCTCGCCGTGGACTAATTGTCAACAATCAGCAATCCCCGGCCCCCTGACGGGAGCCGTTGCAGCCTCTGGATGGTCGACCTATTAGGCCGCTGCGAGTGGAAACCGCAGGGCCCATACCACCCGTTTTGCAGTCGCATGGATCTGCGAAGAGGCAACTCGGGTCCTCTCGGAAGTCGCAAGAGCGTGAAAATGGGCGATGTTCGCGACAGCAGTTCGCCGCGTTCAATGTCACCGAAGCAACCCCCCTAGATACGGCCGCGAGTTCTTGAGTGTTCGCTGGCTTGCCTCGGTAACTTCGTAGGCGCCCTTCCGGGCAGCTGAGGCCTCCTTTGTGGGAGTTGCAGTAATCCCCATAGCGATCGAACCAGGCTGCCCGAACTCTTTGGCATAGAAGTTGCTCTCAGCGCAACTTTTCGACCAAAGAAATTGACCGCTCTGGGCTTCTAGCTCGCCACGATCTCGAAGACCGCCTCCACCCGAACGTGCCGGCCCCGCTCCGGCCAACACGAGTCTTAGCCCACAAAGTGGGTTGGTTAGTCACCGATCTACATGTGGACTCGGCTCCATCAGGGGTCAATCCGGTGGGATGTTCTGGTTCAAGCGGAAGAAGTTGTCCGGGTCATACTTCCGCTTCAAGGCCTTCAACCGATCGTATTTCTGAGCTCCGTAAGCCTCGCGAACTCTCTCCTCTCCCTCCTCCATGAGGAAGTTCACGTAGACGCTCTGATGGTAGGGCTTGAGTGCCGACCACAGGCTTCGGGACCATTCACGTTCCTCGTCGAAGCCCTCACTCGTCGAGGTCGTGGCGTTGACGTTAATGGTGTGCCCCGCGCCTCGACCACTGAACGCCGTCTCGTCCTCCCCGACGCGCCCGATGGCGCCTCCGAGATGAAAGATCGGGAAGGCGGTCAGGGGCGACTTCATGCGTAGCGCATGGTCGACGGTGGTGTCGATGACTCCGTCCGTGAGCTCCGCCACGTCGCAGGAACGGAAGTAGTACCACCAACCGCGCGGGAAGGACGGGTCGAACATGGCCTGGTGGTTCACGAAAGGTTTAGGCGCGCATACATCGAGCACCGGCGTACCGAATTTCCTTATCGGGCGAAGGACTTTCTCTCCGTCCTCGACAGGACCCGCGTAGCAGCAGGCGACGACGACTACCGGCTTGCCGTGCAACTCCGGAGGCACAACCGAGAGCGGCGGGGCCTTCCGATGAACAACGATAGTTGTCAGCTCGTCGGGCACCTCGGCGATCCACTCGCGGTAGAAACGCAGCACCTTCGGGGATTCCTCCATCGGCCAGAAGACGGCGCCGGCGAATGCCGTGGGGCCCAATGGATTGAGGCGAAACTCGAATTCGGTGACGATGCCGAAGTTGCCACCCCCGCCGCGCACTCCCCAGAACAGATCTGCATTCTCGTCCTCGCTAGCTCTTACGAACTCGCCGTCGGCGGTGACCACGTCTACAGAGAGGAGCTGATCAATCGTCAGCCCGTACTTTCGCATCAGCCATCCGATGCCACCCCCGAGCGTGAGCCCGGCGAGTCCGGTATGGGTAACTATCCCGGCCGGAATGGCGAGCCCGAAGGCTTGTGTCTCTCGATCCAGCTCGCCAAGCAGTACACCCGCTTGCGCCCGCGCCGTGCGCGCCTGGGGGTCGACGCGGACGCCCTTCATAAGGCCGAGGTCGATGACCATGCCCCCGTCGCACACCGACTGACCTGGAAAGCTGTGACCTCCGCTGCGGACCGCTACCGTCATCTCGGTCTTTCTCGCAAATCTCACGGCCGCGATGACGTCCGCAACACCGGCGCAGCGCGCGATCAGAGCCGGAGTCCGACTGATCGCCCCGTTCCAGATCTTGCGGTGTTCATCGTAGGTGGGGTCACCGGGAGTCACGAGCTCGCCCCGGAAAGACGCCTCGAGCTCGTTCATGAAGGTGGAGTCCAAACGAAGTTCGGTAGCGGTGAGGTTCACGAAGCTGTTCCTTCCATGCCGAGGGTTCGCGTCAGTCTGGCATCGGCGGCTGCGGGTCGGCCAGTACCACAAACCGAACGTTTTCCCGCGTAATGGTCGCTGCGGCCATTCGGAGCACCTCCACGTAAACGCCACCCAGCGCCACCTCGGAGTATTCAAGTTCTGGATAGACGCCACCGGGCCACCCTCTGAGGATCTTCCCGGAGCGCTCCCGATCCACATCAGGCCGACCAGCTCGACCCATTGGGCGGCACCGAGATCGACCGCGTCGACGCCCCGTCCCATTGCGGCAACGAGGGCAATGGACGGCAACGCATACGCGCAGATGCACGACCAATTGCGCGCTCATCCTGAGCCAGCCTCTACGAGCAGTGGGATAGCACGCGCGGTGAGGGGCGGCCAATGCCGACCGCCCCCCGATCTTTTGATCTTGCCAAAGATCGCCTATCCGGAGCCCTTCCCTTTCTCCTTAAGTATGTAGAGGCCTCCGTTTCGGTCACTCGCGTAGATCCATGGTTCCTCGGGGATCTTGTACACACCCCAAACGTTCTGGATCCCAGCGTTGCGCTCCTCGAACGCCGGACCGGCTTCGTGATACCGGCCGACTTCCTTGGGGTTGTATGGGTCCGAGATGTCAAGGATCAGGACGCCTTCCGCGTACCACGAGATGTAGGCCTTAGTGCCCTCAACGATCACGTTGTGGCTTGAGTACGTTCCCCGGGGATCGCAACTCGCGTCCAGAGGATCGGCGCTGCACACGGTGTTGAAGGTGCTCGCCAGCACCGGATTCTCGGGGTCGGAGTAGTCCCAGATACGCATCCCGCTCCAGCCGTCCGGAGCCACCATCTCCACGGGGTTGCCGATGTCTCCAATGGTGAGATCTCCGAAGTCCTCCACGCCGGCGATCAGCAGTCCGGTGTTGTGGCCGACGAAGTGCCCTGGTATATCCACGGGGGTTCCACCCATAAAGACGAGCGCGTCCCCGAACACTGGATTCTCAGCCTCGGTGGCCACGTTGAACACGACGATGCCGTCGTACCCGGCATTGAGGGCATTGGTGGCCTTCTCGGTGAAGCTGCACGTCCCCCGGTGGATCAATGCGAGCTGGTCCTCCGTCGCGGATGCCGCAGGGAACGGCGGACTGACGTTGCAGGCCTCTCCCACAAACACGGTGTCCCCCGCGACGCCCATCCCGGGCAGGCCTATCACCGGTGTCGTGAAGGCGCCTTCCGCAGAGACGACCGGGCCGGGGCTCGGGCCGCCGGTGATGCGCACCACCGAGTCGAGCGGGTTGAAGTCCTCCTCACCCTCGATGACGATGCTGCCGTCGGAGGTCGGCCACACGGAGTGGCTGTTGATCTCCGCGTCCTCGCTTCGGGGAGCGATCGCCTGGGAGATAAGCGTTGCCGCGGTGCCGTCGAGGTCACCCAAGTCCACCAGCAGCAGTCCTGCATCCCAGTTCGCCAGATAAGCCTGGGTGCCATCGGGCGTGACGAAGTGGTCGTGCAGGAACTGGTTTCGGGAAGCTCCCGCCCCGTTTATCAGGACGTTGTTCTGGGCCGAGACGATGAGCGCAAGGTTGCTCGTATTGCGCCAGTCGACTTCGGGTCGGAACAGGTACTCCGCGCCGAACCAGCTGGCCAGCGTTACGTTCTGCGGGTCGGTGATGTCGAAGACCTGGAAGCTCCCGAGCAGACCTTCGACCTGCGCGGCCACGTAGTCGCGGCCGTCGCGCGTGAACAGGTACAAGTTGTGGACGCCGAAGTCCGTAAAGCCGAAGTTTGCCTGGAGGAACAGGTTGATGTCGTCCGTTTGGACGTGGGCGAGATGGACCGGACTGGTCGGATCGCTCACATCGTAGATCTCGAATCCCCCGGGACCACCGGTAGCGCAGGCCTCGTTCGAGTGGACCAGAATGTCACCGCCGTTCATCGTGGCGACCTTCACGTCGTTGATCCGGCTGCCTGCAACCGATGGGATGTTGCCCACATAGGCGGGCTTGCTGCGGTTGTGCACGTCGAACACGGGAATCCCCGGACCGTTCACTCCCTGCACCAGACCCGGCTGACCGTAGCCCTCGCCCGTTCCGCACGGCGAGTTGAACGTGCCGATATAGGCGAACTCCCCGAGGGCCCACACGTCGGTAGTGGCGTTGGGAAGAAGTCGCTCTCCACGACCCACGAGTTCCACGTTCTTCGTGACCTTGGCGAAGGGACCACTGCTCACCACGTCTTCGTTTGACGCGTCGAGTGCCTCGAGCGGGTCGCTCAGATCTTGCCCCTGTGCAGCCTCCTCGAGATGCTCGACCGAGTGCTGCTCATCGGTCTCCCCCGGTTGGTCGGCGAGCTGCGGGTGCGCGGATGCGGCCGGTCCGGCAAGCAACAGAGTTAGAAACAACACTCCGATCACAAATCGGCTCCGGACCTTACCGGCGGACTTGCGCCAATCCATACATCGACCTCCTCTCCGAGGCCAGGATGATGACGAGTGAGGTGGAACCAAGCACGCCGGGAGTAGCTGAAACACCCATCCCCCACGGCCTTGTCTCTGTTCGTCCAGCCCACTCGGCGATCGATGCATCGATCGGTCTCCGACTGGGCCCCCGCGTGCACCCCCTTGGGTCGCTTGAGCTTATCGCGCAGCGTAGCGGGGCGCGCACAAAACTCGGCGGTCGAGGAGAGCGCGTTCAACAGTGATTCGAGGCGCCCCGAGGGCCCCGCAGTGCGGGGGCCCCTCGCGCCGGACGAGTTGGAGTCTAGGGCGTTACGTCTGCGCACTCCGTTCCCACTGAGCCCAGCATCGAGGGGATCCCCGACGGGAACGTCGGTCACCTTGCCTACCCGTGACCCGCTTCTGCCCACCCAATCTCGGCAGGATGTGTGGCGAGCTGAGCAGCACCTTCAGCTTGTGGAGGTGGCGGGACGATGTGTGACCGCATCGGCCTGTTCAAGACGCTGATCAGTGCGTCGCATCGTACTCCGGTGGCGGTAGATGCCGCCCGGTCATTCGCGTGGACGGGTGCGTATCGTGTCCGCTCAGCGGCGGAGGCGGACGGGAATCGAACCCGAACGGGGAGCGGCGGAGCCGCGGGGCGGGTGAGATGGCCACCGGGCCGGGCAGGGTCCGCCGGAGCGGAGCCCAACTGCGAATGGGAGGCGGAAGGAACACTGTAAGAACCCGAGCGCGCCAGGACTGACTGTCTGCGTAGACGCCAAACGCTGGGGTGGCGTCGCCTAATCCGCTCACGGCGGACAAGCAAAGCAGCTACTCGCGTTCGGTCTGTTCTTATGCCGTTCCCTCGAACGTTTCCGCTGACCGGCAAGGCGGCTCGGCCTCATCTACCCAGGGTCGGATCGATCAGCGCCTGGAACTCGGGCTCGTCGCGGATTGGATCGAAGTCGGAATCGTACTTGTCAGCAAGCGCGCGGAGTCGCTCGCGGTACCGCTCCGTCCGGTCAAGTGCGAGCCGGAGGTGCTCGATCGCGTCGGACGTCCGCCCCGTGAGGCTCTCGCAGCAGGCGAGGTTGTAGAGCGGCTCCGGGTACTCGGTGGCTTCGATCAGCTCGCGACCGCGGTCGATCACCTCCGCGTACTGGCCCGTTTCGTACACGGGGTGGAATGGCCTCCAAATCTCCCAGCCGACCGGTTCATACACCTTCCCCGGAACACCGCCGACCGCGACGATCGTCGTCCCCGGCTCCTCAGCGAACGCCGTCCGCTTCACGCCGGGCAGGACGAAGACGAACGTGCCGGCGGGCGCGTCCACCTGCTCATCGTCGAACTCGAAGCGTGCGCGGCCCCAATAGACGAGGTAGAGGTCATCGTTCGCGTCATCCTCCAACCTCTCGGCTCGCAGGTGACCCGGCTCGCGCGTCAGCTCGTCGTCCTCGTTGAGGATTCGGTCACCTGCTTCTCGGCCGGTCCACGTGCTGACACCAAACGCCGTGATGCCGAAGTGGTGTCGAACGGGCCGCCAGGGACAGCGACCGTCGTTTGCCTCCTCGATCTCGTCAACGTGCGCAACCGCGTGGCCCGTCATCGACAAGCCTCCTCTCGTCGTTGCTCTTGCGAGCCCTAACTATGGCTTAGCTCTCCGAACGACGCGACCCACGGCCGATCGAGTCCGACGGGTCGCGGGCCCACCTGCGACCGAGACCTGTGAAGGAAGGGCATGGGCCGCTAGGTGCGAGCCACCGCGCTCTCCGGCTTCGATGGCCGCAACATCAAAGATATCGAGGACTCTGGAGTGGAAAGCCCTTGGACGGCATCGCCGCGGTGCCCGGGGGGTTGCATTTCACCCACGCTCCGGGCGAGCGGTTATGGGCCCACTCGAAGTACGAGACCTCGACGCCTCCCGCGCTGGCCAGAATGTCCGGCAAAACCTCCATACCTCGCAGGTTGAGTCCCTCGACCACCTCAGCGGAGACTGGATAGTTGGCGACCTCAAGAACGACTTGCGCCCGGACCGTCTCGCGGTTCTCGCTCTCTATGCTCGCGAGAATGCGGCGGGCGCGAGGACGTCGCCGTCCACCGCGATGACGGCCTCGGACGCCAGTGTCTCCGCCCCCTCAACGTCACCTACGCTTCCGGTCAGCCGCCCGTACTCGAGGACGACACGCGGATCGAGGCCTTCTCATTGGCGACGGATCCCTGCCTTTGTCATTTCGATCGAAGGCTCAGCAGATCGGTGCTTCTCCGGCCCCAGCAAATCCCTGGTGTGATCCTGGAACATGCTGCGTTCCGAGCGCTCCAGCTTGAGCCAGCGGCACGATGTGCTCCTGAGCGTACTCACGCCCTGAGTCGCACGGGTCCTGCGCCGTCGCCACAGCGCTCCACGACAACGCGAGCACCATCAGAAGCGCTGCCGCGAAAAGCACGGTGATCTTCTTCAATGTGTCACCCCCTCCACGTTTAGATTCCTTCTGCCGATTACCCGTTTTGCGCCAATTCAACGCAGCGATCTCGGCCAAACGCGTAGGCCCTCACGCAGAGTTCTACTGATGGCTACGGAGGACAAAGGGCCTCCGTTCAATCGGAATCACTTCACCCCGGAGCGACGCGTCCTGCGCCGCGGCTTGACGGGGATCGATGCCGCACGTACCGAGCTCCGGTTCTTTCATGAGCTTGCCCTCGTTGTGCTGCACGTGAGTCCCGCGGTGCTCATGCTCGGTGGTTGGTATTGGTCGTGCTGCGGGTGTCCGTAGCCGGACTGCCTGTGCTGGGGATGCGATTGTCATAGGAGCCGACTTCTCGGCGGGCTCCTAGCGATCGCTACACAGATCAGAGCAGCGCGCGGTTCGGGAAGCTCGTTCGCGCCGAGTGACGGGGCAGCGCGGGCCCCCTCCTCGAATTGAAGACCCGCTGCCACCGATACCCCAAAACGCGTCCAGCGCAAATCCACCCCGATGGCTGTTGCCGCGGTGTTCATGCGGCTGCGGTGATCACCGTTCCTCAAGTTCTTTGGGGAAGCGATCCGCCACGAGATTGAGTCTTATGTCGTGTTCAAGGAGTGCCTTCAAACCCGCGAGCACCAAAGTGAACCCTTGAGTCGAGTCGGCCACTTGTTTCAAGAGTTCGTCGGGGTTGCCGGTGAAGCCGGCCTCGGTGATGCTAACGAACGTTGTATCGTCCCGCAGCGGTGCGAATTCCCATTCCACCGTTGTGAGACCGCCGTAGCCAGGCCACTCGATCTCGATCCGCTTGTTAGGTTCAATGGCCCGCACCGTCACCTGGATTGAGATGTCGTACATTTCCCAGTCCCATTGCACCTGCTTGCCGGCCTCAAGCGGACCACTGCTCTTGGTGAACCAGAACTTTGTGATGAGGTCGGGGTTGATGAAGGCCTCAAACACAGCCGCAACTGGTTTGCGGACAAGCATCCCCGTACTCGCTACGGGTGTCTGCTCTCGCTCATGAGTGTTCATCCGGCACCTCCTCGTAGCCGGCGAATGTAAAACACCTGCCTTTTCGACGTTATCGAACGTCGTCAATTTATTCCCCGCGCGAGTTGTCCCTCGGAGCCCGTGGGAGCCGCGGAGCCGCATCCTGAGGCTGGGAGGGACCCCGAGCCGGTCGCCGTAGCCGGCCCCGAGGCGCTGGCCCGCGAGGGCATTCGCACTTGTTTTTTTGGCAATCCACCGCGCCATGGGCAGGATTCCGCCCAACAAAACAGTGGAGCAGGCCGCGCCGGGCTGGGAGCCGGGCGGCCGGCGGCCCGACTCGGACTGCGCATAGGCATCACGAGTTGAGTGACACCTCACCGCTAACGCCCTCTGATTGCGATCGATCTGCGATCGTGAAAGTCGCCCCCTTCACGACGCGACCGCAAGCAAGGTCAATCGGCCCCGTAGAGTGCGTTTTCTTCTCTGATGTTTCTAGCCGGATCTAATCCAACCGCTCGATCAGTTCATGCTCGGCGACGAGACGCTCCGTCGCCTCCGGATCACTCTCAAGGCCGTACTTCGCTCCCAAGGCTGCTGCGGCCTCATCATCGTCGAGCGCGCTCTTCATCGGACCGGCGAGTTCGGCAAACAGCTGCTCGAAGCCGGCAGGAGAAATGATCTCCAGAAGGCGCGCAGGCTTGTCCGTGGCATTCCAGAACGTATGCCACACATCGCGCGGCTTGTAGACGAGATCACCAGGCTCCGCGTAGACGACGTCGGACCCCAGCTGGAACCCCCACCGACCCTCAAGCACGAACGAGAACTCGTCCTCGCGCGTGTGAAGGTGGACGGGTGCCGCGAGGCCTCGCGGAACTATCGGGTGCTCGACCAGAGAGAACCGCCCCTCCGACGGATCACCCGCCATGATGAAACGGGCCCCGATGACCCCGAATTCCCCGGTGATGGTCTCCGCCGCCCTGGCAACAGGGCTCCCAAGACTCAGGTTCAGGAACGACATGTTGTCCTCCCATTTCGCCGATCCCGCAGGGGGACATTCTCTATCCATGAATGTCGAACGTCCAAAAGGAAGCTGACTCGAGGAGACTCAGGACTGCTCTTCACAGGGCAACAGGGGAGACTTCATGGAGGCGGAGAATCCTGCTTGCTAGTCCGCAAGAGCTCCTTTCGGCAGGTCTACCGTCGCTACCGAGTTCGTTTGACTGAAGGCCTTACGCAGGCCAGGGAGGCGAGGACTTCAACTGCCGGTCACCGGCGGACCTCACCTCTGGAAGTCACCGAGAGGCCCCTCTCAACTGCGGCTTCGCGAGTGGACGATTAATAGGGCTAGTTCTAAAGGACTAGCCCCTTCACGCCGAAACACCGCTAGCAAGCGTTCCAGGTTTCTAAGAGACGCCGTGGGTAGAGCCGGCTCCGAGATGGTGCCGGTTGCGAAAAGGAGTGGCTGTGTATTCGAGTGTGACCGCCCGCGATCGGGCCCCCCGGTTCGGCGACCCACGCTCGCAGGCCCCCTACGCCCAACTCAGGGAGCGAATCGCCGACCGCTCCGCCACCGTTGCCGTAGTCGGGCTGGGGTACGTCGGGCTACCGATTTTGACCGCCGCCGGCCGCCAAGGATTTAATTTGATTGGGATCGACTCAGCGGAGGCGAAAATCGCGTCGCTTCAGAGGGGTCGATCCTACGTCGCCGATGTCCCCGATGCTCAAGTAACTGCACTTGAAGTGGCGGAGTTTGGAACGGATCACTCAGTACTCGTAAGTGCCGATGTCATCATCGTTGCCGTTCCAACACCGTAGCCGCGGCGAGGAGAAGCGCCCCTAAGAGGGACGCCGCGTGTTTCTTCGAATCGGATCGCGAGGCAGATCGGCGCATTCCCGTCTTCCGAAATGTCAATCAAGCACCACCTGTCGGCGTTCAGCTGACATTTGGGCGATCACAGCGCTGCTCCTCTAGCACCTCCAACTGGATTATCCATGATGGTCCGAGGGCAGGACTTGCGTCTACGCCTGTATGCCCATGCCGAGTTTGTTCACGCAAGTCCACAACCGCAGGAGGGCGGATTCCGGATCTAAAGGCAACTATTCAAAGGGAGGAGCGACTGCCGTGGCACCCACTGATCTCGGTTCTCATCCGGCTCGTCGATAACCTCGGGCGCAATCAGGTGTCTTGGTGCGGCGCGCCGCCGAACGAATCCGACGAAGTAGCTGGGTGCCCGACCAGTCTCCTATTTCCAGGCGGCGCAGCCGGAGTGGATCTGATCCGCAGGTTGCGAGCGGGATCGTACGCTGGTCGTCTTGCTGGAAACCCAAGGAGTGGTAGCGAGCAATCTCGCGACGCAGCGTGGCCTTGATGCGCGGATGGTTACTGCGATCCGCTCCGTA
>DASQUP010000133.1:0-3016 GCA_035641235.1 Actinomycetota bacterium
GCACGGTGAGCCCCTGTCGGAAGATGACCCCCGCGCCGAGGAAGCCGATCCCGGTGACGATCTGGGCGGCGATGCGGCTCGGGTCCACCCGCACGTAGCCGCGTTCGCCGGCAAGCTCGCCGAAGCCGTACGCGGAGATCAGCGTGAACACGCAGGACCCCAGGGCGACCAGGATGTGGGTCCGGAACCCCGCGGGCTGGTCCCGAAGCTCCCGCTCGAACCCGATCAGCGCGCCGACCACTGCGGCCCCAAGCAGCCGCAGCCCCAACTCCACGTCGAGGGGCATGGCCGGATTATGGCACCACATGTTGCGATACCGCCGCGCCGGGTCCAAGATGTTGCGCCCGAGGAAGGAGGGCGTGCGATGCGGTGCCCGTGGTGTGGCGCTCCGGACACGAGGGTCGTGGACTCGAGGCCGGCCGAGGACGGCACGGCGATCCGCCGTCGCCGTCAGTGCCCCTCGTGCGGCAGGCGGTTCACCACGTTCGAGCGGGGACAGGGCGCCTTCGTCCGGGTCATCAAGCGGGACGGCTCGAAGGAGCCGTACGACCGGCAGAAGCTCGTCGAGGGCGTGCGCAGGGCCATCAAGAATCGCCCCGTCACCGAGGAGCAGGTGACCGCACTGGCCGGTCGGGTCGAGGAGGCCGTCCGCCGCCGAGGGCCCGACGTGACCTCGCAGGAGCTCGGCCTGGAGGTCCTCGGCGAGCTCCGCCGCCTCGACGAGGTGGCGTACCTGCGGTTCGCGTCCGTATACAAGGACTTCCAGGAGGTCACCGACTTCGAACGGGAGCTCGGCCTGATGCTCCAGAAGCGGCAGCCGAAGCGCTCCGGGCGCCGGGCCTGAACGATCCGCGGCCTCCAACCACAACATGTTGTGGTCGTTCGTGGGCAGAACCGCAAGATAGTGCGACAATCTCCCGAGGAGCCCCTTGACACCGAGGTCCCGAGGGAGAAGAATCACAGGGCTGTAGTTCTTGTCGCTCTTCCCCAGTGAGGAGGTCTGACGGTGGCCACCAGGGAACACGATGTCCGCACCACGGGTCTCACCTTCAAGCGGTCCTTTACGAGCGAGGGGTCGCACCCGTTCGACGAGGTCGAATGGGAGACCCGCGACGCCGTCATCCCGAACTTCAAGGAGGGCGGCAACGCCTTCGAGCAGCGCGACGTCGAGTTCCCCAAGACGTGGTCTCAGAACGCCACGAACATCGTGGCCCAGAAGTACTTCCGCGGCCCTCTCGGCACGCCCCAGCGCGAGTCCAGCGTTCGCCAGCTGATCTCCCGGGTCGTCGACACCATCACGGGCTGGGGCAAGAAGGACGGCTACTTCGCCTCGGACAAGGACGCCGACGTCTTCGCCGACGAGCTCACCCACATCCTGGTGACCCAGAAGGCCGCGTTCAACTCGCCGGTGTGGTTCAACGTCGGCGTGCCGAACACCCCCCAGCAGTGCTCGGCGTGCTTCATCCTCGCCGTCGACGACGAGATGTCCTCCATCCTCAACTGGTACGTCGAGGAAGGGACGATCTTCAAGGGCGGATCCGGTTCGGGCATCAACCTGTCGCGGATCCGCTCCTCGAAGGAACCGCTGGCGGGCGGGGGGACGGCCAGCGGTCCGGTGTCGTTCATGCGCGGCGCGGACGCCTCGGCCGGGACGATCAAGTCAGGCGGCAAGACCCGCCGGGCCGCCAAGATGGTGATCCTCAACGTCGACCACCCCGACGTCGAGGACTTCATCTGGTGCAAGGCGGTTGAGGAGCGGAAGCAGCGGGCCCTGCGGGACGCCGGCTTCGACATGGACCTCGACGGGAAGGACGCCTTCTCGGTCCAGTACCAGAACGCCAACAACTCGGTCCGGGTGACCGACGAGTTCATGCAGGCCTACCTGGACGACCGGGACTGGAAGCTGAAGGGGGTCCTCGCCGGCGAGCCGCTGAAGACCCTTCGGGCTCGCGACCTGATGCGCCAGGTGGCCCATGCGGCGTGGGAGTGCGCCGACCCGGGGATGCAGTACGACAGCACGATCAACGACTGGCACACCAGTCCGGCCTCGGGGCGGATCAACGCCTCGAACCCGTGCAGCGAGTACATGCACCTCGACAACTCGGCCTGCAACCTGGCCAGCCTCAACCTCCTGAAGTTCCTCGACGAGGACGGCAATTTCGACGTGGCCTCGTTCAAGCACGCGGTCGAGGTCGTGTTCACCGCGCAGGAGATCATCGTGGGGAACTCCGACTACCCGACCGAGAAGATCGCCCAGAACGCGCGGGCGTTCCGTCAGCTCGGGCTGGGGTACGCGAACCTCGGAGCGCTGCTGATGGCTCGGGGCCTGCCGTACGACTCGGACGGCGGACGGGCCTGGGCCGGAGCCATCACCGCGCTGATGACGGGGCACGCTTACGCGACCTCGGCTCGGATCGCCGAGCACATGGGGCCGTTCGCCGGCTACGCGCCGAACCGCGACGCCATGCTGCGCGTGATCCGCAAGCATCGAGCCGCCGCCGACGACATCGACGCGGAGTTCGTCCCCGAGGCGCTGCTGTCTTCGGGCAAGAAGGCCTGGGACGAGGCCATCCACCGCGGCGAGGAGCACGGCTTCCGCAACGCCCAGGCCACGGTGCTGGCGCCCACGGGAACCATCGGGCTGATGATGGACTGCGACACCACCGGCATCGAGCCGGACCTGGCCCTGGTGAAGACCAAGAAACTGGTCGGCGGGGGCACGATGCAGATCGTCAACCAGACCGTGCCCCGGGCCCTGGGCCGGCTGGGCTACAGGCCGGAGCAGGCCGCCGACATCGTCGACTACATCGCCGAGCACAACACGGTGGCAGATGCGCCCCACCTGAAGCAGGAGCACGAGCCAGTCTTCGACACAGCGATGGGGGAGCGGACCATCCACTACATGGGCCACGTGAAGATGATGGCCGCGGTCCAGCCGTTCATCTCCGGGGCCATCTCCAAGACCGTGAACATGCCCGAGGACGTCACGGTCGAGGATGTCGAGGGCCTGTACCTG
>DASQUP010000134.1:0-14559 GCA_035641235.1 Actinomycetota bacterium
GCCGACCGAAATCTCCTGCGCAAGGAACACGATCTCGACCGCGTGCTTGAAGGACTCGACATCGAAGTCACCGTTGGCGTCGACGAACTTCATCAGGTTCAGCGAGGCCAGGTTGCAGCTGCTGTTGTCGACATGCATATATTCCGAGCAATTACTTGTAATTACCCCACTTGTTATGTACGAGTGATTAACAGGTTCGGTCAGGTTGTAGGTGAGCTCAAACCCCGCAGACTCTCGAACTGCAAGCCGGCTGTAGCGTTGTTTTGCGTATAGCTTGTGTTCGGCGATCACGTTCTCCAGCCCGAACAACTTACGCTCAAGATCGAACCCCACGAGGCCGAAGAACGGTCCAAGGTCTTGGCCGCTTATGCGGAGATCGAATGACTGTCCTCTGCTTTGGTATTCGACAACGCGTCCGTCCTTCTTCCTTGTGTACGAGAAACCACGCTGTCCGGTTCGACCAGTGACGTCGTAGATGCGAGCAGCGATGCCTTGAGCTGCAAGGAGCATCTGCACTCCGCTCACCAGCGCAAAGGACTTGCTCCCCAATCCGCAGTATCGAGTCATCGAGCGGTCTGAAACGCACCCGTCGGCATCGAACAGTCCGCGTAGGAACGCTGCCACAATGTCATCTGGGGCCTCGAAGATGCTCCACGGAACTTCCTTGTCGGCGGCGCGCCCGCGCTTCACACCAAGGGCTTCGAAGAATCGAGCGATCGGGCCCCGAGACAGTCGAAGCTGCTTGGTTCCGTTCTCCTGCACGCTCACCTTGGGCGTGACCCCGCCATTTAGACGAGTAACTAGTTCGAGGTGACGTGGAAGGACTTCCTCCAGGTCTTCTTTCGATCCATAGATCGTCACCACAGCGTTGTTTGCGGAAATGCATCCGTCGCCGATTAGCCATCCCACATAGTGGGCGAGTTCCTCATCCCACTTCTCCGGGAGCTCGAGGGAGCGGCGATGCGTTCCCTTGGCGACATATGACTGCCAGTCGGTCGACACAGGAAGCTTGTAGTCGGCCATAGTCGCTGGCGTCGCGTGGTTGAGGAACTTGACTTCATCTTCCTCGGTCAGTTCATCTGCACGCACCCAGCCGCGGTTGTCCGTCCATATCCGGTGGTTTGGCGTGCACTTGAGTTCGCGTCCGTCGCTGAACCGCAGACGAATGACCTCATTGACACCCGTCATCATGAACTGCGTCGGCTTGGATAGCCGGATCGAATTCTCTGGGTTGTCGGGATTCGTGATGTCGTGCGTGTAGACCTCGAATGTCTCTCCGTCCAAAACCCTTTGCATCAGGCTGTCGAAGCGCACCAGACCTTTGTCCGTGTGGACTCGCATGTCCCCCGTAAAACAGGGATTACTGGCGTTGATCGGCGCAGTGTTCGAGCACGTGTGCCAGTCGTTGATCGTCGTGTCGTACTGCATCCCCGGGTCCGCGCACTCCCACGCGGCCTGAGCGATGTCGCGCATCACCGATCGCGCCGGAAGCGTTTCAATGACCTCGTCCGACGTGATCGCCTGAAGCGCCCAGTCCTTGTCCTCGAGGACGGCGTTCATGAACTCGTCGGTCACTCGCACCGAGTTGTTTGCGTTCTGGTACTGGATCGAATGGGCATCGATGCCGTCGATGTCCATGTCGAAACCAGCCTCACGCAGCGCCCGTGCCTTGCGCTCCTCGAGCGCCTTGCACCAGATGAACTCCTTGAGGTCGGGATGGTCGACGTTTAGCACGACCATCTTCGCGGCGCGCCGAGTTGCTCCGCCGGACTTGATGGTTCCCGCAGAGGCGTCGGCACCACGCATGAACGAGACCGGTCCCGAGGCGGTGCCTCCGGAACGCAGCCGCTCCTTCGACGAACGGATCGCGGACAGGTTTATGCCGGCCCCGGATCCGTGCTTGAAGATGCGCCCCTCCTCGACGTACCAGTTGAGGATCGAGTCCATCTCGTCGTCGACCGAAAGTATGAAACACGCTGCGCATTGTTCTTCGCCTTTGGGGCGCCAGCCGACGTTGAACCACACCGGCGAGTTGAACGCCGCCTTCTGGTTCACGAGCAGATGGGTGAGTTCGTCTTTGAAGACCGCGCCTTCGTCGGTGTCGAAGTAGCCTCGCTCGCGGCCTTCCTCGACATAGCGGTTCACCACCCGGTCGATCATCTGCTTGACGGAGCGCTCACGCTGGGGGGTGTTTGGGCTCCCGCGGAAGTACTTCTGCGCGGCGATGTTGGTCGCGTTCTGGGACCACGACTTCGGGACCTCGACCTCTTTCTGCTCGAAGGCGACCGCGCCCGTTCGGTAGTTCTGGATGACCGCGTCACGAAGCTCCCACTCGATCTCGTCGTAGGGGTGAACCCCCTCCGTCGTGAAGAAGCGGCGGATCCTCAGTTCGTCTTCCAGTCCGGTTGCGGCGCCGCCCTCGGCACCGGCGATCACCTGCGACACAGCCAATTCCCCCTTTTTGCGCATCAGCCCATTGTCGCACCCTGTGGGGAACCCCCTCCCAACCCCGACTACTACATCTGGGGGTTTCGACGGGGAGCACCACAAGATGTTGGTAAATTACAATACCGAAATTACGCCTGTGTTGGAAGAGGGTCAAGCTTTGCGGGACAGAAATCCCCATGGATTTCGCCCGCTTTGTGACGCCTCATCACCGCGGGAGGACGATCCTCTGTCCGGCCCTGGGGGGCCCTGACAGGTCGTTGAGCTCGACCACGGCATCGACGTACGCCCGCTTGTCGATGCCCTCGGGTGCGTACCGCTGGGCGATCCCCCACAGGGTCCCGCCCGATTCAACGACTACCGCACGCGGCGCGCCGGGCCTGGATGCGGGAGCCGAACCCCCCGCCAGCAGGGTCGCCACCACGACCGCAATCACAACCAGTGACGCGCCCGCCCGCCGGCGCCGCGCCAGCATCGCCGCCTTGCGCGCCCGCTTCCGAGCACGATCGACCGGAAATCGGTACACCTCCGCTCCATATGGGACAAACTCCTCTTGGCGAGCTGCCACGTTCGGTTTCCTTTCTCCCGAGGCCACGTCGCCACGGACGCTAGCGGCGAGGTGTGACACTTTTCGCGCCCTGGACGAACGTGTGTTCCCTATGTTAGTCGAACATGCGTTCGCACTCAACCCCCAGGTGCGAACGTACGTTCTTGATTCGGGCCGCGAAGTGCTCTAACCTGGAGCGAACATCCGTTCGGCAACCGGCGCCCGCGCCGTGCGAAACGAGCGCCCGGGGGCAAGGAGGAGAGATGGTGGACCGGCTCACAGACCGGCAGCGGGCGATACTGCAGTTCGTGGCCGAGACGGTGTCGGAGCGCGGGTATCCGCCCTCGGTGCGCGAGATCGGCGAGGCGCTAGGCCTGGCCTCGAGTTCGACCGTCCACTCGCACCTGCATGCGCTGCAGCGAAAGGGCTACCTCCGGATCGACCCCTCGAAGCCGAGGGCGATCGAACTCCTCTACGATGCCGAGACCGAACTCCCCCGCGAGCGGGCTGCTGCCCGGTCCGTTCCCCTGCTTGGGCACATCGCGGCCGGCGCGCCGATCCTCGCCGAGGAGAACGTCGAGGAGATTTATCCGATGCCCTCGGAGCTTGTGGGTGACGGCAACGTCTTCATGCTGGAGGTCCGAGGCGATTCGATGATCGAGGCCGGGATTCTCGATGGCGACTTCGTCATCGTGCGCCAGCAACCGACCGCCCACTCCGGCGAGATCGTTGCAGCGATGATGCCCAGCGAGTACGGGGAGAGTCCGGAGGCCACCGTCAAGACAATCCGGCACCGTGGATCGGCCATGATCCTCGAGCCGGCCAACCCGGCGATGAAACCGTTCGAGGCGCCGTCGGGTACTGAGATCCTCGGGAAGGTCGTGGCGGTCTTCCGCAAAGTGTGACGCGGCTGCGGCCGCTGTGTTCAGCCCGTCAGATCGTGGCGGATTCTCAGCTCCTGCCCCTCGTAGCTCGCGTCGATATAGGCAAGGTTGTCGATCGTTATGCGCCAGTCGAAGCGGCGCGCGGATAGGAGCTTGATCGCGTCGGCCACGTTGCTCGGGTCGAGGTCGCCGGCAGCGAGAGTTATGTGCGGCACCCAGTTCGCCACCCAGTAATCGTCGGACGCGTTGCGGCAGACGGTGCCAACGGCGGTCCACAACAGGCGGTGGAACTCGGAGAGTTCGGCCGTGCGGACGACGGGAACATAGAGCACAGGCTGCAGTCCTGAGAAGATGCCGAGCCCGGTCGTTTCGATCTCGAACCTCGGCGTGGCCGCTGCCAGCTTCTCGAGAATGCCGGGCAGCGCATCGAGGTCGTAGTCCCCCAATTGGAACGAAATGTGGGGCCAGGGTGTCACCCTTACCTCACGCAGTCCCAGCTCGCGCTCGAGCTCGTCCCAGATGCCTTCCACCGCGCCGTAGTGCTCCGGATCGAGGAGCGAGACGACGCCGCTGTTCCAGCGCCGCGCCTGACTGCGGTCGAGGCTCTTGCCCGACGGCATCTATTCCTCCGCCGGCGCGAGGAACGGTCCGAAATCGTCAATGGCCTCGCGGCGGATGCGAGCGACGATGTGAGTGCCGGACTCTGTGTACTCCTCCTTGAGGACCTCCCCCTCATCGTGAACGCGCGCCACGATCTCGCCACGATCGAAGGGGATATGGAGTTCCACTTCCACTCGCAACCGCGACAGCTCGCCGCTGCAGCGCGCGAGTAGTTCATCGATCGCGATCCCGTCGCGCGCCGAGCACAGGACTCCATCGGGGAACCTCAAACGGAGATCATCGATCTCATCGTCCGAGAGGAGGTCGACCTTGTTCAATGCGAGCACAGATGGTTTGTCCCGAACGCCGATCTCCCGGAGCACCCCTTCCACGGCTGAGATCTGGCGCTCGGAATCCTTGCGCGCGTCCACCACGTGAAGCAACATCGTCGCCTCGTTCACTTCTTCGAGTGTTGATCGAAAGGCTTCCACGAGCTGGTGTGGGAGCTTCGCGACAAACCCGACCGTGTCCGTCAGCAGTACCGGACGGTCGTTGGGCAGCTCCAGTCGTCGGGTGGTCGGATCCAACGTCGAGAAGAGTTGGTCCTGGACCAGTACTCCTGCGCGTGTCAGGTAGCGGAGCAACGTGGACTTGCCGGCGTTCGTGTACCCCACCAGGGCGATCACCGGCATCCCCGACCGGACTCGCCGGCTCCTCTTGATGTCGCGCGTCCGCTCGAGGTCCTTCAGGTCCTTCCGTACCCTCTGAATTCGACGCAGGATGGCGCGCCGCTCCGACTCCAGCGCAGTTTCCCCGGGGCCCCTTGTGCCGATTCCACCCCCGAGCCGAGAGAGAACGTCACCCCAGCCGCGTAGCCGTGGGAGACGGTAGTTGAGCTGCGCAAGCTCCACCTGCAGTTTGCCCTCTGCGGAGCGAGCGTGCTGAGCGAAAATGTCGAGGATCAGGCCGGTGCGATCGATGATCTTCAGCCCACGTTCGGCGAGAGGGTTGACTCCGGCGATCTCCTCGAGGTTCCGGCCCTGGGCCGGCGTGAGTTCGTCGTCGAATATCAGAAGGTCTGCATCGAGCGCCCCCGCAACGCCCACGATCTCATCGGCCTTCCCCTTCCCGAGATACGAAGCGGGATGGGGCGTGTCGCGCCTCTGCAGCATGCGGTCGAGGACGTCCGCTCCAGCCGTGTCTGCAAGAGCCTCGAGCTCGTCGAGCGACCACTCCGCCGACTCGACGTCCTCGGAACCGAACACGGCGCCGACGAGGATGGCGCGCTCACGCTCCGGCCTCGTTTCATGGGGCCCCTGTGATGCGCGTGTCAGCTCACAACCCTCCTAAGACGTTCGACTCCCTCTTCGAGCCGAGCGTCCGGAACCGTCAGCGAAAAACGCACGAAGCCTTCTCCGGCGCGCCCGTAGCCGGTGCCAGGCGCGACGACGATGGCCGCCTCGTCGAGCAGGTGGGTTGTGAAGGACTCGGAAGTGTGACCTTCTGGAACGGGAACCCACAAGTAGATCGATCCCCGCGGTGGTTCGACAACGACGCCCATCGACTTGAGTGCGTCGCACAACAAGTCGCGCCTGTGACGGTAGCGCTCCACGGTTTGAGCAAGCCACTCTCCTGGCCCGTTGAGAGCCGCGATTCCTGCGACCTGGATCGCATCGAAGATTCCGGAGTCGATGTTCGTCTTCAGGCGCTTAATCGCTTCGATCGCCTTGGGCGCTCCTGCGACCCATCCGATGCGCCAACCGGTCATGTTGAACGTCTTCGACAGCGAGTGGAACTCGATTGCGCAGTCCATCGCGCCGTCGGCTTCCAACACGCTCGGCGCGATGTAGCCGTCAAAGGTGATCTCTGTGTAGGCCGCGTCGTGCGCGAGGACGAGGTCGTGGCTGCGACAGAAGTCGACGGCGTGCTGAAAGAAATCCATGTCGGTGCACGCGGAGGTCGGGTTGTTGGGGTAGTTCAGCCACAGGATCCGGGCGCGCCGAAGGGCCCGTTCCGGGATCGCATCGAGGTTGGGCACGAACGAGCCCTCTGCGGTTAGTGGAAGCGACACGGGCTCTCCGCCGGCCAGAATTGTCCCGGTCTCGTAGACGGGATACGCGGGATCTGGCACCAGCGCCACATCGCCCGGATCCATGAACGCGACCGGCAGATGGAAGATGCCCTCCTTTGATCCGACGAGGGGCTGGATCTGAGAGTCGGGATCCAAATGGACTCCGAACCGACGCCGGTACCAATCGCCGACGGCGGATCGAAAACCGGACATCCCCGTGTACGAGGGATAGCGATGGGTTCGCGGGTCTCGCGCTGCCTCGGCCAGGGCCTCGATGACGTGGGGCGGGCTCGGAAGGTCGGGATCCCCCACTCCGAACGAAACGATGTCCGCTCCCCGTGCCCTTGCCTCGGACACTTTGCGATCGATCTCCGCGAACAAATACGGCGGCAGCTTCTCGATGCGTGCGGCAGTTCTCATCAGATTTCGATCTCGCCGTAGAAGGACCTCGCAGCGGGTCCGGTCATGAAGACGGAGGCAACCTCGTCGAGGGAACCGTCCCACTCGACGTCGAGTTCCCCTCCGGGGAGTCCGACCGTCACTCTGCGGTTCGTATTGCGCAGTAGCCGTGCGGCGACCGCGCCGGCGCAGGCTCCGGTACCGCACGCAAGTGTCGCCCCCGAGCCCCTTTCCCACACACGCATGTCGACCCTCTCCGGTGACGATACGTGGACGAACTCGACGTTGACTCCGTTAGGGAAAGCTGGGTGATGTTCAATCAGGCCGCCGAGCGAAGTCACCGGCGTTCCGTCGAGGTCCTCCACGAAGAGCACGGCGTGTGGATTACCCATGGACAGACTTGCGGCTTCAAGGACGCCGTGCTCGAGCTCCAGCTTGGTGTGCAGCGCATCGGACCCCTCCCCACGCACCGGAATCTCGTCGGGCTGAAAGATCGGAGCTCCCATGTTCACGCGGCTGCGACCGCCATCCTGAACTTCGACGATCTTGAGCCCTGCACGTGTATCGATGCGCAAGGTGGTTGCATCGGTGAGACCCTCGTCACGGGCGAAGGCTGCCAGACATCGGATTCCGTTGCCGCACATCTCCCCAACCGAGCCGTCGGAGTTCGAATAGTCCATGAAGAAATCCGCATCGGACGAGGCGGCCCGTAACCGGATCACGCCGTCGCCGCCTATTCCAAAGCGTCGATCGCAGAGCGCTCGTACCTGCTCCGGGTCCAGCCTGATTTCGTCGGCGGGATCGGCGATCATGACGAAGTCATTGCCGATGCCCTGGTACTTGGCGAATTTCATGAATCAATACATTACCGACTTGAGCATCACAGTGGGACCGTCGTGGGCTGAACGTCTTGGCGGCGGGGAAGGAGAGGACATGCTCGCACGAATAGGGCTGCTCGCCCTCGCCGTGATGCTCACGGCGGGATGTTCCCGGGTCCTCGACACCCAGTCGGTGGAATCGGAGATCAAAGACAAGCTCGAGCAGCAGTTGAGCGGTGTCACCGTCGAGATCGATTGTCCGGAGGACATCGAAGCCAAGAAGGGCGAAAGCTTCGACTGCATAGCCACAAGCGAGGACGACAACAAGGCGAAGATCGTCGTCACTCAGACCGACGACGAGGGATCCATCGACTTTCGCGTCGAGGAACTGCTCGACGAGGGATGAGAGCCGGACAGGACCGTCGTCACCGCCTCCAGGAGATCGGGGCGGGATGCGTCGAACCAAACGATCCTCGGGTCCGCTCTGAACCATGCTTCCTGGCGACGGGCGAAGCGGACGGTTGCCTGCACTATGGACTCCCTGATCTCGGAGACGTCCGCGTCATCTCTGGCGTCGAGCACCTGCCGATAGCCGAGCGCCATGCGCGCGGATCGAGAGAGCGTGCCCCTTTTATTGAGGTCACTCGCTTCGTCGACCAGCCCGGCGGCCAGCATCAGATCCACCCGCGCCGCGACACGCTCCCGCAACTGAACGCGAGCGCGCCCGAGGCCCGCGGCCCGAAGGTGGTAACGGCTCTCGTATCTGTCCCACGCGGCGGAATTGTCCGAGAACGGCCGGCCGGTCAGCTCGATGACCTCTAGCGCCCGGACCGTCCTCCGAATGTTCCCCGGCTCAATCTTGGCCGCCGCGCGTTCGTCCAGGGCGCGAAGGCGAGCGTGAAGCCCCTCGGCTCCCAGTTCCTCCGCTTGGGACTCGAGGGCCGACCGCACCGATTCATCGGTCGGGGGGAACACGAGATCATCGACGATCGCCCTGTAGTACAGCCCGGAACCACCGACCAGCAGCGGCAGAGACCCACGACGCGCGATGTCCTCGATCGCGGAGCGGCCGAGCTCTTGGAACTCGGCAACGGTCAGCGAATGTGATGGGTCGATTTCGTCGATTAGGTGATGAGGAATACGTCCGAGAAGATCCGGTGGCGGCTTTGCCGTCCCCGCGTCCATCCCCCTATAGATCTGCATTGAGTCGACAGAAACGATTTCCGCCCCGAGACGCTCGGCGACTTCGACGGCAAGTTCAGACTTTCCCGTCGCGGTGGGGCCGACTATCGCGGCGACGTTCAGACGCGTCACCGTCATTCCCCCAACGCCACGAGATACCCGACCCCAGCAGGAGCCTCGTACGCGAGGAGATCGGCGCGCCGGCCGGCGAAGAGCGCTCCGAAGGAGATCACGGGTCCCGCACCACAGGCCCCGGCCGCGCGCCACATCTCCGGCTGGATGCGAGTCAGCTCCCCCAAATCGGATTCGAGTGCGGCGCGGACGCGCTCTTCGAGCGCATGACCGTCCGGCCTGTCGAGCAGCGGTGCAGCCGGGCTCAACGCCGCCGACGTATGTGCGCTGGCAAGGAATCCGATCCGGCGCCCGGTCGCGATCAGGGTGATGGCAACGGCAAGGGCTTCGGCCTCTTTGGCGACGACGTCAAACTCTCCCGGCGCGCCGGGACCGGTGGTGGCGGCGAACGTCGCGGCGACCACCGGGCGTTCGGTAAGGCGCCCCGCGAGCAGCAGCGCGCCTGTGACACCGTGATCAACGGGGGGCTCGAGGACCGGGTGCCCCCACCGGCGAGCCAGCTCTCCCGCAAGCCCGAGATCACTCGATGCCCTGACGGACCTGTGCACTCCGAATCCATGGAGTGACCCCGAGACTCCGGAGTACACGCCGGCCGCGCGCCCGTGCGGTGACGCGATCACCAACACTTCGCAATCGCCGAAATCAATTGAATCCACGGCCGATCGCACCGTTTCGACCGACGTGCGCAGCCGATCCGAATGGTGCTCGAGACTCAGCACAGGTGCGTGGGGAACAATTGCTCCGGCTACAACGCCCATCGGTTCGCGTTCATCGAGATGGTGCGAGAACGAGCTGGTCTGGGATCACGAACAGGTATTGCAGCCCGCACCCGAAGCGACGAGAGGCAACGTCAGGCGCGGACGAGGCTCGTCGCGTCGGCCTTCTGCAAGAACGCCCTCGAGGTAGTGGTGATGAGCGCCGGTGATGCGAACGGAGCGGAACGCACCCTCGCGCGCGCCGTCCGAATCGAAATGCACGAGCTTGTTGGTGCGAGTGCGTCCGCTCAGCTTGGTGGGATCCTTCTTGGACACGCCCTCGACGATCACTTCTTCGGAGCGCCCAATATGCCGCTGGTTCTGATCCAGTGAGATCTTCTGCTGGAGCGCGATGAGGCGATCGAAACGCTCCTGGACGACATCCTTCGGTAACTGATCGTCGAACTCCGCAGCCTCCGTCATGGGACGGGGTGAGTACTGGAAGGTGTAGGCAGCGTCGTAGCGGGCGGCCTCGACCACCTCGAGGGTCTCCCGGAAGTCGTCCTCGGTCTCGCCTGGGAACCCGACGATGATGTCCGTCGTTACTGCTACGTCGGGGATTGCCTCCCGCACCATTGCCACCTTGTCCAGATACTTTCGGCGCGTGTACGCCCGCTTCATGCGCTTCAGGACCCGATCGGACCCGGCCTGAACGGGGAGGTGTATGTGCTCGCACACGCGCCGACAGTCGGCCATCGCGGCGACGGTGTCGGCGCGGAAGTCCTTCGGATGTGGACTCGTGAAACGGATGCGCTCAAGACCATCGATCCGATCGAGCTCACGCAGCAGTTTGGCGAACAGCGGCCGTCCATCGAGATCCCGCCCATAGGAGTTCACGTTCTGTCCGAGCAGGGTGACCTCGACGACACCGTCGTCGACGAGTTCCTCCACCTCGACAACGATCTCTCCCGTTCGGCGCGAGATCTCGCGTCCCCGCACCGCGGGAACGATGCAGAAGGTGCACGAGTTGTTACAGCCAATCGAGATCGAGACCCACGCATGCCACGGCGAGGTCCGGCGCGCCGGAAGCGCCGACGGGAACACTTCCGTTTGCTCGAGAATCTCGAACGCTGGACCCTCCTGCGACTCGTTGAGTAGCCGCGGAAGGCTGGCGAGATTGTGTGTTCCGAGCACCACGTCGACATACGGGGCGCGCTGCTGGATCAGATCCTTGTCTTTCTGCGCAAGGCATCCTGCGACAACGATGCGCATCTCGCCGTCGCGGCCATCCTTGATCCGCTTCATATGGCCGAGGTTGCCGTAGAGGCGTTGGTCGGCGTTCTCGCGGATGCAACATGTATTGAAGACGACGACCGACGCGGCTTCGGCGCTCGTAGTTTTCACGTAGCCCTCTGCCTCGAGCATTCCGGCCATGCGCTCGGAGTCGTGCTCGTTCATCTGGCACCCGAAGGTGCGTATGAAATATGTGGGGGTTGTAGCCATGTTCAGGCGCAGCGTAGCACCAGCTAGTGCCTCGGCCAGTGATGTTTGCGAGGTTCTGCGGCGCGAAAAACAAGCCTGCGGGAGCGCACTGGCCTGTACGCCCGTCCCGCAGGAAACGCAACCAAACCGGAGCAACGGTACCAAGTACTCGGCGGAGCCGTGCCGCAGGGAGGGTGCGTACCAGGAGCGTACGTGCCCGACCGAACGAGCACACTTGTTGCGCCCAGCGTTTCCAGGCGTAGAGCGCGCAACAAGTGTCCTCGGAACGCCTGCGAGGCGCAGCTTTTTCGCCCGCAGAGCCCTACCGACATTGCTGGTCGAGGCACCTTGGGATCACTTGGCGTACGACGACGACCGGAGCTCCCTGATCACCGTTATGCGGATCTGACCCGGATACTGCAATTCCTCTTCGACCTTTTTGGCGATATCGCGGGCGATGACCTCTGCCTGGAGGTCGTCGACCTCCTCGGGTTTGACCATCACTCGCACCTCGCGCCCGGCCTGCATCGCGTAGACCTTGTCCACGCCGGCGAACTCCTGCGCGATCTGCTCGAGCCGCTCGAGGCGCTTCACGTACGTCTCGATCGTCTCGCGCCGTGCTCCGGGCCGCGCTCCGGAGATGGCGTCGGCGGTTTGGGTAATGACCGCCTCGATCGTGCGCTGCTCGACCTCGTTGTGGTGCGCCTCGATGGCGTGGCAGACCTCCGGCGACTCCTTGAGGCGGCGAGCGATCTCCGCGCCGATCAATGCGTGCGATCCCTCGACCTCGTGGGTGACTGCCTTGCCGATGTCGTGGAGAAGCGTGCAGCGCTTCGCCAAGGTCACATTGGTTCCGATTTCGGCGGCGATCATTCCCGCCACGTGGGCAGCCTCGACCACGTGGCGAAGTACGTTCTGCCCGTAGGACGTCCGGAATTTCAGGCGGCCGAGGACACGGACCAGCTCCGGGTGCATGTCGGTGATGCCCGTCTCGAGGACCGCCCACTCGCCGCCTTCCCTGATCTCCCGCTCGATCTCGGCCTGCGACTTGGCGTGGATGTCCTCGATGCGAGCAGGCTGAATGCGTCCGTCCCCGATCAGCTTCTCCAGGGTCAGGCGGGCGGTCTCCCGGCGGATGGGGTCGAAGCACGACAGGACCACGGCCTCGGGCGTGTCGTCGATGATGAGGTTGGTCCCCGTGGCCGCCTCGAACGCACGAATGTTGCGCCCCTCCCGGCCGATGATCCGGCCCTTCATGTCCTCGTTCGGGAGTGTCAGCGTCGTAACGGTCGATTCCGTGGTGAGGTCGGAGGCGACCCGCTGCATCGCGATGGCGATGATCTTCCGGGCGCGCCGCTCGGCCTCCTCACGGGCCTGAGCCTCGATATCCCGAACCAGAACCATGGCGTCTCGTTTTGCCTCGTCCTGGATCTGATCGATGAGCATCTGGCGGGCATCGCCCGACGACATGCCGGCGATCTTCTCGAGCTCGCTCCGTACGGTCGCCTCGAGGCTATTCAGCTCGTCTCGCCTGCGGTTCAGCTCTGCATCCCGGTCCTCGATCGACTGCTCCTTGCGGTCGAGGGAGTTCGCCCGAGAGTCGAGGACGGTTTCCCGCTGCGCTATGCGGTCCTCTTTCTTCTCGATCTCGGCGCGCCGTGACTTGATGTCGGCCTCGGCTTCTTGACGCACGCGGTGGACCTCGTCTTTGGCTTCGACGAGCGCTTCTTTCCTGGTCGCTTCCGCATCGCGGTGGGCGTTTTCGAGCAGCGTCTTGGCACGCGCCTCGGCCGATCCGACTTCTTTCTCCGCGAGCGATTTGCGGACGAAATAGCCGGCACCGGCTCCCACAAGAAGGCCGAGGATGAGACCAATAGCGATCTCCATCCCTCGCTCCTTTCACATCCCGACCCCAGGCCGCGGTCCCCCGGCGAGAGGTCCGGCACGAGCGAGAAACTTCGAAAGCGACTGCTACCGGAGCCCCTTAGGGCTGTTCACACCCCCCTTGACCAGGAAGAATGGTCAAGCTCCCCTATCTCGGTTCCGGTAGTCGGCATCGGGTTTTCGCAGTTTTCTCGCAAGTTCGTTCGTGCCGTTGGGAATTGTTATTGGCTTTCTCTTGGAGCAATGGTACGA
This sequence comes from Actinomycetota bacterium, assembly GCA_035641235.1. Lineage (GTDB taxonomy): Bacteria > Actinomycetota > CADDZG01 > CADDZG01 > WHSQ01 > DASQUP01. Next base: position 13,392 of record DASQUP010000134.1, read on the forward strand.
CCTCCACGACCCGCATGCACCCATTTCGCGGTCGCTTGCCCAGGGATTTCCAGCCCCGCCGCCTGCTCGGGGGAGGCCGGGATTTTCTTTGGTCCAGAACCTGCGCTATTCGCAAGTTTTCGACCAAAGAACACTGGAAGGCGACCGGGCGGGCTCCGGGCTTAGTCCCAGCCCTCAGGCGGGAGGGCGGCTTGGCGGCTCCAGGCTTAGTCCCAGCCCTCGGGCGGGAGGACGGCCCTGACGGCTTCCTCGGCGGCGTCGTGAGAGAAGCCCCGCCGCAGGAGCATCTCCCGTATCCGCGCCGCCTGTTCGAACAGGGGGCGCTCCGCCACCCGGGAGACCCACACACCGGCCCGCTCCATCGCGGCCGAGACCTCGTCCCGGCGCGCCGCCTCCAGGGCTTCCTGGATCGTGTCCTCCGCAACGCCCTTGCCCCGGAGCTCGTCGGCCAGTAGGGCAGGGCCGCGGCTCACGGACCGCTCCGCCACCCACACCCGGGCGAATGCCAGGTCGTCCACGAGCCTGAGGTCTCGCAGGCGATCGACCACGCGGTCCACAACCGGTGGCTCGTACCCGGCTCGGCCGAGCCGCTCGCGGATTTCGTGTTCGGAGCGCGCCCTGGTGGCTAGGAGCCGGCCGGCGCGCTTCATTCCCTTCCGGTAGACCTCGTCCTCCTCGGCCGGTGCGGCGGAGGAGGAAACGCCATCGATGCCGAGGGCCGGCTGGGCCGTCACTGCTAGGCCTCCGGGTCGGGCTCGATCCCGGCGGGCTCGGGAGCGTCGTCGGTCCCGAGGAGGCCCAGTTTGTCTTTGATCTTCAGTTCGATCTCGGTGGCGATGTCGGCGTTCTCGGCGAGGAACGTCTTGGCGTTCTCCCGGCCCTGCCCGAGTTGGTCGTCGCCATAGATAAACCACGCGCCCGACTTACGGACGATGCCGTGTTCGATCGCGACGTCGAGCAGACTGCCTTCCTTCGAGATGCCGGTGCCGTACTGGATGTCGAACTCGGCCTTGCGGAACGGGGCACTCACTTTGTTCTTTACGACCTTCACTCTGACGCGCGACCCGACGATCTCGGCGCCGTTCTTGAGCGAGTCGATGCGCCGGACGTCGAGACGAACCGACGAATGGAACTTGAGAGCGCGCCCCCCGGGCGTGGTCTCATTGGA
>DASQUP010000135.1:0-27274 GCA_035641235.1 Actinomycetota bacterium
CGAGACCAAAAGACGATCTTCGACAAGGTCGCACGATCAAAGGTTAAGGCGTGAGCAAAGCCTGGGGCAGCACCGGGGGCGATCCCTCTCCGGTGTTGTCCCATCTATGTGAGTCAAGGGAGCTACTACGTGGATGACTGCTGCGCGTCTCTACGGTTTCAGATAAGCGTGCTGGAAAAGCAACGGCAACGACTCAAGCAAGAGCTTATGGAAGCACGGAAGGAACGCGACGACGGGCTGCGGGAAATCAGAGACACGATGGGAGTTGTCGAGCGCGCGCACGCTTCTGTTACGAGAGTGCGGGAACAGATGGCGGGGTGTGGCGAGTGTGTCGCACGTCGAACGGCCAAGGCGGAAGCCGCGGACTGGTGAGGGTTAGAGGCGGTCCGCTGGCCCGAACCTCTTATGTGCCTCTCTGGCTCGCTCCTCCGCGGTTGCGCTTCCGTAGCGGGCAAGCATGTCTCTTGTTTTCCACCCAGCTAACCGCATCAAGTCCTGTTCCTGTCCACCCTCGGCCAGCCACGACGCCGCCATCGTGTGGCGGAACCGATGGGCGTGGAGGCCATTGATACCAACCTGCCGACCCCGTTTCTTGACCACTTGACCTAGCCCGGAAAGCGTCATGACTCCGAATTTCCCGAGCCATAGGTTTGGGAGGTGTGCGTGGGGATGTCGCGCTCGTACACGGATGTAGCGATCAAGAGCCTTTGTAGTGCGCCGCCCATAGGCGACGGTGCGGGGGCGCCGACCCTTCCCCAGCACAATGGCAACGCCGGCGTCTAGGTCAACGTCCTCCATGGTGAGGTTCATCAATTCCGAAGACCGTACTCCCGTATCCCAGAGCATCAGAATCAATGCATGATCCCGGCGCTCCGAAAACCCCTGACCCTGCGTGACCTTGAGCAGCTTCTGCATTTCGTCATTAGTGACGATGTCCACCGGGATCTCGGGAACCGTGGGCTGTTTCATGCCGTCCATGGGGTTCTTGCCGATCTCCCCTTCCGCCAGAGCCCAGCGGAAGAAACGCCGCAGAGCGCGGAACCTACTTGCGGCTGTGTTTGCCTTCTTGGTCTCAACCTGGGATAGAACGAAGTCCCCAACGTGGCGGCGCGTTACCTGTCTCACGTTTGTGGTCTCCCCACGCTCCTCGAGGAAGGCCCGGAGCCTCATAACGGCATCAAGGTACAGATAGACGGTTCGGGGTTGTTTGTTCTCCGCCCGGAGGCTTCGAGCGAAGCTCTGCGCCGTCTCGGCCAGGTCAAAGAAATCTCTCGCTGGTTGATCCATGATGAGCACGTTATTCGCTCATGCACCGCTGTGCAAGAACCCTTCAAGACCGTTTTCGCATGAATTCCCTGGTCAGAGGCACATTGCAGCTTCCGAAGGCTCATCAAGGTCGAGTGATCACTCTACGAGTAGATGGTGGGACGGTCGACCACCAGCGCCTGAGGAGCGCCGCCTCCTATTCCGCCAGCAATTCGGGTAGCGACGACCAGAACCGGCCCCGGCGTACCGCCGTGACTCCGACTCGCTCGGCCGCCTCTCCCAGCGCCGTATCGACGTGAGAGAAGTAGCCGAGGACCCGCTCTGGGAGAAGGTCTTCCGCCCGGGCGGCGGTGACCTCCTCGAGGAGTGCCGCTCCCCCGGCGTCGAGGTCGACTACTAGAACATCCGGCCCAGCCGTTCTCAGGGAGTCCACCAGAGAACCCGGAGCGGCGTAGCGGACGCCCATGGCCGATTGTGCGGCCGCGGCGCGTACTCGCTCGCGGGCCATGAGATCGCCTGTGACAAGCAGGAGCAATCGTTCGGAGGCGGACTCGTTCACTTGACGGTTGGGAATCCCGCGCTGCGCCACGCGCTCATCCCGCCGCTCATGTTCAGGATGTCCCGCCGCCCATTTGCGCGCAGCATGCTCGCCATTACTGTGGAGCGAAAACCGGTTCCGCACACCACCACAACGGGGCCGTCGGCCGGTACGTCCCCGAGGCGCTCGGGTACCTCCGCTCCAGTTATGTAGGTTGCCCCCTCGATGTGACCGGCCGCCCACTCGGCCGGCTGCCTGACATCGAGGACGTTTACTTCGCCGCCGGCCACAGCTCGGCGCAACGCCGGGGGATCGAACTGTGGCAGCCGGTCGATCGGCTTTGCCGCCGACCGCCACGCGCTCATCCCTCCGGCAAGCCACCCGACGGGCGGGTCGTATCCGATGCGGAGCAGCTCCCACGTAACGTCAATCAAGTCACCCGGACCGTCGAGGACCAAATACACCCGCGCGCCCTCGGCAAGGACGGTCCCTGCCCACGTGGGGAACGCCGATCCAAGGCCAACGCTCAGCGATCCGGGAACGTGGCCACCGGCAAACCCCTCCGGCGAACGAGTATCGATAACGACTCCGCCTCCGGCCGCGGCCTCGAATTCGTCGGGCTGGAGTGCCATCGGCTCACGCAGAGCGCCCACCGGTGCGGGTCCCGACATGTTCTGCGCTCGCATCCGCCGCCAATAGGGCGGGACAGCCGGAAGGTTGTCGAGCCGGATGCACTCGTCGACGAACTCGTTAGACGATGACACCTTTGCCAGGATGGCGTTGGTCTTACGTTCGTAGCCGACCGTCGTGGACAGCCGGCTCCCGATATTGCCGCCGCACAGCGACCCCGCTACGTGAGTGGGCCAGACCTCGACGTGGTCGTCCAGCTTCCACAAGATCTTCTCTTGGATCGTGTGGCAGAACGTGATGGCGGCTTCCTGAGCCTGCCGTACCCCACCCAGCAAATCGGGCCTTGCAAGGTCGCCAACAAGGAGCGCGCCCCCGGACAGAAACAGCGCCTGCTCATCGCCGGCGGAGCGGTCGTACACGCACAGGCTGACATGTTCGGGTGTGTGCCCGGGCGTGTGCATGACCTCGAAAGCGACGTTCCCGAACTCGATCACTTCACCGTCTTTTACGGAGCGGTGGTCGTAGCCGAGCGTCGCCTCATGGAAGCCGAGCAGTTCGACATCGGCGCGCCGGGCGATCTCCATGATCCCCGACAGATAGTCGTTGTGGCCATGTGTGTCGATCGCATGAACGATCCGGAGTCCCTTGCTTCGAGCCGCCTCAAAGTAAACGTCGACGTCTCGGCGAGGATCGAGCACTAGAGCCTTCCCAGTCGCCTCGTCGCCGACGAGATATGAGGCGTGTCCCAAGCTCGGTAGGTAGAACTGCTGAAAGAACATCAGGCCACGCTGCCGGTGAACGGGAGCCCCATCGCGCTCCAGTCTGCCACTCCACCGTCGAGGTTGTGCGCCTCGAAGCCCGACCTGCGCAGGAACTCGGCGGCATCGTCACTGCGGGCGCCGGTCCGGCAGACCGCCACGATCGGCCGGTCGGCGGGAAGCTCCTGAAGACGCAGTGGAAGCTGCATGAGGGGGATGTGCACGGAACCTTCGATGCGCCCTGCCTGCCACTCCCACGGCTCCCTGACGTCGACCAGGGTGATCTCCGAGCGTCTTTCGAATGCGGTTTTTGAGTCCATGTGAAAACTCTATGCCCAGATGAGAACTGCACGTGTCTGGTGTCCCGGGGCCGCCCGCCGTACGATCCCCGCATGCCGGAGCGCATCAAGATCGGGGGATGGCGAAAGATCGCCGCCGCGACATGGAGGCGGCCGTCGGACCCACAGATCTATGGTGACCTCGAGCTGGACGCTACGGCGGTCCTCGAGTTCATCGACAAGGCGCGGAAGAACACGGGGGCGCGTGTCACCGTCACCCACATGGTTGGTAAGGCAATCGCCTACGCCCTGGGTCGCCATCCGGACTTGAACGTGCGGCTCTACCGCGGGCACTTTGTGAAACGCGACACCGTCGACATCTTCTTCATTGTCTCCGCGGGAGCGGGCGCCGAGCTATCCGGCGTCAAGGTCTTCGGTGCCGACGAGAAACCGGTCGTCGACATTGCCGGCGAGCTGCACGAGAGGGCAGAGCGGATCCGGTCCGACGACGACGTCGAGCTGGGCAAGACAAAAAGGATGCTGGCGCGCACGCCGCGGCGGCTGCTCGGAGGGTCGCTGCGCCTCGCCGCATGGCTAACGGCGGACCGGGACATCGATCTGAAGTCGCGGGGTCTCCCACGCCAGGCGTTCGGAAGCGCCATCGTCTCGTCGGTCGGAATGTTCGGGATCGGGCACGCATACGCGCCTCTGTCTCCCTATTACCGGATCCCATTCCTTGCCCTGGTTGGGGAGGTCGTCAAGAAGCCCGTTGTCGTGGACGATGAGGTCGTCGTCCGGCCGATGCTTACCATCAGTGCCACGCTGGATCATCGCTATCTCGACGGTTTCCATGCGTCTCGGCTGGCAACAAGCGTGCGGGAATATCTCGGAGACCCGGGGCGGTTCGAACCGGCATAGGCGATCCACTAAAAGGGACGGACCAACATGGCAACTGCTGTTTTCTTTCACGCGCACCCCGACGACGAAGCGATAGGAACGGGTGGGACCATGGCGCGCGCCGCTGCGGAAGGACACCGGGTTGTCCTCGTAACCGCGACGCGCGGTGAGTACGGTGAGACCCCGGAGGGATTGCTACGTGACGGGGAAACCCTCGCCGAACGAAGGTCGGAGGAGCTCGCCGTAGCGTGCGAGATCCTTGGTGTTGCCCGTTGGGAGTTCCTCGACTACATCGACTCCGGATATTTCGACCGGCCGGAGAACAACGCTCCGGACAATTTCGCCAACAGCGACCTCGAGGAGGCGGCGCGCCGCCTGGCAGACCTGCTTATCGAAGAGAACGCCGACGTCCTGACGTTCTACGACGAGGACGGCCTCTACGGGCACATCGACCACATCAAGGTCAATCGTGTCGGAGTTCGGGCGGCAGAAATCGCCGGCACGAAACGTATATATCTGAGCACCTTGAACCGAGACGCGATCGCCGCTCTGATGCCGCGGGCGGAATCACTCGGAATGCAGGTCGACGACGAACTCATTGAGATGTCGAAGACGATCGGCGTCCCGGAGGAGCGCATCACAACCAGCATCGACGTGCGCGCCTACCTCGATCAGAAGCGGCGCGCCATGGCGGCTCATCGAAGCCAGATTGAAGAGACATCGTTCTTTTTATCGATGCCGCCGGAGGGGTTCTCGCTCGTGTGGGGAACCGAGTGGTACGTGAGGACGGACACGGAGATGACCGGCCCGTGGGAGACGAGTTTGTTCAACGGCCTGTAGGCGGCGCGCCGGCCGAGCGGCGCGCCGCTCGCCGGGTCTTTGGCATGTGAGTGGCGTCAGACGCAACTAATGTGCCAACGACCTCTTCGATGGTACGAATTCTAATGAGCGCCGCGTCAGCGGTCCGCGTAGCGCTCCCTGATCTCGAGGGCCTCGTCGATGACGTTCAGGAAGCTGTCGAGCAGGGCGGGATCGAAGTGGAGGTTCCGGCCCTCCCGCATGATGTCGACCGCCTTGCCGAGGGGGAACGCCTTCTTGTACACGCGGTCGGACGTCAGGGCATCGAAGACGTCGGCGATGGCGGCGATCCGCCCCTCGAGAGGAATCTGATCGCCGACCAGACCTAGGGGATAACCGGTTCCGTCGACCCGTTCGTGGTGCGTCCACGCGATGTCCGCTGCGGTACGGAGCAACTCGGACTTCGAGCCGGCGAGGATCCGGTAGCCGATCTCGCTGTGCTGCTGCATGATCGTCCGCTCTTCCGGAGTGAGCTTGCCCGGCTTGAGCAGGATGCTATCGGGAATCCCGATCTTGCCGACGTCGTGCATGAGGCTCGCGACCCGGATCAGTTCGGCCCGCTCGAGATCCGCCCCATGGCTGCGCGCGAGAAGTCCGCAATAGCGGCTCATCCTCTGGATGTGCTGCGCGGTCTCGTCGTCCCGGAATTCGGCGGCGATCACCAGTCTCTGAATCGTCTCCTCACGCGACAGGCGGACGTCTTTCTCCGCCTTTTCGAGCCGTGCGATCGCCTCCCACAACTCGGCCGTGCGCTCTTTGATCATCTGCTCGAGTCGAAGGCGGTGGTTGCGGTTCTCGATCTCGAGCCCTCGACGCCTGAGAGCATTTGCGACATTGATCAGGATCTCGTTTGGCTCGAACGGCTTGATGATGTAGCCGTAGGCGCCGATGTCGAGCGCCGTGTGCGCCAGCTTGGCGTCGTCCATCCCCGTGACCATCACCGTGGCCGTGTCGGGGTGTGATTGGTTGATCTGCATGATCAGGTCGAGCCCCGAGGAGCCCGGCATGTCCATGTCGGTCAGAACGAGGCTGTAGTCGTCCTCTTTGAGGTGGACCATGGCGTCCTCGGCGTCCCTTGCGCCCGCGCTCGGGTAGCCGTTTCGCTCGAGGAGACGGCACAGGATGCGCCGGATGGGCTCCTCGTCATCGACGACGAGGATCCGGTTTTCGTTCGCGCGGGTCGAATCGGTCACTGCGGACATTCCGAGATTATCGGCCAGGAGCGGGGCGAAATCGACTCGCACCCAGAGAAATATTCATCTTTGTCGCGGTCCGGACGGCCTTTCACAGGGCTACCCCGTGGGGGCTCGCTCTGGGGGATGCCACGATTCGTCGAACACGAATGACGTGTCCGGGGGTGGCCCGGGCGAAAGGAGCCCTCTCTGGGCCCACCGCGCCGCTATCGCCGCGGGCCTGGAGTCGTCGCTGAAATTTGCCGCCTGAGAGCACATCAAGGCACACGCGTAGGTCTTCGCAACTCCCATCGCCAACGATCTCGCGGAGGCCTGGTCCGACGCCTCACCCCCCGCCGAGCGAAGCCGAACAACCGCGTCCCCCACCGCCGCGACGGCGGCCGTGAGCCGATCGAGACCCATGGCCGCTGCAGCGAGCTCGACGGCATCGTCAAGGAGCGATTCCAGCGCGCCCGATGTGGCAGCGCGCAGGAAGTCGAGCGCGAGCACGTTTGTCGTGCCCTCCCAGATGGGCAGCACATGAGTGTTTCGGACCAGTGCCGGGATGGTCGAGTCCTCGCAATAGCCGACCCCGCCGACACACTCCATAGCTTCGGTCACGCCGGCGATCGCCCAGCGCGCCGTCGCCAGCTTGGTTACGGGGGTGAGCCCGCGCAGCAGAGACACCTCGTTCGCATCCGCAACCCCGTATTCGACGCGCCCGAAAAGTTGGACGCAGCGCAACGACAACATGAGGGTTGCTGCGTAGTCCACGGCCAGATCCGTCAGGGTCGCGCGGTGGGCGGGGAGCTCCGCCAGCGAGGTTCCGCCCGCCTCCCTCACGCGAGCGAATGCTCGGGCCCAGGCGAGGCCTCGTCCGAGATTCCCAGCCGCCCCAAGAGAGTTGTGGATACGAGTGATGTTGAGCATTGTTGCGATCTTCTTGATCCCCCCACCGGCGAAGGGGTCGCCAACTGGATATGCGATAGCACCCTGCAACTCGAGCTCTGCTGTTGGAAGTGCGCGCGTCCCGAGCTTGTCCTTCAGGCGGCGAACGATGATGCGGTTGGGCGTCCCATCGGAGTTGAGGCGGTGGATCCTGAACAGCGCGAGACCTCGGGAGCCTGCCTCACTCCCTTCCGGTCTGGCGAGCGTCAAAGCGACCTCTGAGGTCGTAGCGCTCGTGAACCACTTCGTGCCGCTTAACCGCCACGCGCCGTCGTGATCGCGAGCGGCGAGCGTCTCGGTTCCCGACAAATCCGAGCCGCCGGCCGTTTCGGTCATCCACTGCCCGCTCGACCACGCGAACTCCGGATCGCGGGACGTGAGGCGAGCCGACACCTCGACGTCCTCCTCCCCGCCGTATTGAAGGAGCGTGCGAGCCGCGCCGTCGGTCATTGCGACGGGACACGAGTACAGCGCGGAGGATGGGCCCCACAAAGCCAAGAGACCGGCCCAGACGATGCGAGCTTTTTCCCGGTACGCCGTCGACTCATAGGGCAACGACGTGATGCCGGCTTGGACGCCGATCCGGCCAAGGTGGAGGTAGGCATCGGACACCCTTATCTCGTCCCTCCTGTGACCCCACGTCCCGTAGGGGATGTGGACCGGCGGTTCGAGTTCGGCGCGAGCGGCCAGATCGAGGATCTCTCGACTGGTCGCGGTTCTGCCCATGGCTGCCAGTTCTGCCTCGGCCGCCCCAAAGACGTCGTCGCCGAGGAAATGGTGCAGCGCCTGGCGGAGGATGAGGTCGGAATGCCAGGCATCTGAAAGCTCGGGAGGCTGCTGAAGGAATTGCGCCATCCGCCTAGCTTATGCTCAGCGCTTGTGGGCACTCTCGCGATCGAGGCGCGCGGAATCCGAAAATCCTACGGATCGCTGGAAGCAGTCAAGGGCATCGACCTAGAGGTCACTGTCGGACAGGTCCTTTCGCTGCTTGGACCAAACGGGGCGGGCAAGACAACCACCGTTGAGATCCTCGAGGGCTACAGAGATCGCACTGCCGGTGAGGTGAAGGTCCTCGGGCACGACCCCGCCGCGGCCGAGAGAGAGTTCCGGAACAGGATCGGCATAGTCCTGCAGGAAACCGGGATCGATCCCTACCTGACGGTCGCTGAAACGATCGATCGCTACCGCGGCTTCTATCCTCGTTCCCGTCCGCTCGACGAGATCATCGAGGTTGTCGGGCTGGAGGAGAAACGTGACAGCCGGGTGGGAAAGCTCTCCGGCGGTCAGCAGCGGCGGCTCGACGTGGCCATAGGACTTGCAGGCGATCCGGAACTGCTCTTCTTGGACGAACCGACCACCGGCTTTGATCCTTCGGCGCGCCGCAATGCGTGGGGAATGATCAAGAACCTCAAGGAGCTCGGAAAGACCATCCTGTTGACCACGCACTACATGGACGAGGCTCAGAACCTCGCCGACCGCGTCGCGATCATCGTCGGCGGCCGTATCGTCGCGGAAGGTTCCCCCGGGTCACTCATCGGAGGCTCTCGTGCACAGACCCGGATACGTTTCCGACTCCCGCCGGGAGCTCCCCCATTGCCTCCGGGCTTGGAGAGCTCCGAGGAGGACATCGTTGAGGTGGAATCCGAAGATCCCACTCGCCAACTCCATGAACTGACCAGTTGGGCCCTCGAGAACAGATTGGAATTGCGAGAACTCACCGTCACGCGCCCCTCGCTCGAGGACGTCTTCTTGCAGCTCACTGCGGACGCCGAGCAGAACCAGATTGAAGAGGCGACAGAATGAGCGACGCGGCGCTGACAGTTAGGCAGCTGCGCTACGAGAACCGTGCCTTCTGGCGAAATCCGGCGGCCGCCTTTTTCACCTTCGCCTTCCCGTTGATGTTCATGGTCATCTTCAATCTGCTCTTCGGGAGTCGAATAATCGAACAGGAGCCGGGGCAACAAATCACGACATCGACGTTCTACGTGCCCGCCATCTCAGCGTTTTCCATAATCACAGCCACCTTCACCAACCTGGCGATATCGGTGAGCTTCTCCAGAGACGCGGGGGTGCTCAAGCGAGTCCACGGCACACCGCTTCCCGCGTGGGTTTACATGGTGGGCCGCATCATCCATTCGGTCTTGCTCTCGGTTGTGCTGGTCGCGCTCGTGATCGCTTCCGGGGCCCTCTTCTACGACGTCGACGTACCGACAACGACGATGCCCGCGGTTCTCGCCACGCTCGCGATCGGAGCCGCTTCCTTCTCGGCTCTCGGCCTCGCCATGACCGCGGCGATTCCAAACGCGGATGCCTCGCCGGCAGTCGTCAACGGGACGATCCTGCCGCTACTTTTTATCTCCGACGTGTTCATCCCTCTGGATGAGGCCCCAGACTGGCTCGTGGTTCTCGGAGACATCTTCCCCGTGAAACACCTGTCGACTGCCATGCAGACGGCGTTCAACCCGTTCACGACGGGGTCGGGATTCGAATGGGATGACCTCGCCGTGATCGCCGGGTGGGGTGTCGCGGGGCTGGTTCTGGCGATCCGGTTCTTCTCGTGGGAGCCGCGCCGCTAAACCGACTGTTCGCCCTCATTTATCGCCTACTTCGACTTCGCGGGACCCGGCCGAGAAGGCTCCGACAACTGGTCCCATTACTGGTACGAGCAGGAGCCTACGGATGGAGAACCGTTGATCACGTACGGACAGGATGGACACAGCGGACAGGGACGAGGCTTCGAGGTCTTCTCGAGCACAGCAGCGATGGGCAAGAGGATCGGTCTCGATCACCTCAACCCGCAGACCCAAGAAGTGGTGATACGCCCGTAGCTCGTTGAGGTTCGGCGCGCTGCCGCCCGGATATCCTCGCTCCGTGGATGTCGCGGTGGCCGGTCCAGACGTTTCATCGGACGGAGTGACGTTCAGCCTTCCCGATCCGGACGGCACGTTCGACGCCGTACGCCTCCACCAGGAGATCGTGAGGCCGCGCGCCGGCCCCGAGTTCGAGCGGAGCTCCGACGGCGCGTGGCGAGTCAGCATCGCTCGGCCCTATGCCGACAGGATGGAATACAAGGTCGAACTCGGGCATCGTGACGGATCCACCGAGCTGATCTGCGACCCCCACAATCCCAAGCGAGCAGCGGGCCCTTTCGGAGAAAAGTCTGTTGTCGAATGGCCCGAGTACCGGCCACCAAAATGGACGCAGGGGCTTCCTTCGGATCCGGGAAGCGCGTTCGAGGTCCATCTTGCCAGCCGCGTGCTTCGAGCGGAGATACGAACGATCATCTGGACTGCGCCGGGAGCAACCGCGAGCGATCGTCTACCCGTGTTGGTCGTTCACGACGGGCCCGAATACGCCGAGTACTCGGAGCTGACCCGGGCGCTGGCCATCGCAGTCGAGGCCGGAAGAGTGCCGCCGATGCATGCCGCATTGCTGGCACCCATTGATAGGGATCAGACCTACTCGGCGTCCGCCGCCTACGCCAGAGCCCTCACGTACGAGATCCTCCCAGTGCTCTCCGAGCTGGCCCCTGTGCGGGGACGCCGAGTCGTCGGAATGGGGGCAAGTCTCGGAGCTCTGGCGATGTTGCACCTCCACCGGACGAACCTGGACAGCCTCGATGGCCTCTTTCTACAGTCGGGAAGCTACTTCCGGCAGAGATTCGATCGCCAGGAGTCCCGCTTCGTCCGCTTCCGCCGCATCACTCGTTTTATGGGCCGGGTGTACGCAGAGCAGAACTTCGCACATCCGGTGCCGATCGCCATGACGTGCGGGACGGCGGAAGAGAACCTCCACAACAACCGCGCGGCATACAGCGCGCTGCGCGCTCAGGGGTACGACGTTCGATTGCACGAAAACCGCGACGCCCACAACTGGGTCGCCTGGCGGGATGCGCTCGATCCCTTCCTCATCGAGTTCTTGGAGGGTCTCTGGTCGTGAGACGTGACCACGTTACGGTCCATGCGCCGTCGATCGGCGGGCACGGAGACCTCATCGCATACGGCCACTGGGGGCGACCCGTGCTTGCTTTCCCCTCGCAGGAAGGACGTGCGTGGGACTACGAGGACCGCGGCATGATCGGCTCGATTTCACATCTGATCGAAGCCGGACGGGTCAAGGTCTACTCCGTGGACAGCTTCGACTCGGGAAGCTGGCATCGCGCAGACCTGTCGCTGGAACAACGAGCTCAAGCCCATGGACTGTACGAGGATTGGATCATCAACCAAGTCGTTCCCTGGATCGTCGACGACTGCGGAGGGTGGCAGGAGATCATCGTCACGGGCTGTTCCTTCGGTGCCTACCACGCGGCGAATTTCGCATTGAAGCGGGCCGACCTCTTCCCCCTGGCCATCTGTCAAAGTGGCGTGTACGACGTGTCTGTCGTGGGGGGTGGCGAGCGAGGTGATGCCGTCTACTTCAACAATCCCATGGACTACGTCGCTAATCTCGATGGCAGCCACCTCGAGTGGCTCCGCTCGCGAGTAAGCCTGGTCCTCGTATGCGGGCAGGGAATGTGGGAAGACACAACCGGGGCGCTCGTGAGCACCAAGTCGTTCGCGGAACTCCTCGGTTCGATGGGAATCAGGTACGAGTTAGACCTTTGGGGGTGGGACGTGCCGCACGACTGGCCTTCGTGGCGCAATCAGATCGCTCACCATCTGCCGCGGTTCTGCTGAGCAGATGGCAAACAATCACATCATAGGAATGCTCCTCGGCACCGAAGAGGACTGGCCGGGCGCGTTCGAAGCAATCGTCCGAAGGTACAAGCCTCGAATCGTCCTCGACGGTGGGGAGCACACGTTCGAGACGGATCGCATCACCATCGAGCCCTTCAACCTCCGCGCCGAACCACGGTATGCCCTCGTCATAGACCGGCTCGCGCACTGGTACTACGCGCCCCGTGAATGGCTGAAGAAGGCTGCGTTGATGAACGATGTCTACCTACTGAACAACCCTTTCACGTTCCAATCAATGGAGAAACACTCGGCCTACTGCGCAATGATGCGTCTGGGACTGAAGATCCCCGAAACGTGGATGCTTCCCACCAAGAAACCCGTGGAGAACGAACGTTTCCCATACACGGCCTCCCGGTACAACCGCCCATTTCAGCTAGAGGACATCGCGGGGCGCGTTGGCTACCCATTGTTCATGAAACCCTTCGACGGCGGAGCGTGGGTGGGCGTTACTCGCATCACCGACGACTCAGACCTCCACAAGCGCTACGACGAATCGGGGGAACGCCTGATGCACCTCCAGGCATCAGTCGAGGACTTTGACGTTTTCGCGCGGACCCTTTCCATCGGAGCCGAGACGATGGTCATGAACTATGACCCCGGCCGGCCGCTGCACGGGCGCTATCAGGTTTCGCATGGCTTTCTGTCTGCAGAGATGGGCCGAGAGGTCATCACAATCAGCCGGCTTGTGAATGCGTTCTTCCTGTGGGAATTCAACTCGTGCGAGATCATCGTCAAGGGATCCGAGGCCTACCCCATCGACTACGCAAATGCCTGTCCGGACATGTCATTAATTAGCCTTCACTATTACTTCCCATGGGCAATAAAGACCTTGCTGAAGTGGTCCCTCTTCTGCGCGGCAACAGGCAGGAGGATGACCATCGATCCCGACACGCGCCGCTACTTCGACATCGGCGATCGGGATGATCTCTCCTACGGCGAAAAGCTTGGTCACTACCACAAACTCGCTAACGAATACTTCGACGTCGACACATACAACGAGTTCTGCTCTCGGCATCTCGCACACCTCGATGAAGCGATGGTCGAATACATCGAATCCGAGGAATTCGACGGGATGCTCGTCGACACTGTGCGGCGGACGTTTCCGCCTCATGAGCACGATCGGTTCGTGGCTCACTACCGTGGACTGCTCGGGGCCTGGGCGGGGGACCAGCACGCCGTGATGAGCTCACCTCAGACGAAGGGGAGATAGTTGACGCCGAAGATCGCCATCGATCTGTTCAGCGACACCATGACCCGTCCGTCGCCGGGGATGCGCCGGGCAATCGCCGAAGCGGAGGTCGGCGACGAACAACGCGGCGAAGATCCCAGCGTCAATCTGCTCCAGGAATTGGTGGCCGACCTTCTCGGAAAAGAGGCGGCGCTGTTCCTGCCCTCCGGGACGATGTGCAACCAGATTTCGTTCGCCCTACATTGCCGTCCCGGCGACGAGATCCTCATGGACGAAACCGCCCACCCGCTCAATTACGAGGCCGGCGGCCCGGCGGCGATGGCTTCGGCACTGGTGAGGGCGTTGCGCGGAGAGCGAGGGATATTCACCGCCGCTCAGGTCGTCGATGCAATCCGCTATCCGGACCGCCACAACCCACGCACGCGAGTGATCTCGGTGGAGCAGACGACGAACATCGCGGGTGGTGCCTGCTGGACTCTGGAGACGCTCACGGAGGTATGTGCCAGGGGTCGGGAGGCCGGACTCGCACTTCATCTCGATGGGGCGCGCCTAATGAACGCGGTGGTGGCAAAGGGCGTCGCGGCGGCGGATTATGCCGCTCCGTTCGACTCGTCATGGATCGACATGAGCAAAGGGCTCGGCGCGCCGGTCGGTGCCGTGATGGCGGGCACCAAGGAATTCATCGACGAGGCCTGGGTTCTGAAGCAGCGCTTTGGTGGGGCGATGAGACAGGCCGGCATCATCGCCGCCGGAGGTGTGTATGCGCTCCGACACAACGTCGATCGTCTTGCCGACGACCACACGAATGCCGCGCGGCTGGCGTCCGGGCTGGCCGAGCTCCCCGGCATCCGACTCGACGCCGAGATGGTCGAGACGAACATCGTCATGTTCGAGCTCCCGGGTGAGCCGTCGGCCGAAGAATTCGCCGACCGGATGCTCGCCGAACACGGCGTGCGTTTCAGCCAGATCGCTCCAACTCAGTTGCGCGCAGTGACGCACCTCGACGTGAGCGCCGAAGATATCGACACCGCAGTCGACGCGGCGCGCCGAGTCCTTTCGTAGCGCAGCCGAGCCGAAGCGTCTGCGATGCGTCACGGTGGGCGTGACTGGTTGCAGACAGTTCGCCGCTCAGTACGCGATCTTCGAGAGAACCTTCAGTTTAGTGCGCCGGTGGAGGGCCTCAATGAACCTCACCGTGCCGGTGCGCGAGCGCATCACGATCGATTCTGTGACGGCGCTCGACTTCCGGTAGCGCACACCGCGCACCAGTTCTCCGTCGGTTACTCCGGTGGCAGCGAAAAAGACGTCGTCTCCCGCCACAAGGTCGTCGGTCGTCAGTATGGCGTCCGGATCCAACCCCATCTCGACCGCTCTGTCCCGCTCATCTTCGTTGCGGGGCCACAGCCGCCCGTGGATCGCTCCGCCGAGGCATTTGATCGCACAAGCCGCGATCACTCCCTCTGGCGTGCCACCGATCCCTATCAATAGATCGACGCCCGTTCCATCGCGCGCCGCCGAGATCGCGCCGGCGACGTCGCCGTCCGGAATGAACTTGATGCGGGCCCCGGCGCTGCGTATCTCCTTGACGATCTGCTCATGGCGGGGGCGATCGAGGATCACGACCGTCAAGTCGGAAACGTCTGTGTGTTTGGCGTTTGCCACCCGCCTCAAGTTCTCGGTGACGCCCGCTTCGATATCGATAACCTCGGCGGCCTCTTCACCGACCGCGATCTTTTCCATGTAGACGAACGGTCCCGGATCGAACATGGTTCCCCGCTCGGCGAGGGCAACCACGGCAAGGGCACCCCCCTGACCCTTTGCCGTCAGTGTCGTTCCGTCCACGGGATCGACGGCGATGTCGACCACCGGCGCTTCGCCATTTCCGATCTCCTCGCCGTTGAAGAGCATGGGAGCGTTGTCTTTCTCCCCCTCTCCGATCACGACGACTCCGTCCATGGGAACCGTGTCGAGCATCAACCTCATCGCGTCCACCGCCGCCTGATCGGCCGCCTCCTTGTCACCTCGCCCCATCCAGCGGGCGGCCGACAGCGCTGCGGCCTCGGTTACTCGAACCAGCTCGAGGGCCAGGTTCCTATCGGGCTTGCGGTCGGCATCGTTGCCGTTCGCCTCCGGCTCGAACATCTCTCCTCCTCTGGTGCTTTCACGCCCAGCATTACCACCTCACGGGGTGTGGGCTTTCAGAGTACGGCCAACCGCAGCAAGGAACATCGCCCTAATGCCCCCTTCAGCGCGCCTAAATCCTTCCAGGGGAGGCTGTGCCCATGTTCACGGCCGACGATCGAAAAGCAGACCGAGCTCCGCGGCGTAGCTCGCCCCAGATTAAATATGGAAGGAGAGATTCCGATACTTCCAGGATGAGGAGAATCGGATTTGTCCTGGCGAGCGCTCTGCTGGCCGCCACTCTGGCTTCGGCCCCTGCCACGGCAGCCAACAAGATCCCCGATTGGGTCAAGCCTGCAGTCAATTACCTGGACGCGGCCGGTTACCTCGACAAGGCGACCTTCAAAGCGAACCGACCAATGAGCCGCGCTGCGTTCAAGAAACTTGTGCGCAAGGCATTTGGGGCCGGCTACTACAAGCGCACCACCGGACAGGTCACCGCGGGCGAGGTTGGACACGCCCTCGTCAAGGCGCTGGGCCGCAAGGACATTGCAGCGACTCTCGAGACGGCGGCCTCTCCGGACGGATGGAAGCCGGCGGTCGGGCGCCACTTCGGGAGCGAGATCGTCAGCCGCGAACTCGGACTCCGGCGTGACAGGCCCACTACAGAGGACGGCTTCGAGGCCTCTGCATCGGAACCGATGCGCCAGGGCGACATCGCCTACGCAGTCCATCGCGCAAAGACCGCGCCGTCCTTGTACTCGGCCGACGCCCTGCGCGGGTTCCAACTTTCGAACTACGGCGAGAAACGCCGAAAGGTAATTCAGTACGCGATGTCTCTTGTAGGAACCCCGTACGTGTGGGCGGGTGAGTGGCCTCAGCGGACACCATCCGGTTACCCGTACGGCGCGCAGGTGCACGGCGGCTTCGACTGCTCAGGATTCGTCTGGTACGTGCTGCAGAAGAAGACGACCGGCTACAAGCCGATGGGTCGTCCCTACAAGGGGTGGAGCATTCCCCAGCGCGCGTCCTACGACATGGCCGCAGGAACGAAGGACCGGCTCGGATACAAAAAACTCCGCGCCGGCGACATCGTGTTCTTCGCTCCAGGGGGCAAGAAGGCGAAGGCCAAGGACGTCTACCACGCCGGCATCTACATGGGTCGGGGCTGGATGATCCACTCCTCCGGATCACGCGCCGGTGTGAGCATCACGACGATCGCGCCGGGCTCGTGGTGGCACGGCCAGATCGTATGGGGCCGCCGGGTCATCACCAACTAGCGACCCAACGCTAACGATCAGTCGTGGATGAAAACGGGCGCCCCGATCGGATTCCTCCTGTCGAAACCCTTCGTGAGCCACATAGGGATGCGCACACATCCGTGGCTCGCCGGAAAAACGGGGACGTTGCGGCTCCCGTGGATCGCATAGCCGCCCCTGAAGTACGCCGGGTACCACAGTTTCCCCAAGCGGCTCTTGCGCCATCCCGAGATCTTGCGTTCTATCTTGAACTCGCCTCTCGGCGTGTGCGCTTTGTACTTGACTCCGTCTTTCTTGTAGGACTTCTCGTTGCCGGTTGATACAGGCAGAGTCTTGTAGACCCTGCGGCGCCTAACTTCGAACAGGACCTGTCGTGAGATGTCTATCTCGATGTAGCGGTTGACCGTTCTCTTCCGCACCCTAGGGCGCCGCGCCACTTCTATGGTGCTCATCTCCTCGGGTGATACCACTCCATCTCGCTTCAGCCCGCGGACCTTCTGGAATGCGAAGACGGCTTGCTGAGTTCGTTCTCCGAACGCTCCATCTACCCCCCTTACCGGGTAGCCGAGCTGAGTCAAGCGGCGCTGCAGGTGTACGACCTCATCCCCGGACGAGCCGGCCTTCAGGGTTACGTCCCAGCGCACGGCATGCTCGCCCTTGAGTGCCTCGAGGGTCGCCGGCTCGAACCCCCTCTTCCGCAGCCTGGAGATGATCCCGGCAAGCGCCCGGCGATGCGACTTCCTCCAGATGTCCAGCGCGATGATCGATCCCTTGCGAAGCCGCCCCAGCACTTTCTTCTTTACCGCGCGCGACCGTCCACCGCCCGGATGGTGCGTCCATCGGACCGAGCGATACCCCAGTTCGCCGGCCAATCGCAGAACGTCACGATCGCGACGCCCGCCCGGCGCGCGTAAGAACGGCCGCGGACGTGCCCCAACACCTCTGAGGGCACGCGTTGCCTTCCAGATGGACGATCGAAGCCAGTCCTCGCTCATCTCGGTGAAGCGCGTCCGCCCGAACCCCCGGTTGCCCATCACGTGGCCGCCCACGACGATCTTTCGAGCCGTCGGTCTGTTTTCTCTGATCCACTTTCCGGAAACAAAAAACGACGCCGGCGCGTCGAGTTTGTCGAGTCGTCTCAAGACGCTTCTGAACTTCTTGCGGCCGGCATGTCCGTCAAACACGATCACCGCGATCTTCTGACGAGGGCCGATCACCCACTCGGACGGCGGCAAGCTTCTGGCCGCCGCCGATGGTGCGACGTTCGCTATCGAAGCTGCCAGCATGATTGCCATCGCCAAGCCGCCACCACGAGGTGCCATTCTTCGCGGGAGTCTACCCATCCGGTTTCGGCGCCGCGGTTCCTATGCTGCGGTCTGGGGAAGCCGGCCCTCGGGAAGCCGGACTGAGAAAAGCGCCCCCGTCCAGCCGTTCTCCGAACAACGCGACACTGAGACATCTCCACCCACATCCCGTGCAAAACGGCGCGCAATGTAGAGGCCCAGGCCGGTTCCCGTAGCGCGCGCCGTCGCGGAGTCGCTCAACCGCCGGAAGCGATCGAAGATCACCGCCTCCGAGCCTTCGGGTATCCCAGGCCCATTGTCGAGCACATCGACGGTCAATCCTCGCTCTGTGACCGAGGCACGAACGAGGACCGGATAATCCGAAGGCGAGTACTTACAGGCGTTCTCGATCAGATTCCGCACGATGTGGTGAGCGCGGAACAAGTCACAGATGAGTCCCGGTCTACCGGACAACTCCACCTGCACTCGATCGCCGTCCTTTGAGCCCTCGATCGCGTCCCGCATGAGGTCCTTGAGTGCGACGTAGGTGTTCTTTGTGGCGACCTCACCGGCCTCCAGTTGAGAAACCAGAAGAAGCCTGTTGACCATGGAAGTCAACCGGTCGCATTGCCTGGTCATTGCTTTCAGGAATGAGCGGCGGTCATCGGCGCTCAACATCTCCTCACGCGAAAGCATGGTTTGGGCAAAGCCCTTTATCGAAGTTAGTGGCGTTCTGAGCTCGTGCGAAACGGTGGCAATGAAATCGTCCTTCAGCCGATCCACACTCCGAAGGCGTTCGAGCGCCTCCCTTTCAAGGCCGGCAAGTCGGGCCGTGTCGACCACAACCACCATCTGGTCGGCTAGAGATTGCAGGAGCCCCAGGTCGTCCTCGGAGAACGCATCCGTTTTCGCGCTCTCGGCATTGAGGACTCCGAGGATCCTCTCCCCCGCGCGCAAGGGGACGCACACCTCTGACCTCGTTTCCTCCTGCACTTCCAGGTAGTCGGGGTCCAGGCGCACGTCGGCTACTCGCCGCCCAATGCCCGTTTCCGCGACGCGGCCGACGATGCCCTCTCCCAGCCGAGCGCGAAGATCCTCATTCGGCCGCGAGCAGCCGTACGCGGCGTGGGTGTAGAGGACTCCATCGTCGTGCAGCAGCATCACGCTCATCGACGGCCAGTTGAGCGTCGTAGCGATCTCTTTCATCATCGACTCGAGGGTCGAGTCCAAGTCGGTGGCAGCTGCGACGCCTGCCATGACGATCGTGGAGATGGCCTCAGTCTCACGCCGGCTCTTCTCTTCGGTCGTCGCTCGCGCCTCGGCTTGTTCACGCAGCCGCAGGTTCGCTATGACTGCTGCGATCTGATCACCGAGGGGGATGAGTACCGCGAGGTCGCGGTTGCTGTAGCGGCGAGTGCGCGACTCGACGTCGAACGCACCGAGAATCCGGCCCTCGTACCTAAGGGGCACGGTGGCGGCCGAGATAACTCCGTCAACGGTCGGGACATAACGGGTTTCCTTCGTTATGTCCGGCGCAACCACCGCCTCCCCCGCCCGGTAGGAGGCGCCGCACATACCCTCGTCCTCGCCGATAAAGGCCAGGTCGGAGTTCTCGAATCCGTACGCGGAGCCGTAGTAGAGCCGCCCGTCCCCAGTCGGCAGAGCAATCACGCAGACCTGGGCCTCGAGGAGCTCGGCGAGCGAGCTGGTCATCCGGTCGAGGGCGGCCTGGGCGTCACACGCAGCGAGGCCCCCGGACACGATGGTCGACGCGGCCTGCAAGGTCTCTACCAGCGTCTTCTCGGCGCGCCGAACGGCCAGGCGAAGAAAGAACCATCCGCCCGCCAGTACCGTAAGAGCAGCAGCGCCGATGGTGACGCCCGTGTTGGTGTCCACCACTGGATGGATCGGCCGATCGGCGTCTCAGCTTGACCTTTTGAGAGGGTTTGCGGGATCGGCCGGGCCGGCTATCCACCCCCGTTGTTGTTGCCGCCGGAGCCCCCGCCGCCGTTGTTGCCGCCGCCGTCGTCGTCGGCCTCAGCGTCGGCGCTGCCCGGGGTCTCCTCGCCCTCCGGCGGCGTCTCTTCGGCTTCCGGAGTCTCCTCCGGCTCGGGCTCGAAGGAGTCGTCCGAAGCCATCTGGCAGGGCTGCTTCTCCGGACCCTTCTGGCGGAAGACCCGGATGTACTCGGCCGCCGCATCAGGATCCCAGGAGTTCAGCCGCATCATCTCGCCCCACGACGTCACGGCGATCGGCGACTCGTCCATATTCGGAAACGGGGCCGACAGAACATGACTGTCGTACTCGCCCACCAGCTCCTCGATATCGGCGATGTCCTCGGGCGGAACCTCGGCGGGGTTGTACAGGATCCCGACTGCACCGTGCTCGAGCGCATGGACGAACTGCTCGTTCGGCGGCGTCTGTGCATACGTCCCACATGGGATGGTCGAGGCGCTGTGTTGGCCCGCGACCGGTGGAGTCATTGGGTAGTTCACGGTGGTGCTCACGTGATTCGGTTGCGAAACGGTCTCCGAGAACAGATCCAGATCGTTTCCTGCGATCGCGTCGGGGCGGCCGCCTCTCACCGCGATGAACCAGAAAACGCCCACAAAGAGAAGGACCAAGGCGCCACGGCGGATCCATCGTTCGCGGCGCTGAGCCTGAGCCTTCTTGCGTGCCTCCTCTTCGCGCGCCTTTCGTCGCGCCTCAAGACGCTGGCGGCGCGCCTCGTTCGGGTCGTAGCCGGCGGGTCGCGCCTTCTTCCTGCTCTTCTTCTTTGCCACGCGCTCTCTTTCCTCCGGACGGTTCGGGACCGGGAATGCCACCCCACGGGAGACCGGAGGCCTCTACCTCCGGGGCCGGCATGAAGGGAGGCTATCTTGAAGTCAAGATGAACGTACAGCCGATCCCGACCAAATGAGTGCCTCCTCCGTTTTGGTCGGAGCCCTAGCCCTCAACGCCGCCCTTGTCCCGATCTATCGCGTGTACCGGTTGATGAAGGGCGGACCCATCGTCGACGTCGTCGGGGGAGCGATCCTTGGGGCCACGCTCGCGCTGCTTGCGCTGGGGACCGCCGCCGACTGGACGTGGGCGAGGTGGGGCGCCCTTTTCTACGCTCTCCTTTTCGCGATTGTGGTGATGCCACTGTGGACGCTGGCGGTCCTGATACCGCTCCGACCCCGCACTCCGGACTACGTCTTCACGGTGGGCTACTGGCTCAGCCTCGTCGTGATCGCCGTCGCCGCGGTTGCAGCGTGACAACCTAGCTAGGCGCCCGAGATCAAGCCCCATTCGTCGAGGCGATGCGACAGCTCCTCGGCGGTCGTCTGGTAGACGAGAGCAAGCGCCATGAGGTCGTCGTCCCTGATCGTAAGGACGCGGCCGTTGAAATCGCCTCTCTGGATCTGGATGGCCGTGGCGAAGCGGTTGAGTGGGTCCCTGTCCGTTTCAGGGACCCGGTCCATCCCCTCGAGGTCCAGAACTACTTTCCGGCGGCTGTCGGCGGGAGCCTTGGGGATCGCGTCCTCCTCGGGCAGGATCTCGGAGACGGGCACAGAATAGAACTGAGAAAGTTCCGCAAGTCGGGCAATTGTTACATTCCGGTCACCGCGCTCGTATGCACCAACCACGGCGGCCTTCCATCTCCCCGAGGATGCCTCCTGCACATCGTGGAGAGACATGCCCTTTTGCATCCGGATCCTTCTCAGGCTCTCTCCCACGGCTCTGGCGTAGTCGTCCCCCCTGCTCACGATCGGTAACACTCCCTTTCCGGACACCGTTCAGCCATCTGAGTACCGCCCCTCGCTTTCACCCTGCGCCTCGGCACCCCCGTTTTGTCGATACGGCGGCACCATTAGCACCGTTCGACGTCGATAGGGCGAGTCCCTGCATTTTCCACTACTTTCCGCGTTCGGGCCCGCGCGGAAGTCTTTGGCTGCAAGCGCACCGTAGAATGACCGGGTGAAAGCGCTATGGAAGGGGGCCGTTACCTTCGGCCTGGTAAACATTCCCGTCAGACTCTACTCCGCGGTTCAGGAGAAGGGCCTGAAATTCCACATGCTGCACTCCGAGGACGGCGGCCGGATCCGCTACCAGCGTGTCTGCGCAATCTGCGGTCAGGAAGTGACCTGGGACGAAATCGTCAAGGGCTACGAGTACTCGAAGGATCACTACGTTCAGTTCTCACCTGAGGAGCTCCAGGCCCTGGACGTGGATTCAATCAAAGCCATAGACATCGTCAATTTCGTGCCCCTGGAGGACATCGATCCGATCTACTACAACAAGACCTATTTCGTGGTCCCCGAGCCGTCGGGGCTGAAGGCCTACCGGCTGCTCCAGGAGGCCCTCGAGGCGGAAGGTCAGGTGGGGATCGCTAAGGTAGCTCTGCGCGACAAGGAGCACCTCGCGACCATCCGTCTCAAAGACGACGTCTTTGTGCTCGAAACGATGCACTGGCCCGATGAAATCCGGACGCCCGCGTTCGAAGACCTCGACCGCGACGTCGACGTGCGCGACTCGGAAGTGAAGATGGCACGCCAGCTGATCCAGCAACTCTCGAGCGACTTCCAGCCGGGTGAGTTCCGCGATGAATACCGCGAACACCTCCAGGCCCTCGTCGAGCAGAAGGTCGAGGGACAGGAGATCACGGTTACCGCCGAACCTGAAGAGGAACCCACCAAGGTGGTCGATCTAATGGATGCACTCAAGGCATCCGTCGCCGAGGCCAAGAAAAAATCGCCGGCGAAGTCCACCAAGAAGAAGACGGCGGCGCGCCGGGCCTCCGCCTCCTAGGCAGAACATGGATACCGTCACCGTCCGCATCCCCGCCGCGCCTAAGTATCTGCAAGTGGTCAGGCTAGTGGCCGCGGGCCTGGCCTCCCGGCTCCGGTTCACCATCGACGACATCGAGGACCTGAAGATCGCGGTCGATGAGCTGGCCGCCTATCTGACCGGGGCCCAGTGTCGCGATGGGATGCTCGAGATCACCTTCTCGGTGGAAGACGACCGCATAGAGATCGAGGGCACGGGCAAGTTCGATGGCGACGTGAAAATCAGGACCGAGCTCACCGATTTCTCCCGCCAGATACTGATGACGGTGGCGGACAAGGCCTGGCTTCAGCAAGACGACGGGATCCCGAGGTTTGGCCTCACGAAGACCAGGCAGTCGTGAGCGAGCGAGGAACCTTAACCAAGGACGAGGTGCGCAGACTGTTCGGCGCCTACAAGAACGCCGAAAACGAGGACGAGAGGGCCGTTGTACGCGAGAAACTCGTCGACCAGTACATCGGACTGGTCGAGTTCCTGGCTCGTCGCTTCCGCAACCGGGGGGAACCGCTCGAGGACCTGGTCCAGGTGGGGACGATCGGCCTCCTGAAGGCGATCGACCGCTTCGAACTGGAGCGCGAAGTCGAGTTCTCCACGTATGCGACCCCGACGATCGTCGGTGAGCTGAAGCGCCACTTCAGGGACAAGGGGTGGGCAGTCCGCGTCCCGCGGCGGCTGCAGGAGCTCCATCTCGAACTAACAAAGATCATCAGCAATCTCGGCCAGGAGCTGGGCCGGTCCCCGACCGTCCCCGAGATCGCCGAGCACGCGGGGATCAGTGAGGAAACCGTGCTGGAGGGCATGGAGATCGCCCACGCCTACAGCTTCACCTCACTCGATGCGCCGATCGACACCGACGATGCCGAATCGAGCTCCTTTGCCGACCAGATGGGGGGCGAGGACGAGCAGCTGGAGAACCTCGAGTACCGGGCGTCCCTGGCTCCCGAGATGGCCAAACTTCCGGAGCGCGAGCGAAAGATCCTTTTCCTCCGGTTCTACCGGGGCATGACCCAATCCGAGATCGCCGACCGGCTGGGCATCTCCCAAATGCACGTCTCGCGCCTGCTGAACCGCACGCTGATGCGCCTGCGCGAAGCTCTCGGCGAATAGCCGACAGGATTCAAGTGGCGCCTCGGGGGCGTCGACGCGATCTGGGTGAAAACGTTTCGCATCGCCATGGTCGCGCTCGGTTTGGTGGGGTCGGCGTGCGGCTTCAAGCCGATCGACCTCGACGCCGCGGAGCCGCTCGCTCAGCGCTCGCGGATCCACGCCGCCGACGGCACGTTGCTCGCCCGGATCTATCAGGAGAACCGCGCACTCGTACGTTTCGGCGCGATCCCCCAGGTCCTCATCGATGCGGTCCTAGCAGCCGAAGACGATCGGTTCTTCGAGCACGGGGGCTACGACCTCCGCTCCATCTTGCGTGCGGCAATCGTCAATGCCCGTGAGGGCGAATACGTTCAGGGCGGGAGCACGATCACTCAGCAGTACGTGAAGAACACCTTCTTCACCGACCCGCCCAAGACACTCGAGCGGAAGGCCCGCGAGCTGCGCCTCGCGATCGAACTGGAGCGGCTGTACACAAAAGAGCAGATCCTGGAGCGGTACCTCAACACCGTCTACTTCGGCGGCGGTGCCTACGGCGTCAAGGCCGCCGCACAGACGTTTTTCGGCCACGGACTCGAGTCGCTCTCGTTGCGCGAAGCTGCGCTGTTGGCGGGTGTGATTCGGTCCCCGTCCGCCTACGACCCGCGCGATAACCCCGAACGTGCCCTCGCCCGTCGAAACCTCGTCCTGTCTCGAATGGTGGAAACGGGTGCGATTCCAGAACGACGAGCTCGAAAGGTAGGTCGAAAGGGCCTTGGCGTTCCCAAGGATCCGCCGCGCGCGACGACGCGCCAGCCCTACTTCGTGGAGGCGGCGCGCCGTGAGTTGCTCGGCGATCGCCGGCTCGGCAGAACGGGCGACGACCGGGCCCACACTCTCTACAAGGGAGGCGTCACCGTCACGACCACACTCGAGCCCGATCTTCAACGGGCGGCCGAAGACGCAGTCAGAGGCGTGCTCAACCAGCCGGGCGATCCCGAAGCAGCTCTCGTTGCGATACGCCCAAAGTCCGGGGAGATCGTCGCGATGGTTGGAGGGCGGAGCTGGAAGGCGTCGCAGGTGAACCTGGCGCTGGGAACGCGTGGGGGAGGTTCCGGCCGTCAACCCGGATCGTCGTTCAAACCACTCGCCCTAGCGGCTGCGCTCGAATCGGGGTTTCATCTCGACGACAAGTTCGAGTCGAGTCCAGCGACGTTCACTCTCACGGGAGGTGAGACGTGGACGGTGCGCAACGCCGAGGGCGGCGGTTACGGTGACCTTCCGCTCGGAGAGGCTCTGGTCCGCTCCGTGAATGGTGTCTACGCACGCCTGGCAATGCAGCTGGGCGGCGGAGCGATTGCGTCGCAGGCAAAGCAAATGGGTGTGCGCTCCAAGCTGTCCACTTACCCCTCCATAGTTCTCGGGTCCATGGAGGTAAGCGTCCTCGACATGGCCGCCGCCTACGCCACGTTGGCGAACGATGGAACTGCGGTGCGGCCCACAACAATCAAGTCGATTCGATTCCCGGACGGCAGGTTGCTGGAATCCGAACCTAGAGTTACGCAGGACGTCGTTTCGCCCGGCAACGCGTATCTCGTCACCAAGGTGATGCAAGACGTCGTGAAGCGGGGCACGGGCCAAGCCGCGAACATCGGCAGACCGGCCGCCGGAAAGACCGGGACGACAAACGACTACGGAGATGCGTGGTTCGTCGGTTTCACACCCGATCTCGTTGCCGCCGTGTGGGTGGGTTACCCCAAGGGCCGAATCCCGATGACGAACGTTCACGGAGGCCGCGTGTACGGAGGGACTCTGCCGGCGCAGATCTGGCGTGCGTTCATGCTGGAGGCCCACGAGGGAGTCCCGGTGCGCGAGTTCGAAATTCCCGAACGCGATCTGGTGACGGTCGAGATCGATCGCAAGTCAGGCCTGCTCGCCGCACCTTGGTGCCCGGGCAAGTTCAAGCGAATGCTCCGGCAACTTGCGCCGACCGAGCACTGTCCGGAGCCGCCTCCGGAGCCCACCCCGTCGCCCACGCCGACGCTAGAGCCGACTCCGACGCCCTCGCCGAAAGCCAGCCCGGCGCCGTCACCGTCGCCGGAGGGTTCACCTACGCCGGAAGATTAGGTGGGCGGATTCTGAATTGACCTCCTATGTTGTCAAGCGGCCTTTGGGATGTCCCGGCAGTCGTCCATGAGGCACCGGTAGACGACGTTTGAGAGGTGGCGCTTGAGGGCGCGGATCGCCTCGCGTTTGCTCTTGCCCTCCGCCCGGCGGCGACGGATGTAGGCCTTGGTTTCCTCATCGGTGCGCATGAGAGTTATCGCCATGATGTGCAGTGCGCGGTTGAGCCGGCGGTTGCCACCGCGGTTGAGACGGTGTCGCACGATGTCGCCCGAAGACGCCCGCAACGGGGCGGAGCCGTTGAGCATCGCGAATGCGGCCTGGGAGCGCAGACGGCGGGGATCGTTGACCTCACCGAGGAACATAGAGGCTGTGATCGCCCCGATGCCCCTTTGTGCAGTCAGCGACGTCTCGGTCGTGGCGACGGCGCGCTTGATGCGCTTTTCTGACGCCGCGATGCGAACGTCGAATGCCTCGAGCTCGGTGAGACCGTCGGCGATCAGTTCGGCGGCGACGGAGTCGGACGTGGAGGCAATTTCTCGGGCGGCGCGGATGCCCTTTTTTGTCGACAGTTTTTTGACCTTGGCGTCGTAGCCCGGGAAGGTGCGCACGAGCAGCGCATGGGTCTGGTTGGCGACCCGCTGCCGGGCGCGATTGAGCTGGTCACGGTGGTCGCCGAGGAGCTTGAGGTCGGCGGTGGGGCCGTCGTTGAGGGGTTCGCACAGGCCCTGTCCCCGCAGCGTGCTGCGAGCGATGGCGCGAGCATCGGCGGGATCGGACTTGCCTTGCGAAGGCGCTCTCTTGCGCTCTCTTGCGGTCAGGAATGCGGGCACCTCTTTGACCGTGACTCCGGCCGCAACCAGGACCCGGGTCAGACCTGCTCCGAAGTTCGCCGACCCCTCGATCCCGACGAGATCGACGTCGTGGCCGGACAGCCACTCGAGGATCCTTGTGTGCCCCGTGGGGTTGTTGGGGAACTGACGCACTCCGACGTCGCGCCCGATCTCATCGACCATTGCAACCGCGAAGCTCTTCTTGTGCGAATCGACACCCGCCACCACACCCAATGCTGGCCTCCCTTCGTCGACCGGCCTACGATGTGGACTGGCGGAGGACAACCAGGCGTTGGGTGGCGACACCCTCCTATCAAGTCACTTCCGCCGGTCCGGTTCCGGCCGGGGAGACAGTCAATTCAAAAGTCAGGTCGCGCAGCGGCCGGACTGGCAATTAAGGAGTCATCCCCGGTCGGTTACCGGACAGCCTCGCAAACAGCTCGGCTCCACCCCCGGATTCTTACGCCTGGCAAT
>DASQUP010000136.1:0-19619 GCA_035641235.1 Actinomycetota bacterium
TACGGGTGGCTTTTGCCCCGGTTGTCTTGCACTAGTTATGGCAATTCTTGGAACCCCTGAGATACTCGGGGAAAGTTGGGGGGACACCCGGATTG
The DNA here is from genome assembly GCA_035641235.1 of Actinomycetota bacterium. Classification (GTDB taxonomy): domain Bacteria; phylum Actinomycetota; class CADDZG01; order CADDZG01; family WHSQ01; genus DASQUP01. The sequence goes on from DASQUP010000136.1 coordinate 96, forward strand.
CTTCGGTAGCCGGCAGCCGTTTGGGTGGAAGAAGAACGGCCGCCTATATAGGAGGTTCGGTGCCGGTGGCATCCGTGAGTGAACCGCAACGGAAGCGCAGCGCGATCGAGTACCTGCGCGTGATGCGCGGGGCCCTCGCAAAGGTGGCCGTCCCCCTGCCCGCGTGGGTTCTCTGGGGCGTCGCGCTCACAGTGTCGCTCGCCTGGGGGGTGACCGCACTGGGCATCGCCGTGGCCCTTTCGGAGACGACTTCGACGTGGTGGGTCGTGCTCCCCTTCGGGATGGTCCCCGCCATCGCGGTTCTTGTCAGCGCCGACCGGGTCATCAAGGTGCTCGCACCGAACGGCGCACAAGCGAAGAGTGGAAACGGGGAACCCTCCGTTCCGGCGCCGGAGATTCGGACCCACGTGGTCCCGGCGAACGGAAACGGCCGTCCCGTTCTCGTCGATGACCTCACCGACCGCGAACGCGAAGTCCTCGCGCTGCTCAGCACCGGGCGCACCAACGGTGAGATTGCCGGAGAACTCTTCGTGGCCGGCGGCACAATCAAGTCCCACGTCAACGCCATCTGCCGGAAGCTCGGAGCGAGGAATCGAACGGAGGCAGTGGCGCGAGCGCGCTCCTACGGTCTCGTCAAAGACGACTAGCGGACACCTTCGCGGCCCGCCAGGATGCCAAACTCAAGACGAGAAGTGTTCCGAGGACGAGCAGATAAGCCGCGCGGCGCCCGGTTGGGCCGAGATCCCCGAAGTTCCTCAATGCACCACCGATTGCGCCGGCCATAAACCATGCGATCCCGAGAAGCGGTACCTGCACCTCTTTCGCCCGCGCCCGGATTGCCGCCCAGCCTCCGAGGAAGGCAAGAAACGACGACCAGCATCCCAGAACGCGGCCGCCGAAGGACGGAAGCTCAAACGGAAGGACACGTGCCGTCTCTACGGGATCCCACCACAATCCGATCGCCACGACGGAGAAGACCGCCGCCAGCAGTCCGGAGATAATCCGATACGCGGGCGGCAGCGGCCCATCGTCGGCGAACGGGCTCCCGCGACGGAGCCAGAGGATCGTGCCGAATGACAGCGGCGAGGCTACGAACAACAGCACCCATGCCCATGCTTGCCAGCGTCCGAAGTCGAACACCTCCAGATGAAAGAACGTCACGGACAACATGGGGATGGTGAGAGCCAGTGTTCCCGCAACAAGTCCGCGTACCTCGGACCACGGGCGGCGCAGCGCCGCTCCAAACACAAACAGCGATGCAACATATGACCCACCGATCAGGCTGGCGAGCGGAGGCGGATCGAGCACCCACGAGAAGTAGCGTCCGGTGGACCCGGGCCACACCAGGAGGAACAGTCCGGTAAGCCCGGCAGCAAAAGCAACCCCCGCGAGCAACAGACGGAGAGGCGCATCGCCCGGCTCTTCATCCGGCAGCGCTGCCCTTCGGACCTGACTACTTGGTGCCGTCAACTGTTCCTCCAGACCGATTCCAGTCAGCGGGACGATACAACCGGGGTGAATCAACCGGTTGATCCCTCCTTTGGGCGATGACTCCCCGAGGCCACTTCTCTATCGTGCGCGCCGCCTGTCTCACACCCCGCGGGATTCGAGAAAGGAAACGGATGAGCCTCTCCCCTACCAAACTCGCCGCCGGCGCTGTCTTCGCCACCGCACTCCTGGTTGCGTGCACAAAGACCTCCGATCCATCAGGAAATGTCGGCGCGGGCCCCGTCCGCGGCGATGCCGAGCGAATCGTCATCGTGGATCGCGCCTTCGAGCCGAAAACTCTCGAATTGACGGCAGGCGAAGAAGTCGTGATCGAAGTAACCAACGGGGATGGAGGCGCTCACGACTTCGCCATCGACTCCCTGGACCTGAACACCGGGAACATCGAGCCCGGGGAGGTGGCCACCGCCACGTTCGCCGTTCCGGAGGGAACGACGAAGTTCAGATGTACGTATCACGACGGCATGGAGGGGCGGATCGAAGCCCGCTGATCCAATCATTGAGACGTCGCTTCGATATCGGCTATGTCCTCGGTCCTGGCCAACTGCTGATGCCGGCGGCGCGCCGCCGTCCGATCCGGGCCGGTCGGGCCCCTCCCCCCGGGCCGAATGGACCTATCTGAACGCTTCGCCGCTCCCCATCCTGAGGCCGGCACTCAGAGATTGGAGGACGGAATCATCGAGGCCTGGAACACGATCATCGAGCCGTTTCGCATCAAGTCGGTCGAGCCGCTCAGATTCACTACGGAGCCCGAACGCGAAGCGGCGCTGGCTCGTGCCGGCTACAACCTCTTTGGGCTTCGCAGCGAGGAGGTTCTGATCGACCTGTTGTCCGATTCCGGGACCGGGGCGATGTCGGCCGACCAATGGGGCGAGCTGATGCGTGGTGACGAAGCCTACGCGGGCAGCAGCTCCTTTGAGGTCTTCGCCTCGACCGTCGGCGAGCTGACCGGCCTCCCGCACGTTATCCCGGTCCATCAGGGTCGAGCCGCCGAACGGATCCTGTTCGCCGAGTCGGTTACACCCGGCGCCATCGTCCCCAACAACACCCACTTCGACACGACGAGAGCAAACATCGAACACGACGGTGGCATCGCTACCGACCTCCCCGTGACCGACGCCGACGACACGCAATCCGAGTTCCCGTTCAAGGGCAACATGGACATCGAGGCCCTCGAGAAAGTTCTGCGAGAGCACCGCGACCGCATCCCAATGGTCTTCATCACCGTTACGAACAACTCGGTCGGCGGGCAGCCCGTGTCCATGGCGAATGTGCGCGCCGTCCGGGAACTCTGCGATCGCTACGAACTGCCCCTCTTCATCGACGCGGCACGGTTCGCCGAGAACTGCTGGTTTGTCATCCAGCGCGAGGAGGGATACGCGGACCGCACCCCGAGGGAGGTGGCGAAGGAGCTGTTCTCGTATGCCGACGGCGTCACGATGAGCGCCAAGAAAGACGCCCTCGTGAACATCGGTGGTTTCCTGGCCCTGAAGGACGACGAGCTTGCGGCCAGATGTCGCGCTCTGTTGATCCTTACCGAGGGATTCCCGACATACGGAGGCCTCGCAGGCCGCGACTTGCTTGCCATTGCTCAGGGGCTCAACGAAGTTCTCGAGCCCGAGTACCTCCAGTACCGGGTTCGGAGCGTCGAGTACCTCGCCGAGTTGTGCCGGCAGGCCGGCGTCCCCACCGTCCGGCCGCCGGGAGGGCATGCCGTCTACCTCGACGCGGGTGCACTGCTTCCGCACATACCACGACAAGGCTTCCCGGCTCAGGCACTCGCTGTGGAGCTCTACCGCGTCGGTGGTCTTCGAGGCGTTGAGGTCGGATCCGTCATGTTCGCCGACGCCGCCCACCACGAGCTGGTCAGGCTCGCCCTCCCGCGCCGGGTCTACACGCAGAGCCACATCGACTATGTCGGCGAGGTGATCGCCGCGACGTCGAAACGACGCGAACAGATACCCGGTTACGCGATCGAGTGGGAGCCTCCGTTCCTGCGGCACTTCACCGCTCGCTTCAAACCATTCACCTAAAGTCTGCGCCGAACTCCCGAAGGGGCAGTTGCCACCATCCGACGTCGTGCCACCGGCCGAACTTGTATCCGACGTTGCGGAAGACACCAACGGGCTCGAAGCTCAGCGATTCGAACAGCCGGACGCTACCGGGGTTGGGAAGCGTGACGCCGGCGAAGGCGTTGGCGAAGTCCGCGGCGCGCAACTCGTCCAGCAACCGGTTCATCAGGGCGCGCCCCGCTCCTCTCGCTCGATGCTCGGTGGCGATGTACGCAGATACCTCCGCCGACCACCGGTACGCGGCCCGCGAGCGGAATTGCCCGGCGTATGCGTAGCCGACAACCGTCGAATCCTTCTCCGCTACGAGCCACGGATACGTTCCGGCTCCGGCCGCGATGCGACCGAGCATCTCCTCGGCGCGCGGAGGCTCGAGCTCGAAGGACGCGGGAGTGTCTCGCACGTAGGGTTCGTAGATCTGCGCGATTCGTTCGGCATCTCCACCGGTGGCGGATCTGATCGTGAACGCGGCCGTCATCGTCTCCGAGCGTCTGCCTCCAGCCATGGCGGCGTCCAGCCGCGGTCGATGTCGTTGACCACGGAGCCGGGCGTAACGATGTCGTCGATCGCGTCGAGCGTTTCGGCATCCAAAGTCACGTCCGCTCCTTCGAGGAGATCGAGAAGCTGCTCCATCGTTCGAGGACCGATGATGGAAGCGGTCACCGCCGGATGGGTGAGAACGAACGCGTTCGCCATATGAGTCAATGAGATCCCCGCCTTATCCGCAACGAGCTGAAGCTCCTCCACGAGGTCCTGTTTCCTTTGGTTCACGGGAAGGCTGAGGTCGAAGCGAGCGGCAATAGCGCGGTTGTACGAGGCGATCCGTGCGGCGCGCGACTCCTCGGGGATGTCAGCACCACGCCGGTACTTGCCCGTGAGCCACCCCCCGGCCAGAGGGCTCCACGCGATCACTCCCATGCCGTAGCGCTGGGTCACGGCCAGGACATCGCGCTCGATCCCCCGGACGAGTAACGAATACGGCGGCTGCTCGCACACGAATCGGGCGAAGCCGTGACGTTCGCTCGCCCAGTGCGCCTCGACGATCTCGGCCGCCGGGAACGTCGAGCATCCGATGTACCTGACCTTGCCCGCGTGCACGAGGTCCGTGAGCGCGCCGAGCGTCTCCTCGATGTCGGTCGACGGGTCCGGCCTGTGTATCTGGTACAGATCGATGTAGTCGGTGTTGAGGCGACGGAGGCTGTTCTCGACCTCCTTCGTTATCCATAGGCGGGAGTTGCCGCTCCGGTTGCGACCCTCACCCATCCGGCCGTGGACTTTCGTGGCGAGCACAACCTCGTCGCGCCGGTTCTTGAGCGCCCAGGCGAGGATCTCTTCGGCTTCGCCCTGCGAGTAGACGTCGGCGGTATCGACGAAATTGATCCCGGCATCGAGCGCCGCGTGGATGATCCGAACGCACTCGTCGACGTCCTGGTTGCCCCATTTGCCGAACATCATCGTGCCTAAACACAAGGCGCTTACTTCGACGCCGGTCCTGCCGAGCTTGCGGTAGATCACCGCAGACCTCCTCCTAGGTTAATGAAGCCACCGCGCTCGTGGCCGTTCGCTCCAGCGCTCTCAGCGCGGCCTCGAGGTCGGAGACACCCCTTACGTTCAGTGCATCAATGGTCACGTCATCCACTTCTCGATCCGGAACGAAAAATACGTCGGCCCCCGCGTCTTCAACTGCGACTGACTTCGGTGCCACGCCGCCAACGGCCCCGACCGACCCGTCTATATCCATCGTGCCCGTCGCAGCAATGGTTCTGCCATCTGCGTAGTCACGCTCGTCGAGTAGATCGGTGATGGCAAGTGCATAGATCAAACCCGCCGAGGGGCCGCCTATCTGGCGCTCGCGGAACTCGATCTCGAACGGCAGCTCCACGTCGAAGTCTCGTGTGGTGATGAACACCCCAACCCCGACCGTCCCCTCGGCGGCCCCCGATAACCTCGCGCTCCGCACGCCGACCTGGATCCTCCGAGACCCCCGCTCGACCGTGAGATCGAACTCGGTCCCGGCGGGACTCGACCTTACGATCCTTTGGAAGTCGGTGGAGAGTTGTATGCGATCGCCGTTCGCCGCCACGACCACATCGCCTGGTTCGAGTTCGCGCGCCGCGGGCGCTCCCTCCACCACGTCGCTGACCACGGCCCCCGTTCCCGTTACCGAGACATCCATCCCGGCGGCCTGCGCCGCGGCACCCGCGGAGATGATCTCGCTCTGCCTGAAGATCTCACGCTGCTGCTGGAAGTACTCCCTATCGTCGACTCCGCGCGGAATAACGTCCGATGCCGAAACCACTTGATCGTCGGTGAAGAGCACCGACCACGCCGCGCCGAGCGCGTTCGGTTGTTCGAGCCTCACCGACGTCAAAAGGTATTCACCGTTCACGGAGGTGGTGTCGATCCCAGTTATGGAGATGTCGTGGGCGACGTCGAGGGTGAGCCCCGGCTTCAGCACGACCACCGGCGGATGGTACAGATAACCCGCTGCAGCGAGGATGAGCGCCCCAACGATTACCCATACGGCGATCCCCGACGAGCGGGCGCGCCGGGACTCTGGTGGGCGCCTGACGCTCTCGAGCTCTATCGCCCGCACGGCGTCCGACAAAGAGATGATCCCAACGAGCCTCCCGTCGTCCATCACCGGGGCTCGTTTGGGATCCTCTTGCAGAGTCGCGACCGCCTCCAGCATCTCGGTATCGGCCGTAAGGGTCTCGAGGTCTTCGATCGGCACCATCACCTCGGCCACGTTTTTGTGAGCCCGATCCTCGAAGGGAACACTCCCGGCGCGCCGGAGCCCGACCATCCCCACGAGCCGTTCTCCCTCGACTACCGGGTACGAGGAATGGGCGCGGGGGCCGATCGCGGACTCGAGGAGGTCCATCACACTGGTACGTGGATCGACGACGTCGGGATCGGGGGTCATGAACTCCCGAACGCGCCGTCCGGCGAGGAGCTGCTGTACAGCCGCGTACGACGATTCACCCTGTGCTGCTTGGATGATGAACCATCCGAGAAAGACGAACCACAGCCCGCCAGCGCCACCGCCGCCGGTCAGGAAGTCCAGGAGCCCGACGCCCGCGAGCAGGGCCCCGAAGGCCATGCCGGCTCTCACCGCCGATTTGGTTGCCGCAACGAAGTCCCCCTGGCGCCGCCACAACCACGAACGAAGGATCCGTCCGCCGTCGAGCGGCAGGGCCGGTACGAGATTGAAGGCGACGACGATCGCGTTGATACGCGCCAGGTAATCGGCGACCGCGATGACCACCTCCGGCGCAGAGGCTGCGTCGGCGAGCCGGCTCGCCGCGAGAAACACAGCCACCAGTACTAGCGAAACGGCCGGCCCTGCGGCCGCAATGCGGAACTCGGCACCAGGAGAGGGAAAGCTCCCGCTGAACCGGGCAACTCCGCCGAAGAGCCAGAGGGTGATCCCGTCGATCTTCATCTCCTCGCGCATCGCCCTGAAGGCGTGGCCGAGCTCGTGGAGCAGCACCGACACGAAGAACAGGACACCGGCGACGATGCCCATCCCGAGGTAGGCGTTGTCCGATAGCTCCGGATAGGTGACCGGGAATAGCTGGGAGGACAGTGACCAAACGACCAGAGCGAATACGAAGAGCCACGACCAGTGCGCTCCGATCGGTATGCCGCGGACCCTGATGATGGTGAAGGACGATGTCATGGCTTATGCATAGCCGAATCCCACAGCTAATAACCCGCCCCGGCGCGCCGGAACCGGGCCTGTTTCCCGAAATGGCAACTGGGCCCCGACGTGTGGGGGTGGATTGCCGTCTCGGCGCGCGGTGCGCGTCGTGGGCGCCGGGGCGCGAGTCTTAGGAGCAGCGGACCGACAGAACCGGCGGAAGCCCCTCGGCCGCTAGCGTCCACGACGCGCCGGCGTCGGCGGAGCCGAACACGGCTCCCTGCTCCGTGCCGAAGAACAGGCCCAAGGGGTCACGCCCGTCGTGGCCGAATGCCTGCCTGAGGGTGGTGTGGTACGCGTGCTCCTGCGGGAGACCCTCGGTCAGCGGAGCCCAGGACTTCCCCGCGTCGCGCGTCTCGTAGACGCGGAGCCGGCCGTCCGGCGGGACCCGATCCTCCGCCCCCTTCAAAGGGATGACGTAGGCGCGGTCGGGATCGTGGGGATCGGCCACGAGGGGAAAACCGAAGTCCGACGGGAGCCCGTCGGCAATGTCCAGCCACGTCTCGCCGGCATCGTCCGACCGGTACACGCCGCCGTGGAATTGCATGAACAAAGTCTCCGGCCTGAGCTGCGCCCGGTGGAGATTGTGGACGCAGTAATCGGTGGTCCGGCCGCGCGCCTCCTTGGGGAGATACCTCGGCACGAGTCCTTCGACCCCCCACCGCCACGACTCTCCGCCGTCGTCGGTGATCCACACCCCGGCTGCCGATATGGCCACCGCGAGGCGGGAGGGATCACCCGGCCACGGGCAGATCGAGTGCATACAAAGACCACCCGCGCCACCCTGCCAGCGTTCGCGTCCGGGTACCTCCCACAGGGGCCGATTGAGCGACCACGTGACCCCACCGTCCTCGCTTTTGAAGAGGGCAGCCGGAGCAACTCCCGCCCACAACACTCCGTCCCCTTCACCGGTTTTGATCGACCAGACGCGCGCGACCGATGCATCTGTGCCGTCGGGGAACACGGGGCCCTCGGACTGGGTCCACTCCCCCGCCGCGTCCTCGGCGAAGAAAACCTTGGGTCCGTAGTGGCTGTGGGTCACCGCCGCGTAGTAGGTCCCCGTGCGCTCGTCGCGGACGGCGAACTCCACGGGTTCTCCCTCGAACTTGCGAGCGGCGACGTCGAGCGGCGCGCCGCGCTCTCCCCTCAGAACGACGAGGCCTTTGCGGGTGCCGACGAGGACCTCGGCGGCACCCGAGCCCCCGGAGATGGCGGGGAGCACCCGGATCTGGTCCCGCGTGCCGACAGCGTTTTCGAGGGGCACCCTCTCGCCGTTGACGAAGATGTTCACGTGGCGGCGGAGCTGACCCTGTTCGTCCAGGATCCACCCCCTGAGCGACGGGCACTCCCGTTCCAACTGGGCCAGCACCGCTCCCACGTCGGTTCCCTCAACCTCCCAGTCGGCGCGCCCGCCGGCACGTTCCTTGAGGGTCGCCGGGAGGGTCACTCGTGCCACGGGCGCAAACTTATCAGTCGGACTCATAGTCGATGTGGCCCAATCCTCTTTAGTCCCACGCAGCTCTCGCCGACGAACAGACCATGGCTGAACGGATCCCCTGCACCTATTGTGGCGCGCTCAATGCCGCCGGAGCGGACTTCTGCGGCCAGTGCTTCCACGCAGTGTTGCCGCTGGCGGCCGGCGAATCGCGAGCGGTGGCGGCGGGCCCCGTCTTGCACCCGGCGCCACCCCCGCCGCCCCCTCCACCCGTCGGGGAGCCGGCGGCCGCGTTCGACATCCACGCTGCGATGAGCGGGGGCGCCCCCCGCCCGGAAGAGTTCTTGATCCCGGCCACGAAAACCGAACCGATCAAGTGGCGATGGGGACACCTTTTTGTCTTCGGCGCGGCCGCGTGGGGTGTCCCGCAGCTTCTCGGTGAAACCGTCTCGGCGGACAGCACCTGGAGCGAGATGCTCAGCGCCACCCTCGCGTTTCAGATCCTCGGCTACATCCTGGCGGTGATAGTTGCCGTCGTGTTCGTCTCGAAAGCTCAAGACGGAGACTGGAGCACGCTCGGCCTCTCCCGCGCCGAGGACACCCCCATGCAGCTCACGACGGGGTTTGGCTACGGCCTTCTGCTGCTCGGGGTGTGGAGCGCCATCGCCTGGGCGCTCAGCGGCGGCAAGCTGGAGATGGACCGGCTCGTCACATCACTCATCGGCGATACGTCGCAGATCGGGCTCCTAATGGCCGCCGTGGTTGTTGTCATCGGCGCGCCGCTGATCGAGGAGATCTATTACCGCGGGATGCTCTACGAGAAGCTCGCCCGACGGAGCCGCTGGACCGCCGTTGTGGTCACATCAATCCTCTTCGTTGCCGCGCACGGAGCTCTAATCATTCCGGCGCTGATGGTCCTCGCCGTAGGCCTGGCTCTGGCAAGAGCCTCGAAGCCGCTGTGGTTCACGATCGGCGCTCATGCAGGGTGGAACTTCGCCATTGTCATCGTGGCCGCCTACACGGTATTCACTCCCGCCCAGCTGTTCTCGCCGGATGACGGGGAGTACTCGTTACGGTTTCCGTCCGGCTGGCAGCGATCGGAGGAGTTCGAGGAGATGGGCCTCATCCCCGGGATGACGACCGACTTCATACTGACCACAGGAAGTGGAGGGTTCATCACGGCGGCCAGAGTCGACGTGCCTCCCGGTCTGTCGCCGAAAGCCGTGAAGCGCAACATGCAGGCGTTCGGGTCCTTTGCGCCGGCGGGATTCGGGGTGAGTGAACTCCGCGAGAGCGACATCACAATCGAGGGGCATCCGGCGGTCTATGAGATCAGGGTCGACACCCCCACGATCGAGGGCATCCAGGGTCAGGCGCACGTCGTGATGGCCCTGCCCAACGCAGGCGGGCGCGCTTATGTCTTCGCCCTGGCGTGTCCCAGCGTCTCTTGCGCCGACAACTCGGTTGACTTCCGCTCGATGTTGAAGAGTTTGGACGTCGCCGGAGCCTGACGAGCGAGCCGTCTGCGTTTAGCTATCGTTCCGCGCCGTGGCGTTGCAGACGGTTCGGCGCGACGACGTTTCTCACAGTTGCCATTCGTCGTTGCGAAGGATGGGCACGGCCGCGCCGCCCGGTTCGATGCCGTCGACGTCCACCTCGGGCCCCCCGATCATGAAATCGGTGTGAACCGATGACACGTTGACGCCCATGGCGTCGAGATCTTGGGCGGATTTGCCCTCTGTATCCGTGACGGCAAACAGGATGGCCTGTCCGTACGCGATGTGGCACGTCGCGTTCTCGTCCAGAAGCGTGTCGAAGAAGGTCACACCCGACCGGCCGATGGGAGACGTCCCGTCGACGAGTGCCACCTCCCCCAACCGGGCGGCACCGGGATCACGTTCGTGTTGAGCCCGCACGATCTCCTCGCCGGACGATGCCTTTGCCTCGGTCACACGACCGCCGGAGAAACGCATCTCGAGGTCGCGCACGACCGTGCCGGCGAGTGCCAGTGGCCGTGTCGATCGAACGGTTCCCTCAGTCTGCCGGAAGTCTGGGGTAGTGAACACCTCCTCACTCGGCAGATTCGGGCGGTGCTTCAAACCCCAGTTCGTTTCGAGCTCCGCCGCCTTCCACCTCGAAGCGGGCATCAGACCGATGTGCAGGTCCGTTCCCGGGCCGCGGAAGTGAACTGCGTCGAAACGCCTTTCGTTGAGGTGATCGGCGCGCGCTACCAGCTCTGCAACACGATCCTTCCATGCCGCAACCGGGTCATCGCGGTCGAGCCTCATGAACTCCATCAGGTGCTTCCACAACCGTTCTGTATCCGGTTCGCCGAACACCGCCTTCGCCCAGCCCGCGGTGGGAAAGTTCAGGATGGTCCAGCTTGCGTCGCCGGACATGTGAAGGCGCAGCTTCGAGGGAAGTTGTATCGATCGTTCTTCCCCGGCGCGATTTGGATCGACATCGCGCAACAAGTCCGGCTCCGGATCGCCGCCGATCGTGACGGTGGCGCCGCGCTCTTTCCCTATGTAGTCGTAACGAGCGTCCACCCACGGAGGGATCCACGACAAGGATTCATCCGGCGCATGTTCGATTCGAGCCTTGCGCGCGTGCGTGTCTCTGTAGACCACGTCGACATAACGGGCGCCGCGCGTGTACGCCTCCTTCGCAACGGCGCGCGCCAGTGGTGCGTGTTCGACCATCGCGTCGATCGCAACATCCTGACCGGGCTGGAGGTTGATTCCCACTTCGAGAGCAATGCGCGCGATATCTGTCAGGCGTGAGTCCTTGTAATCCATTCCACTCCTAAAGGATCGGCCGAAGTCAGGCGGCCATCCTATTCAGGAGAATGCGACGAACCTCCGCCGGGTCGGCGCCTGCCTCCCTGAGCAAAGCGGTGGCGGTCGCCTCGGGGTTGCGAAGCGCCCCAAGGAGAAGGTGCTCGGGGCGGATCTCGCGGTGGTTGAGCTCGAGCGCTTCCCGGAGTGCCCCTTCCAGGGCTTGCTTTGCATGAGCGGTGAAGGGAATGTGCCCGCGCCGACCGCGACCCGTGCGGGCCTTGGCCGCCTTTGTCGATTCCAGAGCCCCCGGCCCAAAGGCGCCCTCAACGTTGCGACGGATCTCGTCGATGTCGATCCCGATCGTCGCTAAGGCTTCGGGATCGGGCTCTCCCGAAAACGACGTCTTCCTGGGAATCGTCCGGAGGAGTTCCCGAACGCCGTCCGGTGACAGACTGCACTCCTCGAGCGCCGCCGCCGCAGGGTTCGCCGATGCGAGGACCCCGAGAAGGATGTGTTCCGTCCCGATGTGCCCGTCACCCAAGTTGCGGGCCTCGATCTGAGCACGGACAACTACACCCCGTGCTCCGCGTGTGAACCGTTCGAACATCGTTACCTTCCCCTCCCGAGGATGCGGCGGCCCGCGTGCTTCTTGTGCACCGCCTGCTTGCTGACGCCGAGCGCGTCGGCGATCTCCTGCCACGACCAACCTTCATCGCGCGCATTGGTCACCTGGAGTTCCTGGAGTTCCTCGACGAGCTGCCTGAGCGACGCAACGGCCCTGAGCCCCACTGCGGGATCGCGGCTACCCGCGGCATTGGCAAGCTTGGTGGTCCCTTTCATGCTGTCAACATACGTTGACACACGGAGTTTGTCAACCTTTATTGACAGGCCGGGAGGAAGGTCAATAGAACCACGCGCCGCGCGTGAATACAACCACGCCAAGCGCGGCGACCGGCGCCATGACCGCGACGACCAGTTCGTGGCGCATCGGGCGCCCGTGCGTGAACTCCGCGATAACGAGCACCGCAGGAAACATCGTCAGCAGCATGCGGGGGATGCTGAAGTACCACGTCGATGTGAGCAGGGCCGCCATCATCGCTCCCATAAAGCCCGCGTACCCCCACTCCCTCCTCACCAGCGCCCACAGCACGAGGCCCACACCGAGCGCGGCAGCGACGATCTCCATCCGCCACGTGAAGATCCAGTTGGTCGGGGACCCCTCCGATGCAGTCAGATTCCATGTGTTGATGAACGACTGCACCGGCCCGACGAAGTCCCGGTACCAGCCCTCCCTTTGATCGACCCAAAAATAGAACGCGTCTCCCTTTACCGCCAGCAGATAGCCGCCGTAGGCGAGCACGGGAAGGGCGGCTGCACCGAGTGCAATCCCGGCGCGGGCGACGACGCCGCGGCCGAAGTCCCCTCGCCGGACGACCTCCAGCGCGAGGCCGAAGAGCAGGAAGAGCCCGGCGGCGCGCGCCCCGACGGCAACCGCAGCCGGCAGCGCGGCGAACAACCACAGGCCGCGCCGCGCGTAGTAGAAGGCCGGCACGGCGCCGGCGAGGAACAGTGCCTCGCTGTACGGGGCGATGAGAAACACGGCGGTCGGGAAGAGCACCAGGTACAGGGCGGCTTGCCGCCCGGCTCCCTCCCCCACCTCCTCCTCCGCCAGCGCATAGAGGTAGGCGCACGCAACGACGGTGGCTCCGGTGGAGATCAACATGCCTGCTGCCGGCAGAGGCAGGCCCGCGGCACCGAGCGCCTTGATCAGCAACGGGTACAAGGGGAAGAACGCCGTCGCGTGTGGGTCTGTACGAACATCCGTGTACCCGAATTCCGCCACCTCGAGGAAATGGCGTGCGTCCCACCGCACCCAGATATCGAAGAAACCCTCGTCGAGTGGCCCGGTGCCCGGCGCCAGCATCCACGCCGCGGCAAAGGCGACGAGCAAGAGGAGGACTCGCACGACGGCGACGATCACCAGGGCATCCGTCCACGCCTTGCGGCCGGGACCACGGTGACGGACGCCGCCCACCGTATCGGCGCCGGTCTGGACGGGAGACCTCGCCGCGAGGCGGCTCATTGACCTACGGCTCGGGTGTCCAGCGAACTCGCAGGGCCCTCGCCGCCTTCGCCTCGTCGGGGCGCCTGACCGGCGTTGTGGAGGGGGCGGAATGCAGCAGGTCCGGTTGTTCCGCCGCCTCCGCTGCGATCTGGTTGAGTGCCGCGCCGAGACCGTCGACCGTCTCCTTGGACTCGGTCTCGGTCGGCTCAACCATCAGAGCCTCATCGACGATGAGGGGGAAGTAGACGGTCGGCGGGTGGTAGCCGAGATCGATCAGGCGCTTGGCGACGTCGGTGGCCCGCACTCCGTGTTTGCGCAGAGGTTTGGCGGTGGCCACGTACTCGTGCATGCACGTCCCGTCGAAGGCCGTGGGAAAGGCGTCCGAGGTCAGGACCCGCAAGTAGTTGGCGTTCAGGACGGCCCCTTCGGCCGTGCGGCGGAGGCCGTCGGGACCGTTGGAGCGGAGGTAAGCGTACGCGCGGACGTTGATCCCGAAGTTCCCGTGGAACGAGTGGATCCGGCCGATCGCATCGGGCCGGTCGTGGTCCCAGATCCACCGCTCCGCACCGCCGTCCCACTTCAAGACGGGCGCGGGAAGGTAACGCTCGAGTTCCTCGGAGACCGCAAGCGGCCCCGAACCCGGACCCCCTCCGCCGTGAGGCGTGGCGAACGTCTTGTGGAGATTCAGATGGACGATGTCGAAGCCCATGTCGCCCGGCCGCGCGATTCCGACGATCGAGTTGAAGTTCGCTCCGTCGTAGTACAGGAGTCCTCCGGCGTCGTGCACCATCGCGGCGATGGCCTCGATGTCTCGTTCGAACAGTCCCAGCGTGTTGGGATTCGTGAGCATCAGGCCGGCGACGTCGTCGTCGAGCGCGGCCTCCAGCGCACCGAGGTCGACGAGTCCGCGGTCGTCGGAGGGAACCTCCTGGGCTTCGTATCCGGCAAGGGTTACGCTCGCCGGATTCGTCCCATGAGCGGAATCCGGGATGATGACTCGCCGGCGGGCGTCTCCGTTGGCTGTGTGGAAGGCGCGCATGATCAGGAGCCCGGTTAGCTCGCCCTGAGCGCCTGCCGCGGGCTGGAACGTCAGCCAGCTCATGCCGGTAGCCGCACACAGGGCCCGTCCAAGTTCTCCGAGAAGCTCCAGCGCACCCCCGACCATCTCATCGGGGGCGAAGGGATGTAGGCGAGCGAACCCCGGGAGCGATGCGGCATCCTCGGCGATCTTGGGGTTGTACTTCATGGTGCAGGACCCCAGCGGATAGGCGCCGACGTCGATGGCCCAGTTCCTCTGCGACAGCCGGGTGAAGTGGCGAACGAGATCGCGCTCGCTGACCTCCGGCAGGCGCGGCGGCGCGGACCTGCGGTGCTCGTCGGGGATCAGCGTGTCGATGTCCGGCGCGCCCTCGGCGACCTCCGGAAGGGACCACGCCCTGCGGCCGGGCCGGGAGAGCTCGAATATCAGCGGAAAGTCCTCTTCGTGACCAAGGCGGGTCCCCGCGGATCGTTCCAGCGATGTCGCCATCAGTCCGCCAGCTCCTTCTCGACTGCCTCGGCCAGTCCTTCGATGTCGCCCTCCGTCCGCCGTTCGGTGACGGCGACCAGCAGGCAGTTCGCCAGGTCCGGGTACCATCGCCCCAGTCCCGGCCCTACGAGGAAACCTCGCTGCGCCAGGCCCGCGGCCAGTTCGGCGCCGTCGCGCGGGGTCTCGAGCACAAACTCCTTGAACCTCGGCCCCGTGAACCTGATGCGGCATCCAGGCACCTCGCCCAGACGCTGCGCTGCCACGGCGGTACGGCGCACGCACAGTTCGCCCAATCGGCGCAGGCCTCCGGGGCCGAGCCACGACAGGTGCACGGCGGCTGCGATCGCCATGAGCGTCTGGTTCGTGCAGACGTTCGAGGTCGCCTTGGCGCGCCGGATGTGCTGTTCGCGCGCCTGGAGGGTCAGCACGAATGCCCGCCGTCCGTCGGCATCCACGGTGGCGCCCGCGATCCGCCCCGGGACCTGGCGTACGAGATCTAGTCTCGTGGCGAACAACCCGACGCTCGGCCCCCCGTAGGACAGCGCGTTGCCGAGAGCGGTGCCCTCGCCAACGGCCACGTCGATTCCGGCGTCTCCCGGAGCCCGGAGCACCCCCATCGCCGTCGGATCGGCAACGGCAACCGCTATGGCGCCCGAGTCGTGGGCGAGCGCAGCCGCGCCGGAGACATCTTCGAGGAGGCCGAAGAAGTTCGGCGAGGCGACGACCACGGCAGCGGCTCCGTCCGCATCCATCGCCTCCCACTCCACCGTCCCGGTCCCGCTCGGGGAAACGCCGACCACCTCGATGCCTAAACCTGAGGTGTAGGTCTCGAGGACGTCCAAATAGTGTGGGTGTACGGTCCCGCCTACCAGGACTTTTTCCCGCCCGGTGACACGGACCGCGAGGGTTACCGCCTCCGCCAGGGCCGCTCCTCCGTCGTATAGCGACGCGTTGGCTACCTCCAGGCCGTAGAGCTCGCACACGAGGGTCTGGAACTCGTAGATGGCCTGGAGCACCCCCTGGGAGAGCTCGGGCTGGTACGGCGTATATGAGGTTGCGAACTCGGCGCGCCCGGCAAGCGAGCGCACGGCAGCGGGGACGTAGTGGTCGTATGCGCCCCCGCCGGCAAAACACACAAGATCACCCGCGCCCTGGGAGGCCGCAGCAAGTTCGGTGAGGTGATCGATGAGTTCGACCTCGCTGAGCTCCGGCGGGACGTCGAGGGGCCCATCGAGCAACACGTCCCTGGGTACGGGCTCGAAGAGATCCCCGATCGAGTCGACCCCGATGGCCTGGAGCATGGTCCGGACGTCGTCGTCGGTATGCGGCAGGAAGTCCACGCGGCCTACGCCCTCCCCCTCGACTTATCGATTAGTCGACAAGTCTTCTAGTTGATCAACTTTTGATGAACGGTGGCTTCACGATATCGCTGCGGATCGTTCTGCTGCGCGCGGCCACGGAAACTTTTTTCCCGGGCTCGGGCACCGGGACCGGTCCCAACGCGAGGCCTATCCCCGTCCCGAGGGTCGGCGAATAGTTGCCGCTCGTCAGGCGGCCCACGGGTCCGGAATCCCCGATGACTTCATAGCCGGCCCGCGGCACGCCTCGATCGATGCACCGGACCCCGAAGAGCCGCCGGCCCGGTCCGCGTTCGCGCTCCTCGAGAAGCGGAGCGCGGCCCCTGAAGTCGGTGTCCCAGGCAACCGCCCAGCCGAGGCCGGCCTCGAGGGGGCTCACGTCGCGCGCGAGCTCGTGGCCGTACAGCGCGTAACCCATCTCCAGCCGCAACGTGTCGCGCGCGCCCAGTCCGACGGGAACCGCGCCCGCATCGAGGAGCCGCTCGAATACGGCGGTGGCCTTCTCGGCGGGAGCGTAGAGCTCGAATCCCCGCTCCCCCGTGTAGCCCGTTCGCGCGCACAGGCCGCCGGCGCCCAATACGTCTACAGCGCACCACGAGTGGAGGCGTAGTTCGGTTGCACGCGTGCCGGATAGCGCCGACTCGAAGATCTCGAATGACTTCGGACCCTGCAGGGCGAGTATTGCCCACCTATCCCACTCGTCCTCAGGAGCGCCGCCCGAACGTTCGATCTCGTTGGCGACGGCGGCGACGTTTGCCGCGTTGGGTACGACGAGCCACTCGTCCTCAGCAATGCGATAGACGAATACATCGTCGACGCAGCCTCCCTCGTCGGTGCACACGAGCGAGTAAGTCGCGCGCCCGATCTCGAGGCCGAAAACATCTGCAGTCAATGCGTGCTGCAGGGCATCACCGGTGCCCGTCACCCTTAGCTTGCCGAGATGAGAGACATCGAAGAGGCCGGCCGCCTCGCGGACGGCATTGTGCTCCGCGATGATCCCCGTGTACTGCAGCGGCATGGACCATCCCGCGAAGTCCGTTAGCTTTGCGCCCAGATGGACGTGCACGTCCAGCAGAGGTGTGGATCTCTCCCCGGTCATGAATAGAGGTTAGCCCGCGAGCATGCCTCCGAGCGAGGCTTCCCCATCGCCTTCTGGAACAGCAAGGAGGTTCTTCTGCGAGGGCTCTTCGAGCCCGTACTTGATCAGAAGGTTGAGGTAGTCGCGCTGGTACAGGACCTTGCAGCGAACGTCGGGATAGAGCGTCATCAGGCGGCGGACCTTGCGGTTCTTCTTCGTAACGAGCTTTTGGTTCAGGGTCGTGATCTCGATGTAGAGATCGAACGTCGGTAGGTAGAAATCCGGGGTGAACCTTTGGGTCGGGGTGCCGTTTCGATCCCATTCGACGTCAAAGGACGTCGGCTCGTACACCCACACGATCTCATAGAAGTCGAGCAGTTTTGCGAACTGGCGCTCGCTGTTGTGGGCGAACGCTACACGCTCATGAGGGAGTGACCGGGGGGAATTCCCGCCGCTCGAGCGTTCCCCGATGAATCAGCCCTCCCCGGCTCTGGTCTCTCCGACCTTCGTTGACGCCGAGGCCTGGTCCACGGTGGCGTCTGTCGGACCGTATTCCCCTTCGGCCGTGGCCGGGCGAAGTTCCCGTAACGTTCCCGCGAGCTGATCGCGAATTCTCCCCACCGCCACGATTGCGCCGAGGACGCCCTGCCCTTTTCGGAGCAGGTCGATGACCTCGGCGTCGGTCGTGTATGCGTGGACTCCGGAACCGTCGGTGACGATCGTTACCTTCGACCAGTCGTCGTCGAGGTTGTCCCTCACGTAGTCGATCGCCTGACGCACTTTTTGGAGGCTCGCCCCCGCGTCGGTGAGGCTCTTGATCACCTTCAGCTGGAGAAGGTCGTTGAACGAGTACAGGCGCTGGCTTCCCGATCCCGTCGCCTCCTGCACGGAGGGCGTCACGAGCCCGGTGCGTGTCCAGTAGTCGAGCTGCCGGTAGGTGATACCGACGATGTTGCACGTCTGGGGGCCTCTGTACCCGCCGTTCTCCACGGGACGCCTTCCTTTCGCCTTCGCTGTCGCCGTATGGGGAAGTAACAACCTGGTAGTTACGACGATGCAAGCGTCCCACGGTGGCGCGCGAGTGTCAACGAACCGTAATGGCGAAGTCGAGGTTTCCAGGCCCCGGTGACCGTCCGATGGAGAATCACTGCTCGCCGATCGCCGACGCGCCGGGCCCCTACTGCCCGGTGGCGAAATCGTCCGGCGTGACCTGGTCGAGGAACTCGCGAAACTTCTCGACCTCGGTTTCCTCCTCGTCCTTCAGCTCGATGCCGGCCTGATCGAGCACTCCCTCGGCCGCGAAGATAGGCGCGTTGATCCTGACCGCAAGTGCGATTGCGTCGCTCGGACGAGACGACACTTCGGTCGCGGTTCCGTTGAGCGTCATCCGGATGACTGCGAAGAAAGTCTGATCGACAAGTTCACTGATCAGCACCCGCTCCACCTGGATGTTGGTCTCCTGGAGAATGTCTCTCATCAGGTCGTGTGTCATCGGTCGAGGCGTCTGAATGCCTTGCAGCGCAAAGGCAATAGCGGTTGCTTCCACGGCTCCAATCCAGATCGGGAGGTACCTTTCCCCCTCGTTTTCTTTGGGCAGCACGATCGGTTGATTGGATGGAAGTTCTACACGTACGCCAACGAGCGAAAGCTCGATCATGCTTGGGAAACTAACACCGATTCCTCCGAAACAGCTACGTGCGCGCGGTCCCATCGAGGCCAAAAAAAGGCCCTACCAGAAGCATGGGATCGTTGGCCAGACGGGCCAAATCTCGCACCGCGTAGAGGTCGGGAACGTTCCGATAACGACCCATGAAATCGAGTCCGTAACCGACGACGAATACGTCTGGAATTTCGAAGCCGCGGTGTTCGACCGGCACCGGAACGATGCGACGCGCCGCCTTATCCAGCAGTGCGACCGTTCTGAGCGAACGCGGACCTCGTTCGAAGAGGGATCTCCGCAGGTAGGTGAGTGTCAGTCCCGTGTCGACGATGTCCTCGACGA
>DASQUP010000137.1:0-4350 GCA_035641235.1 Actinomycetota bacterium
CGAACCAGCGACCCCTGCGTTGTAAGTTCGCTGCTCAGACGTGCTTTTCGATGTGTCCTGAGATGTCGTGGTGTTGCCTGATGGTGCGCTCGTCTGAGGAACAAAAGCGGAACAAAGCGAGCACGAAAACCATGTGAACAACCGAATCCTCCGGCGTATGGGCGGGTCGCGGTTTGCTGAATCAGGTTGCCGGTTGCCGCGCCTCTATGTATAGAGAAAGCGCGGGCGGCACTGCTTGTCCATCGCCGATTCCGAACGCAGCCAGCGTCTGGTCACTACGAAGGCCAAATAATGCTTCTATTGAGATCGGGCCGCTAACCTGTGCCGTCTTGATGACATGGCGGGAACTCGGCTTCAACAACTCGAACATGGTCGTCTTTCCGGCCCCGCCTTGATCAAGTCTCGTTCTGGGTTCTGTCCCAGGTCGCGAAGCGAGCGCCTCTTTGGAGCCTGCTAGTAAGGAGCCAACTGCTCCTCCGTGGGCTCCGCTCAGCAGTACCACGGCTCAGTCAGATAGGGAATGGTCGCGCGCGAGCGGGTCTCATGTGTCTGGTGGGCACGTGTGTCCGGCTGTCCGGCTGAGCCCGTCCCGCGCTGCTCGGCTCCGAGGCGCGCCGGGCTGCGTCCGAGTGCCTCGCTCGCAAGCGCCCACACTTGCTCGAAGATCTCGTGGCGACCGGCGTCGGAGTCTGCGACCAGCGCCATGACCTCGCGCTGGAGTCGGTCGACCCTCGGGTCCTCATGCACCCACGTCCAGCACAGCGCGCTTTCGTCGAAGTGACCGACGATGCTCTTGACCTCATCCAACTCCAGCAATCTCGAGCCCTCGGGTATTAGAAGCCGTATCCCGTACTGAACGGGAGAGACATTCTCGACAAGATCCAGATCCCAGATCGCAGACATCAGGTCGATGTATCCCTCGAGGGGCGTCCACGGCGTGAAAGCCACAAACGTCGGGTTGAGAGTTAGCTCCGCGGCCTTGCATAGTGAGGCGGCGCGCCGGAAGTCCCCTTTGGTGTGGTGCTTGTCGAAGATCGCAAGGATGCGATCGTCGACGCTTTCAACTGCGCTGGTGACGAACAGGCATCCCGTCTCTTTGAGTGGTGGGACCAGGTGCGCCTGCTTCAGCAGGTGCTCGATCTTTATCGTGACGTCGTAGGTGAGCTCAGGCCAGCGCTCGTGGACGGATTTCGTGACAGCTTCAGCATGACGCGGCGCGTTGAAAAAGTCGGGGTCGCCGAAAGTAATGTGCTGCGCGCCGGCCCGTACTTGCTGCGCGACATCCTCCAGCACGACGTCCTTGGAGACGACACGAAACTTGCCTCCATATATCGGGACGACGGGGCAATGGCTGCAGAGATGCTTGCAGCCGCGCGTCGCTTCGGTGTAGCCGACCTTACGGATATCGTCCGGCCCGGCGTGCAGGTGCGCATACTCCTCGAGCGGGGGAAGTCCGCGGCGGTTGGGCACGAGAAACTTCTGCCGGTCGAGGGAGACGACGCTCTCTGCACGCCCCTCACCCCCTTGTGCCAGTCGATCCACGAGGGCGACAAGCGGCGCCTCGAACTCACCTCCAATGATCGATTGTGCCCCGAGCTTGCGCAGGAACTGCTCGTTCATTGGCGCATAAAGCCCGTAGAAACAGTAGTGCGCACCGGGGTTGACGGCGCGGATCCTCTTGAAGGCTTCGATCGCGAGGCGCGTGGCCGTGTGCATCGGCACGTAGAAGGCGACCACGTCGGCGACGGCGACGGCCTCTTCTTCGAGGGTCTCAACTGCAAGGTCGAAGCAGGTTACCTGCGCGCCGCTCCGCTCCAGCCATGCGGCGGGTGATGCCAGCCCGAACGGCTGGCGACCCAACTCGTAGGTGGAGATGAGGACGACATTCATCTTGTTTCCTCCGCGGCGCCGTCGATCTCGATGTCAAGCACCCCGTGGGCCGTGCGTAGGGCGTCCTCGACGTCCTCGGGGCTCCCGCCCTTAGCGAACAAGAACCCGAGGTAGCGGTCACCCTCCGGCAGCGGTCTCACGCGGCGCCCTCTGGCGACGGTGATGTCCAGTCCCACGATTCCGGATACCGCGAGCGCCTCCTCCCGTCCGCTCACACTCCGCAGGACCCCCGCCGCCGTGATAGGGATCATCATCACTCCCGAGGCGGCCCACTTCCTTCCCCGCTCTCTGAGAGGGAGCCCAAGGGCGTGGCGAAGGATCAACTCCTCGAGCGTCACGCCGAAGCCGAACTGCAGCGAGCGCGAGCAGAGCCCGCCGATCGAGCGGGCGGCGACCTCGAGCATCGTCACGTCGCCATCGTCGACGCGCAGCTCTGCATGTATTGGGCCCTCGGTAAGGCCTACTGCGGCAATCGCTCGTCTGGAGACGTCTTTGATCCTGTTCTGGGCGGCGTCCGGCAGACGCGACGGCGTGACGTAGATCGTTTCCTCGAAGTAGGGGCCCTCCAAAGGGTCTGGTTTGTCGAAAACAGCGAGGATTTCGAGTTCACCGCTCCGCAGCATCCCCTCGACGGCGACCTCTTTGCCTGGCACATAGCTCTCGACGAGAAGCGGCGCGCCGGTTCCGGCGCCTGCCTCCTCACAGATCGAGCCCGCGCGCTTGGCGGCGAGTGCGGCGGATGCGGGATCGTCGGCCCGGATCACTCCGCGGCTGGCAGACAACGACAGGGGCTTGACCACGACTGGGTAACCGACTTCGTCGGCCAGGGCCGCAACGTCCATTTCCGGCCCCGCCACTCGGTAGCGAGGCTGCGGCACGCCGGCCCCCCCGAGAGCCCGGCGAAGCGCCGCCTTGTCCCTCGTCGTCGCCGCCGCGGCCGGCGGGTTATGGGGAAGCCCGAGGCGCTCGGCGGCCAGCGTCGCCACCACCACGCCCTGGTCGTCGGCGGCCACCACGGCGTCGAGCGGTGACTCCTCCGCGTAGGCGGCGATCGTCTTTGCGGCGACTTCCGGGGCTTCGAAATCGACGACGAGCGGCGACGCTTGCATCGCTCCGGAGATCGCAAGCTGGCGGTCCGAGCCGACCACAACATCCGCGCTGAGCGCGCGTGCGGCATCGAGGAAATCTGCCGCCCTGTAGGTATCCGTTGGCAACAGCAAGAGGACTCTGGCCATGGCTCTATCATGACGCGAAGGTTCTGCGAGGGGGGCCACAGCGAGGCCCTCCGTGACGGGTGGAGTCATCCTTGTGAAAGGGCCTCGGGGCTTCTGGGAACGCAAGTCCGATAGGGAGGCATCCGCATCTCAGGCGCCGTTGGTGAGAATCACCGAGGCCGCCTCGTCCACCATCCTCGAGATTCGCGGGCGTGACCCGGAGCCCGAGCGCCTCGCCCTGTGGCTCGAGATAACCGGCGACCAGGGCTCCGAGTACACCTCCGACATGTACCTCCTCCCGCTCGAGGAGGCGTCGGAGGAAGATGCCGTCGTTCACCACGACGATCTCTCCATTGTGGTGACGGCCTCGAGCATCGACAAGGTCAGGGGCGCCACCATCGACCTTGAGGGCGATCCCTACCAGGGCGGCGGCCTCTTGCTCCGCAACCCCAACAAGGCGGGTCCCCCGATGGGGATGCTGCCGATCATGTCGACGCCTGCGCCGACGAAAGCTAGTCCGGCCGTGGGCAGCGCGGTCCCGGCGGAGCTGTCGGGCGACGTCGCCCAGCGCGTCTCTCAGGTGCTCGACCAGTCGATCAACCCGCGAATCGCATCCCATGGCGGGCGGGCCGACCTCGTCGCCGTGGAGGAGGATGTGGCCTACCTGCGGCTGTCGGGTGGGTGCCAGGGGTGTGGCATGGCTACGGTGACGCTCAGTCAGGGCATCGAGGTTGCCATCACCGAAGGCGTGCCTGAGATCAACCGAGTCGTCGATGTGACGGACCACGCCTCCGGCACCAACCCATATTTCGAGGCAGCCAAGAAGTAGCCGCGTTCCCCCAAAAAAACAGATGTCTGGAGTGTGTGGGGTGCTGCACTAACTCGATCCCCCTGTGACCAGGCCTCCTTAGTGTTCCTCGTTAGCCAACCGATCGAGGGAGGGCAATGCTTCCATCGCTCATGTACCTGGTAGTTCGGATGCTACTCAGGGTGCTGGTCCCAATGGCCTGGGCGAGGACGCCAAGGATCTCGAGTCTTGTGCGCAGCCAAGCGTAAGCCTCCGTCCGATATGTCGATAAGCTGGTGCCAGTGTTCGAGTAGGAGCAGTAGGAGCAGATGAACCGGGCGTGAAGGTCGGAGCGGCACTGTCAACAAGAGCAGACGCGCGCGGCGCTGCAGTGGAGGCAACCTTGCAGGCTGCGCGCCGCCTCGGCGAGAGAGAACCGAACCTGGCCATTGTGTTTGC
>DASQUP010000138.1:0-2619 GCA_035641235.1 Actinomycetota bacterium
GTGGAGCTTCAGCTTCTTGGCATTGCGGTTGAAATAGGCTTTGCTCGCCGCCTGGATTCCGTAGGCACCGGAACCGAAGTACACCGTGTTGAGATAGCGGAACAGAATCTGTTCCTTCGTCAACCTCTTCTCGAGCTGACGAGCAAGCGCCGCCTCGTCGATTTTTCGTTGGAGCGTTTGATCGGCAATGTCCCCCGGCGCAATGATCGTCTGCTTCACGAGCTGCTGGGTGATGGTTGAGCCGCCCTCTTCGACTCCGCCGCTGCGGACGTTGGCCACAAGGGCTCGGGCTATCGCTCGTACATCGACACCTTCATGCTCATAGAAACGTTCGTCCTCAATTGCGAGCACCGCCTGCTGGGCGACTTCGGGGATTCTCGAGAGAGGAACAACCGTGCGGTTCTGAACCCCATGGAAGGTGGTTATCAGGTTGCCCGATCTGTCGTAGAGCTTGGAGGACTCGGGAGGCTTGAATTTGAGGTCCCTGTCTTCGAGGACGGGTAGGTTTTCAAGTTCGGCGCAGGCGGTGATCGCCAGGCCCAGCGCCAACACCAGAGCTAGGACTATTCGGGTGGGGGTTCGGGGAGACATATTCGCGTCCTCAGTCTAGGCGCTACTCGGCGTTTGGTCTCGTGTTCCCAGACGCACTTTGGATGTGCCTTGGAGATCCGGGGCGCGCGCTACGAGGGAATTCCCGTAGCATCCGTGCGTCATGAGTGAAAGGGACGCTGGGAGCCAGCTGGCGCGGCTCGTCCGCCATGCCGAACACGTGGTTCCGGCAGAGGACCTTGCCGAACGTTTGAAGGCCGGGCGCCCATTGAGGGTGAAGCTCGGGGTCGATCCGACCGCTCGGGACGTGACACTCGGGTGGGCGGTCCCACTGCGCAAACTGCGCCAGTTCCAAGACGAGGGGCATACGGCGGTGCTGATCGTCGGAGACTTCACAGCCCGCATTGGCGATCCTTCCGGGAAATCGGCTACCAGGCCACAGCTCTCGAAGGAACAGGTGAAGACGTACGCGCAGGCCGTGTTCGATCAGCTCTTCGACATCCTTTCGAAAGACAACCTCGAAATCCGCTATAACTCAGAATGGCTCGAGCCGCTGGACCTCGCCGGAGTTCTCAAGCTCACCTCGCACTACACGGTGGCGCAGATGCTCGAGCGCGATGACTTCTCGAAGCGCTTTCAGAAGAATGAACCGATTTCGATCATCGAGTTCATGTATCCGCTTCTGCAAGCCTATGACTCCGTTGCCGTGGAGGCCGATGTCGAGCTGGGGGGAACGGACCAGCTCTTCAATCTCATTGTCGGCCGAGACATGCAGCGTGCGTTCGAGCAGCCGCCCCAGATAGCGCTGACGATGCCGCTACTCGTCGGCACCGACGGCGTACAGAAGATGTCTCAGTCGCTCGGTAACTACGTCGGGATCAGAGAAGCTCCCGAGGAGATGTTCGGGAAACTCATGAGCATTCCGGATCGGGTCCTCGGGCAGTTCGCGGCGCTCGCGGCAGACTTCGACGACAACGAGATCGCAGCAATCCAGGCGGCCTCTGACGGGGGAGGCCCCGAGGCGGGCCGGGCGAAAAGAACCGTGGCCGGGGCAACGGTGGCCCTCTACCACGGCGGCGAGGCGGCGCAGGCTGCCGAGGCGGCCTTCGACCGGCAGTTCAAGGAAGGCAGAGCGCCGGAGGACGTCGCTCAAGCGTCCATCCCCCAGAACGCAATCGACGCGGACACAGTCTTTCTCCCCAGGGTCCTGGCGGAGCTCGGCCTGGCGTCCTCCCGATCGGAGGCGCGGCGCCTGATTGCCGGCCACGGAGTGCGGGTCAACGGAGCGACCATCAATACCGAGGAGGTGCCCCTTGCGGAACTAAAGGGAGCACTCCTCCAGGTGGGCAAGCGCCGGTTCGTGCGTTTGGCCGAGTAGCCGGTCGTCTATACTAGGTCGACGCCCGTGAATCAGGGGGGCAAGGGGGCCGCCGGTCGGCGGCCCAATGATTGACCCTCATCGCCCGAAGCTGGTATCCTTCTTGGGCCCTGAGGGGCGGAACGTTGGCATGCTCCGCTGGAGTGCAGGCGGCGCAAGGGACAAAGATCGGAGAGTCTATCGGCAACCTGAGCCAGTAATGACCAGGTCGCTTAAGACTCGCCGGTGCTGTCCGACCGGCGTTTTTTGTTGCCCCGGGTAGTTGGCTCCTTGAGAACTGAACAGTGTGCCTGCCGAGAAACCCCTTCGGGGGTGTATCGGAGATCAGTGGACCCTCGTCAAAGACATCACCTTTTAGGTGAGCTTTGACGGTCTTACATGAATAAATCCGGCAAGACGTTTTGCTTTAGTTAGCGAGCGTTCTGCCACGCATCAAACTTGCTGGACCTCGATGCCGCATGTGTGTACGTGCGGATTCGTTGAGGTTCTAAGTTTGGAAACTTCGACGTTGGCACGCCCCGTTAGGGGCGATGTCGTGTCGAAGTTCCCAAAATCTCTACGGAGAGTTTGATCCTGGCTCAGGACGAACGCTGGCGGCGTGCTTAATACATGCAAGTCGAGCGACGAAAGGAGAAGGGGTAACCCTTCTCCCTGAAAGCGGCGAACGGGTGAGTAACACGTGGGCAACGTGC
>DASQUP010000139.1:0-7402 GCA_035641235.1 Actinomycetota bacterium
GTGATGGAGTCGTCGGGATCGTCACAGGACTGTGGCTGGATCGCAGCGAGATCGGCGGTCTGAGCGGACCCCGCAACGGATCCCAGCGAGGCCGCTAGGAGCGCGCTTGCGACGACGAGTGTTCTGCTTCGGAATGAGATCATTTCGTAAAGGGGTGATGCAGCTAGATGCGTTTCGCCCGTATTTTCGTGCCTCAGTCTAGAAGCCCGTGCGCCCGAGGCCACTACGCACTTCCACGTAGGGACGGCACTTCGAGCAGGGCGATCATGCGGTCCGCGCCGGCCGAATGCGGGCAAGGTACATTGGTCTCAGTGCGCCCGTAGCTCAGTGGATTAGAGCGTCCGGCTACGGACCGGAAGGTCGGGGGTTCGAATCCCTCCGGGCGTGCGAGCACGAAGTGCGTCGACCGGAGGGATAGGCCCGGGCACGCCAATCAGTCCTCGAATCCTCCGGGCGTGCGAGCACGAAGTGCGTCGACCGGAGGGATAGGCCCGGGCACGCCAATCAGTCCTCGAATCCCTCCGGGCGTGCTGAGCGCCCGATTTTGGCGGAATGGCTCTTGCGTAGCGGCCCACTCCGTGTTTGATAAGCCCCGGTGGGACTTTTCGAGGAATCACGTAATCGGCTGGTAATCCGGCTGGCGCGCGCCCAGCTCGGTGAGTCGGAGGAGGTCCTGGTGTGGACCCGAGCCCGCCACCCGAACCGCCGGCTTGGCTTCCAGAAACTCGGCTTCCTTTACATCACCCCCAACTCCGTCTTGGTGCGGTGGGGCGGAGGTGAGGACGAATACAGCCTCATCGCTTGGCAGGAGATCCGAGCCTGGGGCCTCAACAGCGGCGCCGATGGAGGGCCAATCCTCGCCGTGAGGACGGAGGCGGACACCCACTACGTTCAGATCCCGTCGATGTCCCAGTCATCTGCCGAGGACGCCACCGCCCTGTTGCGAGAATTCGGTGAGCGGGCTCCGAAGACGCAGGAGGAGTTCTCCGCCTTCAACAGCTACGGGCACTTCGGCCCCGGCCGCCGCAACCTCCGGGTCCGGCGCTCCAAACGCGGCGTGGCGGGGCTCACCAAGAGGATCACGGTCACCGTCCTCGGCACGTTGCTCGTTATCGCCGGGATCATCCTGTCCCTTCCCTTGGTGCCGGGCCCCGGGATTCTCGTATTGGTTATCGGGCTCGCGGTGCTGGGCTCCGAATACGACTGGGCGTCGGACGCCATGCACTGGGCGAAGGACTACTACCAACGGACTCGCAAACGGATGAAGGAGCGAAGGTCCAGGGACTCAGCGTGAACGACGAGAGCTTCATGCGGCGCGCCCTCGACGAGGCGCGCAAGGCTCTCGAGCACGACGACGTTCCGATCGGGTGTGTCGTGGTGGCAGGCGGCGCCGTCGTGGGCGCCGCGCACAACGAGCGTGAACTGCGCGGCGATCCCACCGCGCACGCCGAGATCCTCGCCCTGCGAGCGGCCTCCGAGGCCCTGGGGAGCTGGAGGCTCGAGGGCGCGACGGCCTACGTCACGCTCGAGCCGTGTCCGATGTGCGCGGGCGCGATCGTGCTCGCCCGCGTCGCCCGGCTCGTCTACGGCCCACAGGACCCCCGAGCGGGCGCCGCCTCTTCGCTCTACAACATCGTGGCCGATCCCCGGCTCAACCACTCCGCGGAGATCACGTGGGGCGTGATGGCGGAGGAATGTGCCGGTTTGCTCAAGCGTTTCTTCGACGGTCGGCGGGTATAGGGGCGCCCGTATACTCGCAGTCCGGAACGGGCGGGTGTCCGCCGGATCGAGGTGGGGTACCGAAGCGGCCATAACGGGATCGCCTCGAAAGCGATTGGGGGTTCACGCCCCCCGCGGGTTCAAATCCCGCCCCCACCGCAAAGACCGCGGGGTCGGCGCGCCCTTCTCGAGGCGTACGCATTTCTGCCGACTACAGCGGTAGTCGCTTCCAGTCGATCTCCTAAATGAGATGAGGAAGCGGCGAATCCACGCGATGAATGACCTCCGAAGGCGGCTACACTCCCGGTCGGAGACGTGCGGGAGTGGACTAACCGGCACGCCTGGAGAGCGTGTGACCTCGCAAGAGGTCCAAGGGTTCAAATCCCTTCGTCTCCGCTACCTGTCCCCTCAGGGAAGCTTCTGGGACGGCTCGCTCTCGCGCCACCAGTAAGCAACACCCTTTTCCTCCTGCTCAGATGGAAGTTTGCCGCGTTATAGCGCGGCTAACTTCCATTTCGGCGCGCCCGGCGCCGGCATGCCGGTAAGCGGCGCGCCGCGGCTATCCTTGCGGTGGCCGTGCTAGGCGGGGGGCTCGGGGTCCCCTTCACCGGAAACCCTCGATACGCCGGGCTGAGTACCCGTCTGCGGCCACTGGATGACCGGGCAGCCCCCGGCAAGCAGCGTTGATGGTCGGGTCCCGCGCGACCCGGAGCCGTGAACCCGGTCAGGCCCGGAAGGGAGCAGCCGTAAGCGGTGTCCCGGGAGTGCCGCGGGAGCGCCCGGCCGGAGCCGGCTACCGGGCCAGCGCCGGCCCTCCAGAGGTCCAGGGCGGGCCGCACGGCCCTTTTTGAGCCCGTTCTTTTCTTCTCTATGCACCCTCACCGTGCTCACAGAAGAAAAGAACCGTGCGGGCCAATTCGTCACAGGGGCGAACTAGGATGCAGCGGTGGCCTACCTCTCTCTTTACCGGAAGTACAGACCACAGAATTTCGCCGAGATCCTCGGGCAAGAGCACGTCTCCCGGACGCTTGCCAACGCCATCACCGAGGATCGAGTCGCCCACGCCTATCTCTTCACCGGCCCCAGGGGCACGGGCAAGACGAGCACGGCGCGCATCCTCGCGAAGGCCCTGAACTGCGAGCAGGGTCCGACTCCGCACCCCTGCGGCGTCTGCGCCTCCTGCGTTGCGATCGCCGAGGGATCGTCCATCGACTTCATCGAGCTGGACGCCGCCTCACATTCGGGCGTCGACGACACCCGCGACATCCTCGCCGGGGTCGCGCTCGCCACGGCCGGCGCACGCAAGAAGGTGTACGTCATCGACGAGGTCCACATGCTGACGACGCCGTCGTTCAATGCGCTCCTCAAGACGCTGGAGGAGCCGCCCGAGCACGTCATCTTCATTCTCGCCACCACTGAGGCGCACAAGGTTCTGCACACGGTTCAGTCGCGAACGCAGCGGTTCGACTTCCGGCCGATCTCGGTCGAGGTCCTCGAGCAGCTGCTAATCCACGTCGCGAAAGCGGAGGCCATCGACGCCGACGAAACCGCGCTGCAAGCGATCGCCCGCCACGCCGAGGGCGGCGCCCGCGACGCGTTGTCGATCCTCGATCAGCTCTCGAGCTTTGGCGGCACGATCACCTCGGAAGATGTTGAACGGCTTCTCGGCGGGCGCACCGAGGAGGCGTACGTCGAGATGTTCGACCGGATCGCCTCGGGAGATCTCGCCGGGGTGTTCTGGTCCGTCCACGCACTCGTGTCGCAGGGCGCCGACGTCGGTCAGCTCGCCCGAGGGTCGCTGCGGCACGCCCGGAACCTCCTTCTTCTCAGGACCGCCCCCGATGCCGACGAGCTCATCGAGATCGCCGAGGAGGACCGCGCCCGGCTGCTCGCCCAGAGCGAACGTTTCACCCCCGGCGGGTTGCTGCGGATCGTCGACCTCGTCGCCAAGTCGCTGACCGAGATGCGTGA
This sequence comes from Actinomycetota bacterium, assembly GCA_035641235.1. GTDB lineage: Bacteria > Actinomycetota > CADDZG01 > CADDZG01 > WHSQ01 > DASQUP01. The sequence continues at coordinate 3,691 of DASQUP010000139.1, forward strand.
GGCCCCCAACCACCGCCTTCTGTTCGAGGTTGCGCTCACCCGGGCGACGTCTCCCGAAACCGATCCGAGTGCACGGGGACTGCTCGGCCGCATCGAACGGATCGAGCGGCGCCTCGGGATCGAGGCTGCGGCGGTCGAGCCCACCGGGCCCGCACCCGCTCAGCACACGGAACGCCCGCCTTCAGAACGCGTCGCAGCGGAGCAGCCTCAGAAGCCAGAGGCGTCGGAGCCCGCTGCTGCCGAGGCGTCGGAACCAGCCGAGCCGCCGCCTGCTCCTCCTCCACCGGCCGCCGAGGTCGGCTTCGGACACATAAAGGACGCATGGCCGGCGACCCTGAAGGAGCTCGGGAAGCGGAGCAAACGTGTCGAAGCGTTCCTCAAGCCGTCCCGGCCCCTGTCCTTCGACGGTTCCACCCTGTCCGTCGAGGTGCAGTCGGAGTTCCACGCCGGCCAGTTGGCGATGGACCACAACCGCTCCATGCTGACCGAGTCGCTACACGCGTCGCTCGGGATCCGACCGGAACTACAGTTCGCCGCGCAGGGCCAGGCCCCCGCGGAAGCCGAGGCCGGCGCCGCCGACATGGAGGCCGCTACCCCGGCGCAGGAGCACGACCCGGTTGAACTGGTCAAGAAGGGATTGGGCGCGGAGATCGTCGAGGAGCGATAGCGACTCGGGAGGGGACACATGAGCAAGGACATGCAGCGCATGATGAAGCAGGCCCAGAAGATGGCCGCCGAGATGCAGCGCGCCCAGGAGGAGCTCGCCGAGCAGGAGATCGAGGGCTCGGCCGGCGGCGGCGCCGTCAAGGCGGTCGTTACGGGCGACCAGCGCGTTGTCAGCGTGGAGATATCAGCCGACGTCTTCGAGGGGGAGCCGGACGCAGACGACCTCGAGATGCTCGGCGACACCGTCACGGCGGCGGTAAACGATGCACTCGACAAGGCCAAGGCCCAGCAGGCAGAGGCACTCGGGCCGCTGGCTGGCGGCATGGGCGGCCTGGGCCTTCCCGGGATGTAGCGGAGCGCCGCTTGTACGCAGGTCCGATACAGGAACTCATCGACCAGCTTGCGCGCCTTCCGGGGATCGGGCCCAAGAGCGCGCAGCGGGTGGCGTTCTATCTGCTGAAGTCTCCGGCAGACGACGCGAAGAAGCTCGCGCACTCCATCCTTGAGGCCAAGGACAGGGTCCGCTTCTGCGATCGCTGTTTCAACGTCTCCGACCAGGATCTCTGCGAGTACTGCCGCGACGCGCGCCGCGATCCGACGGTTATCTGTGTCGTCCAGGAGGCTCCCGACATCGTTGCGATCGAGCGCACCCGTGAGTATCGGGGCCTCTACCACGTCCTCCTGGGAGCGATCTCTCCGATCGAAGGCATCGGCCCGGAGGACCTGCGCGTTGCAGAGCTCCTCGAGCGGCTGAAGACGCCGGCCGACGGCAGTGCACCGGTGTCCGAGGTGATCGTCGCAACGAACCCCAACGTCGAAGGCGACGCAACGGCGATGTATCTGGCGCGGCTGTTGACCCCGGTTGGAGTGACGGTGACGCGCCTGGCGAGCGGGATGCCGGTGGGCGGCGACCTCGAATATGCCGACGAAGTGACGCTGGGCCGCGCCCTTCAGGGCCGCCGTACGCTCGACGCCTGACCCCGGCCCGTTCTTTTCTTCTGCAACCGTCCTCAAGGCGTATAGAGAAGAAAAGAACGGGTTAACTTTGTCGCCATGGCAGTGATCGTCCAGAAATACGGCGGTACCTCCGTCGGCGACGCCGAGAGGATCCGGCGCGTCGCGGAGCGCGTCGTCCAGGCTGCCGACGCCGGGCACAGGGTGTGCGTTGCCGTCTCGGCGATGGGGTCGACTACGGACGAACTGCTCAGCCTCGCCGCGCAGATCTCGCCCCTGCCGCATGAGCGCGAGCTCGACATGCTGCTCACCGCCGGGGAGCGCATCTCGATGGCACTGCTGTCGATGGCGATCATCGAGCGCGGCCGGGAGGCCATCTCGCTGACCGGATCGCAGGCGGGGATCCTCACCGACACATCGCACGGGAAGGCCAAGATCGTCGAGGTTCGGGCGCGCCGGGTCCTCGAAGCCCTAGACGCCGGGAAGATCGTCATCGTTGCCGGGTTCCAGGGAATGTCGACCGACACGTACGATGTGACGACGCTCGGCCGCGGCGGCACCGATGCCACCGCGGTAGCGCTTGCGGCGGCTCTCGGAGCCGAGCTGTGCGAGATCTACACCGACGTAGACGGGGTCTTCACCGCCGATCCCCGCATCGTGCCCAACGCTCGCAAGCTGCACGCCGTCTCGTACGAAGAGATGCTCGAGCTATCGGCGGCGGGAGCGAAGGTGCTCATGCTGCGCTGCGTCGAGTTTGCGCGCAACCATGGTGTTCTCGTTCATGTGCGTTCCTCCTTCCACGACGGAGAGGGCACGTGGGTGAGGAGGGAGGACGAACGAATGGAACAGGCGATCATCTCGGGAATCGCTCACGACACTTCGGAAGCAAAGGTCACCATTCACGGAGTGCCCGACCGACCGGGGGTCGCGGCGCGCGTCTTTCGTCCACTCGCCGACGAGGGCGTGAACGTCGACATGATCGTGCAGAACGTCTCGGTCGCGGGTCGGTCCGACATCTCGTTCACGCTTCCCAAAGAGGACATCATCCGTGCGAAGCCTGTGCTCGATGCGACCTCCGAAGCGGTCGGAGCCACCGGCGTCGAGACCGACCCCGACATCGCAAAGATTTCGCTCGTTGGTGCGGGAATGAAGACGCATCCCGGCGTTGCCGCCGATATGTTCGACGCCCTTGCCGACTCGGGAATCAACATCGAGGTCATCTCGACGTCGTCGATTCGTGTGTCGTGCGTAGTGCGCGCCTCCGAAGTCGAGCGCGCCGTGCAGGTCATACACGACCGTTTCAGGTTGTCGGAGGAGGCCCTCTTTCGCGAGGAGCACCCGGCGACCGTCACCGATCAGATGAAAGCACTCAAAGGAGATACTGAGTCGTGAAACTTGTAGTTGTTGGAGCAACCGGCGCGGTCGGCAGCGAGATCCTCGCCATACTCAACAAGTCTGACTGGCCGATCGACGAGCTGGTACCCGTCGCGACTCCGCGCTCGGTCGGGCGGCGCCTGCCCTTCCGGGGCGGGGAGGTGGAGGTCGTGGCCCTCGGCGAGGACGTCTTCACCGGAGCGGACATCGCTTTGTTCGACGTCCCCGATGAGGTGTCCGACGAGTGGGCACCGGTCGCGGTATCGAGGGGCGCCGTGGTGGTCGACAATTCGGCGGCCTGGCGCATGCATCCCGAAGTGCCCCTCGTTGTTCCCGAGGCCAACCCGGAAGCAGTACACGACCGGCCGAAGGGCATCATCGCAAGTCCCAACTGCACGATGCTGGCCCTTGTGGTTCCCGTGGCGGCGCTCCATCGAGCAGCCGGGCTCCGGCGCCTGATCATGTCCTCGTACCAGGCCGCCTCCGGAGCCGGCAAAGGCGGAACCGACGAACTCTTCGACCAGTTGCAGCAGGCGGTCAAGGATCCCGAGAAGGTGACCGCGGGGCTGGGGCGAGACGTGCTCGAACCGGGTGATGTGTTTCCGCACCCGCTCGCGTTGAACGTGATCCCACAGATCGGCTCGGTGCGGGACAACGGTTACACGGGAGAGGAGCTCAAGGTCGGCGACGAGACGCGCAAGGTGCTCGAGCTTCCAGA
>DASQUP010000140.1:0-6645 GCA_035641235.1 Actinomycetota bacterium
GAACTGAAGGTTGCAAGGCTCGTACAGGATCAGTTCCTGCCCAGCGAACTGCCGGACTTACCGGGATGGTCTATCTCCGCCTACTACCGCTCGGCTCGCGAGGTTGGCGGTGACTTCTACGACTTCACACCCATGCCGGACGGCCGGCTGGGGATTGCAGTCGGAGACGTCACCGACAAAGGAGCACCCGCCGCGCTGGTAATGGCCACTACTCAGGGACTGCTGCGCGCGGACGCTCCCAGGCTCGTTTCGCCCTCCACCGTGCTCGCACGAGTGAACGAGGTTCTCGTGGCCAACACGCCGGAGACGATGTTCGTGACGTGTCTGTTCATATTGCTAGACCCGGCAACGGGTCATGTTCAGTTCGCCAATGCAGGTCACAATCTGCCGTACCTGGCAACATACGACGGAGTTGTTGATCTTCATGCAAGAGGGATGCCGCTCGGTTTGATGACCGGTATCACTTATGACGAAGCAAAAGCCGTCTTGCCGCCAGGATCTCGCCTTCTGCTGCACAGTGACGGATTGGCGGAGGCCCACAACTCCGATCGAGAGATGTTCGGGTTCCCACGGCTCGTAAAGGTCGTGGAGAACTGTCCGCCGAGTGACAGCTTGATCGATGCCGCCTTGGCGGAGCTCGATCGGTTCGTCGGAGCCGACTGGGAACAAGAAGACGACATCACGTTGGTGACACTCGAAAGATCGTGAGGATCAGCTTCCGCGCCGCTTACGGTCCAGGAGGCGACCGACGTGCGACGGCTCCTCGCTCGGTTGCCGGCGCGCCATCCATCCGGGTCGCCACGCCTTTGCCGTCCGACGGGCGAACTGTCTGCTGTCACCTCCACCTGCCGGAAACCACGGCAGACCGTTCAGCCTTTGGGGGCGGTGGCGCTCACGAGAAGGCGCTGCAGCAGTCCCTCCTGAGTGCCTTGGATCAACTCCCGGCGCCCCTTCTGCCGGTCGTCGTACTCGGCGCCGAGTAGGGGGCGCAGTTCGTTTTCTCGTTCGGCGAAAGCGGTGAACCATGCCTGCGCGGTGGCGACGAATTCCTGCGATACATCGGTGATGTCGATGTCCTCGTATCGAGCGGCGCGCATGAGCTCTCCGATCGGGCGAGTGGTTGTTACCGATCGCGGACCCATCCGGGCGGCGCGCCGGTGGTCAGACTTCGTGAGTCCTTCGGCGACAACGATGATGGTGAAAGCGGTACGTCCTCCGTGCCGGAGGATCCGCCGGCATGCCCTCAACACGGAGAGCTTTGGGCGCAGTCAACACAAGACATCCGTATGGACGATCGCGTCGAAAGATCCGTCAGAGAAAGGAAGGTGCGTGCCCGAGCATGCAACTGCCCCCAACGACTTGATGTTGTCCGAGCGCGCACGCTGGACGGAGCCCGCCAACCCTTCGATCGGCATGTCGGTGACCACGACGGCACAACCCGACTCCCGGGCGAGATACAGGCCGGGCCATCCGAAGCCCGAGCCGAGGTCGAGCAGGCGTGAGTGGCGCCCCAGGTCCAGTCGGCGGAGCATCCGGTCGGCTTCTGCAACGGTCGTGAACCCGTTCGCTCCCCACACCTCGCCGATGACGCGGCGTTCGATCTCGTTGATCAGGTCCGTCTCGGCGCGGAGGCGATACCGCTCGGAGAAATCGGTGCGTGTCTGTCTCTCGTCCTTGCTCGGCACGCGAGCACACTAACCATTCGGCGTCACTCGATGGTCGAGTGCGGGCTGCTCGTCGCCGCCTTTATCGTGTCGCGTTGTGCCCTGACGGGGATTCGATCACCGGGTTCGAGACAATCCCGAACCCACTGCCCGGTTTAAGTCGGGGTTTCCTGAGCCCGGCTCGATCCCGAAATGGCAACCAACCACCGAGGGGTGGGGGTCGATTGCCATCTCGGCCCGCAGGGCGATACGGCGCGCCTATAAGGCTCTTAGCGCGGGCAGCACCTCAAGGCCGAGCTGCTCGACCTGCCCGGAGCGATCCGGGCCCACGGGCTTGAGGTTGATCGCACCGACCCCGAGTGGAAGCAGAGAGGCGAGTCGTTCGGCGACCGCTTCTGAGGACCCAGAGACGATCCCCGGATTCGGGGTTCCCCCGGCGCCGATCTGCACCTCGATGTTGTAGGCGAAGGTGATCTCCTCGGGATCCCGCCCCACGCCGCGAGCCGCCGCAAAGATGCGGTCGCGCATCTCAGGCACCCGCTCGGGCGGCGCCAAGTCGAAGGACGGAATCCACCCGTCTGCCACCCGCCCTGTGACGGCAAGTGCTCTGGGGCCGTAGGTCCCAACCCATATCGGGATTCGGCGCGACGGCTTCGGCTCGAGTTCGGCGCCGGCGACGTGGAAGTGGCGACCCTCGAAGGTGAAGCCGGGCTCCGACCACAGCCCGCGGGCGATTCGGATGGCCTCCTCGAGCCCTTCGACCTTCTCTTTGGGAGTGGGAACTCGGAGCCCAAACGCTCTGAATTCGTCATCCGAGTAGCCGCCCCCGAGCCCCAGGATCAGCCGGCCGCCCGAAAGTCCGTCGAGCGTGGCGGCCATCTTGGCGACCATTGCGGGGGAGCGGTAGGGCACACCGAGGACGCGGCTCGCCACCGTGATCGATGTTGTTGCCGCGGCGATCCAGGTCAGCATCGTCCACGTCTCGTGGGTCGGATGCCCACCTTCGGGATGATCGTTCGCCGACACGAAATCGAATCCGAGATCTTCAGCGCGTCTTGCATCGGCGCTGGGATCGGACCCGAGCCCGGCAACGGTGGGGATGTCGACTCCGAGCAGCAGCGGCGTCATCTCGTTCCCTCCGCCCCGGCGTTGTGTGCGCGCACGAGCGGCCCGAGAGACCTTGGCCTGCGCGGCTCCATCCCGAACAGCCCGAAGGAGATGTTGATCGCCGGCCCGATCGCAACGACAAACACCGCCGTTCCGAGGCCGATCGATCCACCGAGCAGAATTCCACCGACCAGAACACTCACTTCAATCGCGGCCCTTGCGCCCCCCGTGGAGCGCGAGGAACGCCGGGCGATTCCCAGCATCAGGCCGTCGCGAGGTCCCGCGCCTAATTGGGCGGCGATGTATGTCGCAGTTCCCAGGGCGATCGCGGATATGCCCACAATCAGGACCCCGAGGCGTGCCAGGACGGGGCCCGTGGGAAGGCCCTCGAGGAATCCTGTGGCCAGCATGGCGTCCGTCACCAGTCCTACGAGGATCGAGTTCACGACCGTGGCCGGACCCGGCCGGACTCCCAGCGACCACGCCACCCCAACCACAACCAGCGAGATGAGAACTACTACCTGCCCGAACGTCAGCGGCGTTAGTCCGCTGATTGCGTCGTGCAATACGTCCCAAGGTGAGAGCCCCAGGTCGGCCCGGATCATCATTGTGAGTCCGGCCGCAAAGACCGTCAGCCCGGCAAGAAGAAGCCCCCAGCGCCGGAACTCCTGCACGGCGCGACCGGCCCGGCGCTGGTCGCCGGCCGTATCGGTCGCGGCACTCCTCGCACCGGGGTAGAGGGTGGTTGCCTGAGTCATGGTTCCCCCCACTTCTCCGGAATCTTCATTGATTGCTGTCGATGATAGATGATAGTCGATATCGAGGACTGTCAATAATTGATCGAGGTCGATGAATTGAGGATACTGAGGGCGATGAAAAACGTCGAGCGGATAGAGGAGTGCTGCGGCCAGGGTGTGCTCCACGGCCCCCTGGATGAGGTGCGGGCGGAGCGTCTCGCCGACGCGTTTCGGGTGGTCGCCGACTCGGCGCGGCTCCGGATCCTCAGCCTGATCTCGAGCAAAGACCCCGAGGAGAGCTGGGTCGGGGAACTGACCCAGGCCCTGGGGCTGTCGCAGCCGACGGTTTCCCACCACCTCCGTGTGCTGCACGATGCAGGGCTTATCGAGCGCGAGGTCCGAGGGAACCGGACCTACTACAGCCTGGCGTGCGATCAGATCGATCTGCTCCGCGAGTCCCTTGCGCCGAAGAAAGCTACGGCAAGAAAGAAGGCGCCGAGCCGAGCGGGGTGACGCCGGCGCGCCGCAGCCCCCCAAATGGCAGTTAGCCACCAAATAGTGGGCCTGATTGCCATCTCGGCGGAAGCGCGCCTCCGGCGCTAACGGCGCAGCAAGGTTTGGAGGGGCGCGCCCGAACAGTTGACGTATGTGGTGCAAGGGGCGGCACTGAGCCGCCCCTTGCACTCGTTCCTACTAGTTGAGCCGTGTAATGCGACCCTCGATAACCGGCGAAATCGTCCCCTGCTCCCTGATGTAGTCGAGCAGGACGTTTGCCATGACGTCGCGCGTCGTGCCGAGCCCGTCGGCGAGCATCGTGTATCCATCGCCTCCAGCGTTGACGAAATCGTTCGTTGCCAGTGTGTACACGGTGGAGTCGGGCAGCACGGCCGTCCCGTCGTCCAGAGTCACCTCTACGACGCGGGAGCCCGCCGGCCGGGCCACGTCGTAAGTGAACTTGAATCCGGAGATCTGCGGGAACCGGCCGCTGGCCCCCGGCATGACCGCAACACCGTGTTCGAGTACCTGGTGTAGCTGGGCGCCGGTCACCTCACGGGTTATGACAATGTTGCCGAACGGAAGCACCGAGAAGACGTCACCAATTACGACGTCATATGGTGGACCGAGCGCGTATCCCGGCGTGGTGCGTCGCAGTGACGTGTCCTGCGGCAAGTAGCTCGACGGAATCGGTGAACGGATACCACCACCGTTGGTAAACGCGACATCGGTGCCATATGCCTCACGCATCGAGTCCGCGACGAGGTTGCCGATCGCCACCTCACCGAGCCTTTCGATGTTGTTTCCGCGTGGAAACAGGTCCGTGGCTTCACCGATCACCTCGTCGAAGGCTTCGGCAAGAGCCTGTCGGTAGGGCGCCAGCATCGAGACGATGGCGGGATCTGGTGTTACGGCCTCGGCCACCGGTGAGACGAACTGTACGCTTCTTGACAGCACACGCCCGTTGCGCGGATCGACGCTCAGGTTGAGCCTTGAGTATGTCACTCCTTTGCTGCGATTCTCGACGACCAGCTGATTGTTGTGCACGCCCTCGTACTGCACATCGGTGTGATCGCCGAGGATCACGTTGAATCCGCCGACTGCATTTGCGAAGTCGATGAGCGGACCCCGCGCTTCGCCGTTCTCAAAATGGGTCACGCCCATGTGAGTGATTACCACGAAGAAGTTGGCGCCGGCCTTGCGCGCCTGGGCGCGAGCCTGGTTGGCGGCCTGCACAGGGTCGGTAACCTCGATGGTTCCGAAATTGCCCGGGAAGACCAGCGTCGGCGCCTCGGGGTTGGTGATGCCGATGACGGCGACCTTCAAGCCGTTCCTGTCGAAGATCTCGAACGGCTTTACCCCCGTCAGGTTGTCGTCGACGTTCTTCAGATTGGCCGACACGTACTGGAACTCCGCGAGGTCGATCATGCTCTGCAGGTGCACGATGCCGCGGTCGAAGTTGTGGTTCCCGAAGGTGTCTGCATCGAAGCCCATGAGGTTCATGGCTTCGACGGCGGGTCTTTCGTCGAAGAACGAAGACAATGGCGGAGATGCACCGTAGGCATCGCCTGCAGTGAGCGTGAGCGTGTTCGGCTGCGCCGCCCGGTCTTGATTAAAGTAAGTCGATAGCGCAGCGGCACCTCCCACTCCGTTCAACGGGTCGAGCTGCGCATGCCAGTCCGACACTTGAAGGATCTGTAGATCAACCGCTTCTTTTGCCGCAGCCTTGTCGTTGGATGCAGATGCGGCTGGGACCAAGGCTGTGATCGCGAGCAGCAGAGCAATCAGCACCATAAGGTGCGAACGCGTTCGGTCCCTAGCAAATCGTGACATTGCCTCCCCTTCCCCCGGAACCCCAGTCCGGATCGAGTTACGGACTAGGTATTAGCAGATGCGGGCGACGAGCGGGCGACGTTTGCACGAATTTCCCACGCAGTTTTCTGGCGCGGGTCGAACTGTTCGCTCTCATCTACGCATTTCGGAGACCATAGCGAACAGTTCGGCTAGCGGCTCGCCGGCAGCTCCTGCGGTAGGTCGAATAGCGGGAAGATCTTCGGAGTGTCGAGGAAGAAGCAGATCCCTGTGATCACCCCGCCCGATATCTCCAGCACTTGTAGCGACCAGGCAGTCAACGTACCCTCCCGGCCTCCCGGTCTGTACTGGGCAAACGCGGGGGATCCGTTGGCGCTCACTCGCACAAGCCGAGAGCCCCGGCAGCCGATACCGGGGCCCATGCACCACTCGCGGATGTCGGTATGAGTCTGCAGCCACAATTCGTACGGCGGCATCGACCAAGTGGCGTCGGCGTGGAGAAGTGATGTCAGGGAATCCATGTCATAGCGTTCGAACGCATCGACGTAGCGCGCGACCAACTCCTGCTGCGCGTCGTCTATCGGTTCGGGCGGTGCGTTTGCGGACACATCGCCATCGGCGAGGGATGCGCGTGCTCTCTGCAGAGCGCTGGTAACGGAGGCGACCGTCGTGCCCAGCAGGTCCGCCACCTCGGTTGCCTTCCAGCGCAGCACGTCTCTAAGGATGAGCACGGCTCGCTGACGCGGCGCCAGGTGCTGCAGGGCCGCAATGAACGCCAGCCGGATCGATTCGCGCATCTCCGCTATCTCGGCGGGATCGCCGCCCGCCAG
>DASQUP010000141.1:0-2179 GCA_035641235.1 Actinomycetota bacterium
CAGCAACAGACTTGCCCCAGGTGGGACCTGCTCGTCGAGGGCGTCGGCAGCTCCGTGCAGATCCGACACCACGTAGACGGGCATCCCGGAAGACTAGCCGCGTCGTTCCGATTGCTCAGTGGTTGGGAATGGGTGCCTTCAGCAGAGAGAACGTACTCAGGAGGCCGCGGTCGCGGCCGCGACGAGCATCAAGAAGAGCAGTCCCATCAGCGTTCCCGTGACGTACAGATAGCGGCGCCCCTGGAGGATCACCATCGAGTGCTGACCGCTCGCCTCCCGGTGGGCGTCGTGTGCCGCGACGAGCCACAGTGCGGTTGCTGCGAGCCCAAAAAAGAGCGCAAAGACTTTGACTATGCCGCCGCCGGCGGCCCCGAAGAGCAGGAACGCCGTGACGACCAGGACCCAGGCGCTCATTATGCCCCGCGCCACTGCCTGTCCCCACTGGCCGAGGTAAGCATGCCCGGCGCCCGGCCAAAAGAGCGAGTACAGGGCCGCCTGGTTGGGATCGCCCGTGACCTGGGGTCCCGGAGGTCTCATAGTGTCGGCAAAACTCGAGCCGCATACCTCGCAGATATCGGCGGCCAGCGGGTTGGGGGTCTCGCACATCCCGCACGCCCAGGTCGTGCCGGGCGCACTCTGCCGCTCGAGCGTCCGAGCGTGGTCGGCCAGGGGTACTACGGGTGCCACGTGCTCCTGCTCAACCGCGGCAAGGGCCTCGTCCGACTCAATGCCGAGCGGATCGAAATCGAATGGATGGCCCCCCGATGTGTAATGGAGCGAATCTCCGGCCGGCCCGATCGGCTCTGAGACACCTGAGAAATATTCATCGAGTGCGGTTTCGCCATGCCGGAACTCAACGATCGCGACCGGGGCGGGTGGTGGAGGCGGCGGAGGCGGCGGAGGCGGCGGTGCGAAGGAGCGAAGGCACTGTCCACACCAGTCTGCTCCCGGAGGATTCAGCCCGCCGCAATCGGGGCACCGGATCGCACCTGATCCGGTACCTGTCCCCTGCCCGCTCGTCTGGATGCCCATTTATCAGCCTCTTTAGATCGTGATGCCGGTGGCCGCGCCAAAGCCTCCTCGGGGCGCGGCCTCTATAGACATCGACCGGCTCAGGGGCGCACTTGAAGCTGAATCCGCAGGACTACCTGACGACGGCGGTCGCACTAGTCGTAGCTGTGCTCGGGGCCGGGATAGATGCCCTCTTCCACCTCCCTCGCAAAAGCCCGCGCCGCAGCTCTGATCTCCTCCCCGATCTCCGCGTAACGCTTCACGAAGCGCGGCACCCGACCTTCGGAGATCCCCAGGAAGTCGTGGAAGACCAGCACCTGGCCGTCGGTGTGCGGCCCGGCTCCGATTCCTATGGTCGGCACCTCCAGGGACTCGGTCACTTCCCGCGCGAGGGCCGAAGGCACCGCCTCGAGGACGAGGGCGAAGATACCCGCGGCCTCGAGATCTTTGGCGTCCCGCTTTATCTGATCCGCTGTCTCTTCAGTGCGCCCCTGGACGCGGTGGCCGCCGAACTGGTTGACGGACTGAGGGGTCAGGCCGAGGTGACCCATCACCGGGATGCCCGAATCGGTGAGGTGTGCCACTAGATCGAGCACACGCCGCCCTCCCTCGAGTTTGACGGCTTGTGCCCCTGCTTCCTGGATCAAGCGCCCGGCGTTCCGCGCGCCGTCCTCGAAGGAGGCCTGGTAGCTCATGAACGGCATATCTCCGACGACGAATGTGTTCTGCACGCCCCTCGACACAGCCGCTGTGTGGTGCACCATGTCGTCGATCGTTACGGGCAAAGTCGATGTATATCCGAGCGGTCCGTTGCCGACGCTGTCGCCGACGAGGATGATCGGAATACCCGCCTCGTCGAGCAGGCGTGCCTGCAGCGCGTCGTAAGCGGTGAGCATGGTGAAGCGCTCGCGGCGCTCCTTGAAGGCGCGGATATTGCGCACGGTGATGGCCACTGTCGCCTCCTCAAATAGGTAGTCGCAGTGACTCCAGTTTAGTCCCCAGCTCAGCTTTCAGCGAGGTACCGGGATCAGCCGTTTCCCGCCTTCCCGAGGCCGTAAGCGGGGGAATCGGTCTCGTACATCTCGGCGATGGCATCTCTGTAGCCCTCACCGATGGTGTTCCTCTTCACCTTGAGGGTCGGCGTTATCTCGTTTCGGTCCTGGAGGAA
>DASQUP010000142.1:0-3488 GCA_035641235.1 Actinomycetota bacterium
AGGGAATCGAGCGCGTCCGGTTGGCTCAAATCGAGTTCCAGCTTTACCGGTCCGGCGAGATCGTCGGCCGCATCGATTGCCACCGTGATCGTGGACTCGGGCGCCGAACGGCTGCCGAATAGTCGCCGTCGACCGCCGAACGACATGGCGACGTACTCCAGGCTGGATCCGCGCAGCCGATCCACCACGGACCGAGGAACCGACGATGCGCACACAACGACGCGCCCCACCCCCGCGAGCGCCGCTCCCTCCAGCGCCGCCTCGACCGCGCGCCCGAGATCTTCAGTCGCGCGCTCGAGCACAACAATGGTCCGGACGTTCTGTGCGGCGCGCTCAATCAGGTCGGCGTCGACACCGTCGCCGCGAGCGACGTAGGCACCGAGCTCCTTCCAGTGGGCGGCCCGCCCCGAATCCGGCTCGACGACCCTGACCTCGTCGTCCTGGGCAACGAGATGGGTGATCAGCGGTTCTCCGAGACCGGGTTCGAGCCCTACGAACAAGAGGCTCATGCACACACCCTTAAGGCATCCTCGACCAGGGCGAACCGGGCCGTCACGGCGGGCCCGAGTGGTTCCCCATCAACGTGTCTGTAAAAGGGTTCTTCGGCCGTCAACTCGAACTTCTCGAGGTCGGTGGCATAGAAGACGTCGGAATGGTGGACGATGTCGCGCGAGACGAGGATCCGCCACGCGTAGAGGGGCAGTGCCTCCACGCGCATCTGCTTGAGTGCAAACACGTCGAGACCTCCGTAGAGGTCGACATTGGGGGCCAGGTTGACCGCAATGGGACCGAGATATGCGTACGGGCCAGCGTTGCATGCGATTGCCATCGCGACTGGGATTTCGCCGAACGCGCCGCTCAGGAGTATCGATGGTGACCGGTGTCGGTAGGAGCCGGCCAGAACGCGAAAGGCACTCCAGTAGAAGAACGCTTCCCCGAATCGCCTCTTTGCGGGGACATAACGTTCGACTCGTTCCGCGGCCTCTGCGTCGAAACCACACCCGGCCGAGAACGTGAAGTAGCGATCGTCCATTTGCCCGAGCGGTACAAGCCGGGGTTCGGCAGGTGATCGTTCGGCGATGAACTCAATAGCCGCGAACGGATCCATGGGCACACCGAGCGCCCGCGCAAATACATTCATCGTTCCGCCCGGAACAATCGCCAGGGTGGCCTCGGTCTCCGCAACTCCGTTCGCAACTTCGTTCACGTGTCCGTCGCCACCAAATGCGATTACGAGGGTCTCACCCGCGGCGGCCGCGTCGGCGGCGAGTCCAATTCCCGTACTCCGCGCCGTTGTCGACACCACTTCGAGGCGGAACCGCGATCCAAGCGCCGCTATCACGTCTTCCCGCTGCCGCTCGGACAACCTCCCCGCGTTAGGGTTGACGATAAGAACGGCCGGCGGCCGTGATGAACTCATTGCGCAACGCTAACCCTATGAGGGAGAAGATGGATCCGATTGTCATCGATACAAAGATGCACGGAGGCGACGGCATCACCGCGGCGTTCTTACTGAGGGCACGGAAGACCGCCCTGGTCGAAACGGGACCGAAGTCCTCCTATCCGGTGGTCCGAGCTGCGCTGAAGGACCTCGGCGTCGACCACCTCGACTGGATAATCGTCACGCATATCCACCTCGACCACGCCGGTGCAGCGGGGACCCTTGCACGCGACTTTCCGGAGGCAACGGTTGCCGTTCATACCGTCGGCGCGCCGCACCTCCTCAGCCCCGCAAAATTGTGGGCCAGTGCCGGCCGGATCTATGGAGACCAGATGGATCGTCTCTGGGGAGGAATCGACCCGATCCCGGAGGAACGGATCAGAACCCTCGATGACGGCGACGAGATCGATCTCGGCGACCGCCGGCTTTTGGCCGTGGACACGCCCGGCCACGCCCGTCACCACCATGCGTTCGTAGACGACTCCACGGGGATCGCGTTGTGCGGCGATGCACTCGGCGTGCGGCTCCCCGACGTTGGGGTCGTGCGCCCTGCCACCCCGCCGCCGGAATTCCATGTGGAAGACACCATCAAATCCATCGAGCGCCTTCGGTCAATAGCGCCGTCCGCGCTGTGGCTCACGCACTTCGGCGCCGCCAACCGGGGGCAGGAACCCCTCGATGTGGACGGCGCATGCGATGCAGCGATCTCCTCCTTGCGGAAGTGGGAAGGATGGGTCCGCGCGGCGCGCGCAGAATCCACCGACCTGGATGAAGTGACAGCCAACGTCCGCAACAGAGCCCGCAGTGACATGGAGAGCGCGATAGCACCGGATGACGCAGCACGCATGGAGCAAACCACCTCCTACCGCATGAACGTGTCCGGTTATATGCGCTACATCGACAAATCGGAGGCGCGCGGCTGACGGCTGCTATCTGCCCGAGCGCAGGCGCTCAACGCGTTCGGGAGCGTCTGTAAGTTCGGCGTCTGCGCCCGCAACTGCTTCGAACCACTCGCGCGCCTGGGTGAAGCGGCCTCGGCGTTCGAGCAGGTCGCCGAGCACATACCACGCCCGCAGATGGTGCTGTTCGGCGACCTCTGGTCGGAGTTCGAGGCGTTCGAGTCTCGCGATCGCCTCATCCATCCGACCGGAATCCGCGAGCGCTCCGGCTGCCACGATCTGGCCCTCATAGAACACGGCCGGCGCGACCGACCGCCCGTCGATCTCGTCGCAGAGCTCAACGGCGCGATCCGGCTTCTCCATTGCTCGGTAGCAGTCCGCCAAGACTGGGTTCTGTTCTGTGGATCCGGAGATGCGTCGGAACGCCGACAGCTCTCTGGCCGCCTCCTGCCAGCGGTCCGCCCGGTAATAGGCAAGGCCGAGGAGCTCTCGCACCGTGGCGGCACGCAATGCCATGTGCTTCGACTGCTCCCCCAGGCGGATGGCGGTCCCGTAGTCGCCTTCTGCGAAAGCCCCCGCCGATTCACTGAAGACCTTCACGAGGATGTCCCCCTTGCCCGGGCGGGCGGTCGCACGCAGCTCGCGCACCACGTCGTCGGTCAGGTGGAGGGACGCTGCTTCCGTCGCCCGCTCACGAGGCGTCCCACGCTCTCGCTTCGCCCGGGCCGGTTCCGGGCGCCGGCGCGCGTTTGGCCCACGGCGCGCTCGACCGCCCTCGTGATCGCGGGGAGGGGTCATCGGGACACCCTAACGGCCTTGCGCCAATCGGCCGGCGACGTGCAGAATCCTCGGCAAGGCAATCGCATTGGTGTGCAAGTCGGGACGGCGCCTGCCGGTCCCAAGGGAGATTCAGGAGCATGGGAAACGGGGGGGACGGAAGACTCGGCCGGCGCGCCTTTCTCGGGGGTGCGGCCGCCGCCGGGTTCACTGCTATCACCGCGCCCGCACGTGCACGCCCGACTCTCTGGAGCGACCCGGCGACCTGGGGAGGCAACGCGCCGGGACGTGACGACATCGTTCGCATAGATCGACCCGTAGTGCTTGACCGCGACGTCGTGGTCGGCGGTGTCGTAGTCGGCCCCGAGGGC
>DASQUP010000143.1:0-11792 GCA_035641235.1 Actinomycetota bacterium
TCGGAGGACTAAGCGTTGATCTTGCGGGGCCTCCCAGGTTTGCGATCCCATGACTGCACGAAACGGCGGACTGTCGGCTCAAACCAGACTGGCCCCGCCGCGAGTTCCGCCGCCGGTTTCGGGAAGTTGGCACTTCGAGCCACGGCAGATGCGCGCTGGCGATTTACGCCAAGGAGTTCGGCGAGTTCGGAGACCCCGATCATCCCGGGATAGGTAGGTTGATCAAGTCGTCGCTCGAACTCGTCCCACTCCGTCACCTCGGCGTGAACCAGGGGCATGTTCGGGAGATTCGCTTGCGATGCCGCGTTCTCAGTCTCCCTTGCGGCAATATCAAGAGCCTGGGTGGGAGAGTCCGCTTCTATTACGAGCCGAGCCCCATAGCGGCCGTGGTCGTCAATGGATTCCTCCGGGGAGCCGGTTACCGCCGCTGAGAACCGATCGAGGAGCCCACTGAATTCCTCAATGTAATATCGTCGCCCGGTCGCACATGTCGCGCGAAGTGACCTTCGATGTTCCACATTTGTTCCACGTTGCGACGTCATCTTGAGTCTCGGTAGGTCCCGCGAGAGGCGGGCGTTGCTCAGTTGGTCAGGGCGATCGCTGCCCAACATGGGTTCAGGGCAAGGCCACGCTCTCGGCTGGCTCTCCGACGCTCACGTTCGAAGCAAGGCTAAGTATCAAGCTGCGCATTGCGAGGTATGTAACCAGCCCAATCAAGGTGTGCCAGATGAAGTGGGTACCGATCGTCATGAAGTGACACAACTCCAGGTCGATCGTTCGAAAGAAGAGCGCTGTGAAATAAACACCGGCGGCAATGAGTAGCGTGAAGCGGGAAGGCTTCTGCTGTATCGCGTGATACAGACCTAAGACCAGTACAACGAGCAAGCCGGGTAGATAGGAAGGGGCCCCGTGGAGAGCGTCTCCAATCGGCCTCACAAGGAAGGCTGAAAGCAGGAACGCTCCAATGGAAAGCGCGGCGAATCCCGGACCCTTTGCCATCACATTACGCGTGTAGAGCCAGATAAACCCAATTATGAAGATCACGATCGGGACGACATCTAGATACAGCGTCCATGTATTCGCGAGTGTGTGCCACGACATGCTACCTATGCCGACAGAGCCTCCAAGTGCAATCAGTACCTTCACACCCGTTGAAAGTGTGCCAGTGCGTTTGGCGAGTATCCAAGCTGCCCAGGCGGCGAAGATGAACGAAAAGTTTGATATCGCATTTACAGGTTCAGCAAATATTGAAGAGCCAACTCGTTCACAGTATTCATCGAATGCTTCTACTGCTACCTCCAGCATCACCTGTCACCTCCTTTGGACCACCGCAGATCTCGCTCGATTCGCTGCAGGAGATCCGTAACGGAAGTGAGGTCGAGATCGTGGTGGCCGAGATCCTGAGCCGGCTGCGTCTCGCGCGATCGGCTCCTTCCGACTTGTCTTTGTGTCTGGCGCAAGGTGCTCCCCCCTTGTCGTGAGTCCGGCTATCGGGCTCGCAAGGGGAGCTTCGGTGGGGCTCCTGACAACAGGCTTCGGTCTCGCTGACAGCCCGAGGGGGACCTGTCAGGCGGCCATCAGAGTTTCGTCAGGGGCTCAGCGCATCGTTCAGACATCATCTGAACCAGGTGAGCTACTGCCTTAACCGGAAGGAGATGCAATGGCCGAACTGACCTTCAAGGTCCCGGGGATGACCGCGGGAAATGGAGCAAAAGCCATCACCAGGACGATTCGCCGGCTCAACGGCGTGACCGCGGTGGAGGTCGACCTCCACGCCGGGTGGGTGGTGGTCGTTGCAGACCGGATCGATACCGACGCCATTCGGGCCGCCGTCGATGAGGCCGGATACAGCGCGGAGATATAGCCGCTCGTCACGAGTCTGATAGGGAAGGAGAAGATGTGAATCCTCAGGACACCTTTACCAGCGACGCTGATGCGCTTCGCACCGCGTCCCACCCCGGCACCGTACAGCTCAACAACGGTGACCGGTTCGATCTTGTCATCACACCCGTGAGCAAGCGCCTGGGCGAGATCGAGGCACAGATGCTCGCCTACAACGGATCGATCCCCGGACCCACACTGCGCGTCAGGCAGGGCTCGGAGATCGAGGTGGTCGTCACCAACGAAACCGACATGGAGACGACCGTTCACTGGCACGGGTTGCGCCTCGAGAACCGGTACGACGGTGTCCCGCACGAGACGCAAGCTCCGATACCGTCGGGGGGCAGCTACACGCACCGGCTCAGCTTTCCCGACGCCGGACTGTTCTGGTACCACCCGCACATGCGCGAGGACTACGCCCAGGAGATGGGCCTCTACGGGAACATCATCGTCGAGCCGGCGGATCCCACGTACTGGCCCACAGCGGATCGAGACGTCGTGTTCACCCTTGACGACATCTTGATCGAAGACGGGAAGATCGCCGCCTTCGATCCGCACGAATCGAACTTCACGGCTATGGGCCGGTTCGGAAACGTCTTGCTGATCGGGGGCGAAACCGAACAGCAACTGGCGATCCGGCGTGGTGAGGTTGTGCGCCTCTATCTCACGAACACGGCCAACACCCGCGTCTTCAAGGTGGCGCTTCCGGGTGTGCAGATGAAACTCGTGGGAAGCGACGGCGGACGCTACGAGCGCGAGCAGTGGGTTGACGATGTGGTCATTGCTCCTTCGGAGCGGGCCATCGTCGACGTGCTCTGCGACGGATCCGGAACCTTCACCCTCCAGCACGTGACACCCGAACGCGCCTACCCGCTGGCAAGTATCGAGATCGTCGACTCGGCGACCGACAGCTACCACGACAACGAGTTCCAAAAGCTGCGCGTCAATTCGGACATGGTTGCCGAACATCAGCGCGCGACGAGTTACCTAGGTGCATCCCCCGACAAAACCTTGGCCCTCGTCGCCGAGATGGACTTCGACGAGCCCAACACCGGTGATGCCGTCATCTACGCGTGTCCGATGCACCCCGAGGTCGTGAGCGATCAGTCCGGCAAGTGCCCCAAGTGCGGGATGAAGCTCATGCCGCAAGCCCCTCAGACGACCTCATACACCTGCCCCATGCATCCAGACGTGGTCAGCGATCAGCCCGGCAAGTGCCCGAAGTGCGGGATGAAGCTGATGCCGTCTGAGCAAGTCGCGGCCGCGATGCAGGGCGGATTGGAAGACCACGCCGATCACTCGACGGACGCACACCACCACGACCACGGGGATGCCATGGCCGATGGCATTGAGTGGGAGGACCTCATGCCGGAGGTCAATCGAACGACCACCCCGGCCAACATGCGCTGGCAGCTCGTGGATCGCGGCAGCGGCAACATCAACGCCGACATCGACTGGAGCTTCAACGCCGGCGATCAAGTCAAGATTCGCATTGTTAATGAGATGGAGTCGGACCATCCGATGCATCACCCATTTCACATCCACGGCGAACGGTTCCTCGTGCTGGCTAGGGATGGAGTCGAGGAGCCGAACCTCGTCTGGAAGGACACCGTCTTGATACGGACCGGAGAGACCGTCGACATCCTGATGGACGCGTCGAACCCGGGGCTGTGGATGGCTCACTGCCACATCGCAGAGCACCTGGAAAGCGGAATGATGTTCAGCTTCAGGGTGACGCCATGACGCACTGCTTCCAAGACGTTTCCAACGGCGTGCTTACTTAAGGAGGTCTACCAATGGCACAAGACAAAGGTTCACGAATCATCGCTTCCAGCAGCCGCAGCGAGTCTGTCAAGCTCTTGCGCGACCTGCTGCGCGTGCGCTCTATCAACCCGCCCGGCGACGAGGCGGGTGTCGCCGAGCTACTCGAGACGTATCTTGCCGGCGCGGGGCTGGAGACGAAGATCGTGACCTCACCCGAAGGACGGTCGAGCCTCATCGCCCGCCTCGATGGGCCCCAGGACCGTCCCGCTCTCGTGCTGCTGTCGCACAGCGACGTGGTGCCCGTCGAGGAGAACAACTGGAGCCGCGACCCCTTCGGGGGCGAATTGGCCGAAGGCTTCATCTGGGGCCGTGGCGCTCTCGACATGAAGAGCGTCGCCGTCATGCACGCGGTCGCTCTCGCCGAACTAGCTCGGTCCGGACAGACCCCATCACGTGAGGTCATCGTCGCCTCGACCGCAGACGAGGAGGCCGGTGGGGGCGAGGGCGCGCGCTGGGTTCTGGACGAGCACGCCGAACTGGTCGGATTCGGCGACGCGCGCCCGGCCCCCGAGGTGATCAGTGAGGGCGCCTACGGCCTTGCCGGCATGCTCGACCGACCGGTGATCCCGATCGCGACCGGTGAGAAGACCGCCGTGTTCTTCGACGTCGTCGCCGAAGGCGATCCGGGGCATGGCGCGCTCCCACCGCAACGGCAAGCACCGGTCAACCTAGCCGTGCTGATCGAACAGATCGCCGGCTTCGCAACGCCCCGGGTCCATCCCGTTTTGCGGGAGCAGTTCTCAACGCTGAGCGGGGCTGCCTCTGGAGCTACGGCCGCGATATTCCGCGCGCTCGCCTCTCCGATGGGTGGAACGGTGGCACGGGCGTTAGCCCCTCGATTGCGGAAAGCCGGAGCGCTGGGACTGCTCTTGGCGGATTCGACAACCCCTACTCGCCTGAGCGCGGGGTACAAGTCCAACGTGGTTCCGGCGGAAGCACGAGCTTCCTTCGACAGCAGGCTGCTCCCCGATACGGACGTCGATGAATACATCTCTTCCGTCGATACCAAGGCGAGACGTCACGGTGGTCGCGTCACCAACATCGACAACAAGGGTTTCGGGCCCGTCAGCAGCAAAGGCCCGCTCTTCGAGATTCTCAAGCAGGCGTCTGAAGAGCTCGCCCCGGGCGCAGTCACGACGGATTCGCTCTCGCCGGGGATAACCGACTTGCGATTCTTCCGGGCCCGGGGAGCGAACGGCTACGGCTGGATTCCACTCGTTTTGACACCCGAGTTGTTGGCAACCATCCATGGGCATGACGAGCGAGTCGGAATAGATGATTTCGAGCAAGCGATCACCGTGATGTCCGAGGTAGTACATCGCGCTGCGACTTAAGGAAATCGTCTCTGCCGCACACGATCGAAAGGACGGCCAGGGAACGCAGTTCCAGATTCATCGAATTGAGCCACGAACTTGCGGATGGCATGTCGCCCTATGCCGGCTTGCCCGAGGTGCGGATCGGCGCCCACCTAGACCACGAACAGTCTCGGTCTCAGTACGAGGGGGAGGAATTCTTTCTCGGGAAGGTCGACACGCCCGCCAACGTAGGGACGTATCTGGACGCTCCATTCCACCGCTTTGCAGATCGAGAGGACCTCTCTCAGGTGCCGCTGGAACGTCTCGCTGGAATCCAAGCGGTGGTCATAGACGCCGGCGATGCGCCATCCCGCGCGCTGGACCCGGAACTGCCTGACTCCGAACTCGGCGGAAGAGCCGTGCTAATCCGCACCGGTTGGGATTCACGATGGGGAACAGATGCTTACTGGGAACCGGGCCCTTATCTTACGGAGGAATTTGCCGCGAGCTTGGTCGAGAATGAAATCGGTCTTGTCGGCGTCGATTTCTGGAACGTGATGACGCAACAACGCGAGCCGCCCCATCCACACGCGTTTGCTGGAAGCAGGGATCCTCATCGTGGAACACCTTTTGTCATCTAGACCGCTTGCGCACCGTGGATTTCGGTTCTTCGCTCCGGTGCTTCGGATTCAGCGAGGGGCGTCGTCCCCCGTGCGCGCGTTCGCGGAACTGGAATAAGACAACCGCGTGCTTTTGACGTCTCGATTTGCGAGCGCCCCCCGGGGACGCCGATATCGATCGCGAATCTCATCGGCTTCGTCGACGAGGGCTATCGTGTCGCGCTCGTGTCCCCCACGTAGCACAAGACGCGCGAGTTGCTCCAATGCGGTCGCGTGAATAGCCGGATCGCTCGCTTCCCGCGCGAGCGTAAGGCCTTCCTCAAGCAGTTCCCGGGCGCGATCGATGTGATCGAGGTCGAGCTCGGCCGCGGCCAGACCGGTCAAAGCTCGAGCTACACCCCTACCAACCTGCGTGCGTCTATACAGCGTTAAGGCGTCGTCGTAATGAGCGAGAGCGGCAGCCGGCTCCCCTCGATACCGCGCGCAATCGCCACGGCCGCATTCGACGAGTCCCTGCATCGTGTCGTCAACGAGGTCGCTGAGGATGGGGTCGCATTCGCCGAACCACCGGTCGGCCTCCTCGGGGTCGCCCAAGTAGATGGCGAGCTCCCCGAGTTCGGCGATCGATCGGGCGAGGTTGTAGGGAAGACCCGTCTCACGGCTTATCGCGACTGCCAGCTCGAGGACCTCACGGGCTTCTTGAGTGCGTCCGGCCTGCCGCAGGCCGAAACCCAGGTGCAGGCGCACCGCGGACCGTCCCCAGTAGTCGTCGAGTGCATCGAACTGACGCGCCGCCTGATCGCCCAGCGCCAGTGCTCGATCGGGAGAGTCGTGATACAGCCGGATCTCCATCTCAACGAAGTCCGCCAGCGCGACGCCCCAGCTATCGCCGTGGTTGCGCAGCTTGCCACGAGCGTCATCGACCATACCGAGGAACCCCTCGACGTCTCCCCCGGCAACGCCCTCGACCGCGACCAGCAGCTGCGACATCGCCGCCCCCGCGGTCTCGCCGGCGGATTCGAAGATTGACATGCTCTGGCGCGCGGCCTCCGCGGCGGCGGGACTCGCATGGACGATGCACCCGGCAGGACGTAGGGACAGCGATAATCCCTGCAGCGCGCGGGCGCGAATCTTCTCCGAAGCATGTGACGCTGCAGCGAGCAGTGACTTCAATTCCGACCGGCCCTCGACCTGGCGGCCGACATACCAGTACCAGCCAAGCGAGGCTGCAAGGCCCAGCCCCACGTCTGGGTGAGCATCCGCATGCTCACGACCCCACTGCAGTGCAAGTCGAAGGTTGTGTTCGTCCGCGCGCAGCCGCTCGAGCGCCTTTCCTTGGTCGACGCCGCGCAGCTGTGGCTCGATCGACTCCGCCACTGCCTTGAAGAAGCGCGCGTGACGCTCGCGCAAGATCTCCTCTTCACTGGCTTGAGCCAAGTGATCCCTCGCATAGGCGAGGATCGTCTCCAGCATCAAGAAACGGTCACTGCGAGCCGTAATGAGCGATTGGTCCACGAGGCGGCTGTGGGCGGCCAGGACGTCGCCGACCTCCTCGTCCCCGCACACCTCCTCGGCTGCCTCCAGCGTCCAGCCTCCTGAGAAGATGGCCAGGCGTCTGAACACCGTCCGCTCGGGCGGACCCAGTAGCTCGTGGCTCCAGTCGATCGCCGCGCGCAGAGTCCGATGCCTTGGCACACTCGTCCTGCCGCCCGCCGACAGCAACGCGAACCTCTGGTCAAGCCTCCTCGCGATCTCCGGCAGGGAAATGGACCGGGCTCTCGCCGCAGCCAGTTCGATCGCCAGCGGCAATCCGTCCAGCCGTCGACAGATCTGCGCCGCCGCGGTCGCACCCTCTTCGTCGAGGAAAACCGCACGACCCGCACTCGTGGCGCGTTGCTCGAAGAGCCGGATCGCGTCGTACGAGGCGATCGACTCAAAGTCCGCTTCCTCTTCCGGGAATGGAAGCGGCGGAATCGGCCACACGAATTCGCCGCTCGACGCGAGCACCTCTCGGCTGGTGGCAAGGATCGTCAACTTGGGGCAGGTGGTAATTAACGTCTCTGCGATCTCCGCGGTTGCCTGAACCACGTGTTCGCAGTTATCAAGAATCAGTAGAAGTTCCTTGTTGCGAAGGAATGAGCCCAGCCGCGTGATGGGTGGCAGCGGCTGCGTCACGCTCGATACGTCCTCAGACAGTCCCAGCGCCTCCGCGATCGCGGTCGCCACGAGGTCGGGGTCTGACACCGGGGCGAGTTCGACGATCCAGACGCCACGGTCAAATGAATCGAGCAGTCCCCGACCGACTTCGATGGCGAAGCTCGTCTTCCCCGCCCCGCCGGGCCCGACGACTGTGACCAGGCGACTGTCTCGAACGAGCTTTGTGACTTCGGCGATCTCGGTTTCTCGTCCCACGAAGCTTGTGACCCTCGTCGGGAGGTTGGTCTGTGATTCGTCGCCGACCGGTTCGATAGTCACTTGGAGCGATGGGTCGTGACGCAGGATGAGCTGGTAAACATCTTCGAGCTCAAGACCCGGATCCAGCCCGAGCTCCTCGCCAAGCACGCGGCGCGCCTCCTGGTAAGCAGCGATCGCGTCACCCTGGCGCCCGGTGCGGTAGAGGGCGATCATGAGCTGCCCCCGAAGGCGTTCGCGCAGCGGATAGACAGACACAAGCCGCTCCAGCTCTGCAATCACTTCCTTGGTGCGGCCAAGGGCGAGATCGGCTGCGACCTTCTCCTCGGCGGCCGTTACGTGCAATTCCTCCAGTCGAGCGCGCTCTTCTTGAGCGAAGTCCTCGTACGCAAAATCGGCAAATGGAGATCCCCGCCACAAAGACGTCGCCTCGGCCAGGAGCTCCAAACCCGTCGCTGGATCATCTGCCCGAACACGCGTCGCGCGACGCACGAGGTCCTCGAACCGCTCTGCGTCGAGCGATCCCGGCTGGAGCTGGAGCGTGTAGCCGGGCTTCTTCGTCATGATTACGTCTCCACCGAGAGCGCGGCGAAGGCGCGACACGACCGCCTGGAGCGCGTTAGCGGGTTTGTTAGGTAGGTCCTCTACCCACAGCTGCTCGATCAGTTGATCCGTGGAAACGATGTCGCCCTTACGGATGACGAGAAGTGCGAGCAGCTCGCGTTCTTTGTCGCCGGGAATCCGAATCGGTTCCCCGTCTCGGAGCACCTCGAGGTGTCCGAGCACCTTTACCTCTATCACTCAGCCATACTCGCTGTCCCCGCAAAGTGCCGTAAAGCCCCCTCGAACATCCGTTTCGGGATTTGCTTGCTTCGACTGACCTTCCAAAAGGGACGAGTGGGACATAGCAACAACGCGCCCAGACTTTCCTGTCAGCGCGCCCGAAGTTCCCTGTCAGCGCGCGCCCCGATGCTTGCGCCCAAGCCCGGAGAGCCCGGGTCAAACCGATAAAGGGAGCCCATCCAATGCAGCTAGCTCACGCCCTTCCCCGAGCTTCGCTCTCTTGGACCGCGGAAGCGAACAGCACACACTCGCGGGCGGCCATCTCAGTCCGCGAGCTGATGAAGTCTTTCGGAGCTACTCGAGCGGTCGATCGACTTAGCTTCGCCATCTCCCCAGGGAAGGTAACGGCCTTTCTGGGACCGAACGGCGCCGGGAAGACGACCACGATCCGGGTCATCCTCGGTCTAGCTCGTCCAGATCACGGAGAGGCACGGATCTTCGGCAGGACCTACGGCGGAATCGACGACCCCCTGACACGTGTCGGTGCATTGATCGACGGCTCAGCGTTTCACCCACAGCGAACGGCCCGCGCGCACTTGGCTGCGATCGCGGCCGCCGCCAAGCTCCCGAAGGCGCGCGTGGACGAAGTTCTCAACGAGGTCGAGTTGACCGCCACCGCCGGCAGAAAGGTGGGCGAGTTCTCGCTCGGGATGCGGCAGCGGCTCGGCCTTGCCACCGCGTTACTGGGCGATCCTGATCTCCTCATTCTCGACGAGCCCGCAAACGGCCTCGACCCTGCTGGTATCCGGTGGTTGCGTACGTTCCTCCGATCCTTCGCCGCGTCTGGCCGAACTGTCTTCGTATCGAGTCACGTCCTCGCCGAGGTCGCGTTGATGGCCGACGACGTGGTTGTGATCGACAACGGGCGTCTCATCACCCAGACAACTGTCGGCCTCCTCACCGCCCCGACCTCGGTGACCGTGCGCTCCCCGCAGCCCCAGCGCTTGGTCGAAGCTCTTACCGCGGTAGGTGCGGTCATCGATATGGACGACACGGGGCGTCTGGAAGTCGCGGACCTCTCGGCGGAAGACATCGGCGAGATTGCGGCACGTAAGCAGCTCGTTCTCCACGAGCTCACCCCTCGGACCCACAGCCTCGAGGAGGTTTTCCTCCGGCTCACCGATGCGAAAGGAGATAACGATGATCGCCCTCGTTAGGGCTGAGTTGATCAAGCTGTTCTCGACCCGCACGTTCTTCGGCTTGGTCGCCGGAGCGGTTGCGGTCGTGCTCCTGGGTAGCGCATCCACGATCATCAGCGCGAACCCTCAGGATCTTCGGGGGCCGTTGCACGAACAGACCTTCTACGTCCTCGCATCCATCAATGGGGGATTGTTCGCCCTCGTGTTGGGGGTCCGCGGCTTCACCGATGAGTTTCGGTACGGAACAATCATCACCACTCTACTGTCGGCACGAAGGCGTTTCAGCGTCCTCGGAGCCAAGCTGATCGTTG
Source organism: Actinomycetota bacterium (assembly GCA_035641235.1). Lineage (GTDB taxonomy): Bacteria > Actinomycetota > CADDZG01 > CADDZG01 > WHSQ01 > DASQUP01. Next base: position 10,326 of record DASQUP010000143.1, read on the forward strand.
CCGCGCTGGCAGCGGCGACTATGGCGATAGTGACCGAGGCTGCCATGTCCGCAACGGCCGCGATGCTTTCCTCCGCCCGCGGGGCAGAAGTCACCGTGAGCGCGGCGGACATCGGCGCATTCGCAGGCATGGTCGGCGCGTTCGCGTTGTGGGCCGCGATCGGCACTACGCTGGGGGCGATTGTGCGCCACCAGGTCCCGGCCATCGTAGGAGGCCTGGTGTGGGTCCTCGTAATCGAGAACATCGGCTCCTCGTTGCTGGGCGACGCAGGTCGCTACCTCCCGGGCCAAGCGGCCCACGCGCTGGCGGATGCGCCGGTAGAGGCTCTCGCTTCCACGATGGGAGGGATCGTGCTCGTGGCGTACGCGCTGGTTGCAACCGTCGCGGCTGCGAGAACCCTCGTGGGGCGTGATGTCACATGAATCGTGCCGACGCGATCAGACAACGAGGGGTCCCGGGCACCGAAACGCAGACGTCCGCCGGACTACTGGATCGAACAAGGAGGCAAGTGATGGATCGCCCAGTAAGAGATTGGTCGGGGATGTGGCTCTGGCTGCTGCCGGTCTACCCGCTACTGACCTTCGTTGCAACGTTGACGCATCAGCCCGATCCGAAACGGAATTTGGCGCGTGGAGCGAGTACGTCACAACCTCCAGCTTCTTCGTGAGCCATGTGGTTGGGAGCATCCTGGCCTCGGCCTTGCTGATCCTCGGGGTCGTTGCTCTCAGTCTGAAGTTGGCTACCTCCCGCCGGGCTCGAGCCGCTCACGCGGCGGTGTTCGCCACCGTTCTAGGAACCATGGGTGTGGTGGCTGTGTTCGGCATCGCTCCTTTCGCTCAACCCGCGGATCGGCAACGCTTTTCTCTCGGGGATTGAAGACGCCCAGAGCTTCTACGGCGACGTCTTCGATGCCGCAACTTTCGCGGTGGCGGTTCCTGCAGCTCTGCTCTTTTCGACGGGTATCGTGCTCCTCGGCTGGGCCACGGCTACGCCGTGTCGAGATGGACCGCGGTATCCCTTGGACTGTCAGGTCCCTTGATCGGAGTCATCGGAATTGCGATTGGGCCCGCACAGACCCTTGGATCGGCTCTGCTCTTCATGAGCGGTGTGGCGATCGCTCGTCTGTTCGGGTCCCGGATCGAGGTGGGCCATGGAGATGTCTAACCACCCAGCCGTGCTGGCGTCATTGGTTCTCGGCGCGGTGCTACTCGCGCCTCTGCCGGCCGAAGCAGCGCCACTGACCAACGACGACATCGTGTCCGCGGTCGTCGTTGGTTCGGTGCCATTCACTTTGGAGCAGAACACCATAGAGGCGACGCGCGCGACGGACGATCCTGCAACGGCAGGCCGAGACTGTTTCGGCAACGAGGGCCATACGGTCTGGTTCCGGTTCATCGGATCCTCCTTGGCTCGGTTGAGCACAAGTCATGACCTCGTTGGGCCCTAAAGACGAGGATTCGGTGGGAC
>DASQUP010000144.1:0-61504 GCA_035641235.1 Actinomycetota bacterium
GTCGTGGTGGAATCGTTTGACGCGATTGTTCTCGCCCAGAGGACTCGGCGCTGCAGGAGGATTGCGACCGGCTCTTGGTCTCCTGCCGTTCGTTAAGTCCGGCTAGTGCCTCGACCAGCAATGTCGGTAGGGTTCTGCGGGCGAAAAAGCTGCGCCTGTCTGCGTTCTCGGTCGGGCACGTACGCTCCAGGTACGCACCCTCCCTGCGGCCTTGCCAGGCTTGTTTTTCGCGCCGCAGAACCTCGCAAACATCACTGGTCGAGGCACTAGACGTGGTGGCCAGACTGGTTCGTTCGGAGTCCGACCCTCCCCGCCACATCGCGGTGGTGGCGTATCACTCCTCGCCTCTCCACGAGCCGGGATCCGGCGATGCAGGAGGGATGACCGTCTACGTTCGTGCTCTGGCGCGCTCCCTCACGGAAAGAGGCATTCGGACCGACATCTTTACTCGCGCGACGAATGACGGCCCGCTCGTTGTAGAGATCTCGCCCGAAGTTCGAGTCGTATCCGTCGCCGCCGGTCCACGCGCGCCGGTCGACAAAGAGACACAGCTCGAGTTCATCGACGACTTCGTTACCGGCGTGACCGCGTTTGCGACGGCGCAACGGGCTCGATACGACATCGTCCATTCTCACTACTGGCAGTCGGGCCTCGCAGCGAAGGCTCTGGCGAAACGCTGGAACGTGCCGCTCGTGCACTCTCACCACACCTTAGGCAAGGTCAAGAACCGTGCCCTTGCTCCGGGAGACACCCCGGAGCCGTTGAGTAGGCTGAGCGGTGAAGCCCACGTTATCGGAGCGGCCGATGTCCTCGTAGCGTCCACGGAGCAGGAATGCGAACAGCTCGCACTGTTGTACGGCGCGCCGATGGATCGTGTGAAGTGCCTACATCCGGGGGTCGACCACTCGATGTTTTCGCCCGGAGACCGGGATGAAGCTCGGGCGGAGCTCGGACTCGACGCCGAACACGCCGTCCTGCTATTCGTCGGACGGATCCAGAGGCTCAAGGGAATCGATCTCGCCATCCGGGCAATGGATCAGTTGCTGCCGGCCCTGGATCGCCCCGCCGAGCTCCTGATCGTCGGCGGCGCGAGCGGACCCGGAGGTAACGGAGAGATCGATCGGCTCAAGGATCTCGCCCATGCTCTCGACGTGTCGGAGACTCTGCGCTTCACCGGCCCACAACCGCACGGCCGTCTTGTCGACTACTACCGGGCAGCGGACGTTCACCTCGTGTGCTCATACTCAGAATCGTTCGGCCTGACCGCTCTCGAAGCTCATGCCTGCGGCACGCCGGTGGTCGGGACGGCGGTGGGTGGGCTCTCGCACATCGTTGGCGATGGCTCTTCAGGATTCCTCGTCGGATCCCGCGATCCGGCTGAGTTTGCTGCGCGGCTCAAGACTCTGCTGGCCGACGGTGAGCTGCAGGATGACTTCTCTAGGTGCGCGTACACGCGCTCTCTGTCGTACTCGTGGGATTCCACGGCGGACGAATTCGTCGACCTCTATGAGTGTCTTCTCCGCGAAGACTTCCCAGAGGTTTGCACCTGCTGACGACCATCCAATAAGTGAACGCCGTTAAAGAACTCATTCGCCGACGAGTTTCTACAAAGGAATTTGCCAGCTCGCGAAGAAATCTTGAGTTCGTCTGACCTGCGTTTTTGTTCTCCTATCTGCACCGTCGCGTCCTTGACGCGTCGTGGCGGCGGTAGCTATGTTCTCGCTCGTTCCAATCGGGCGGGACCTGCGTTGGTTTCGTTCGATCGGAAGGCTAGGCCCCAGAAGCAGGAGTGCGGGTCGGCCTCGTGTGTGGGGAAGTGCACGAGGTGGGCCCGTCACGAGGGTTTCTGGGGCCTACCCTTTGGCTCCAGCGACCAAGTCGTAACTCTGCGATCGTCGCGCACCTGAATCCCCGATTTCTCAAGCTCAGTTGGATGGTGACGGCTTCTTCGAACCGCTGTTGAGCCCGAGCGCGGTTCCATCCCATGATCGCGACAAGGCGCGGAAGGCCCCGGTGGGTGATGTCATCGGCCGATCAGGGCGCGCAGGAAGAATCGGACGTTCGCCGGCCGTTCCGCCAGCCGGCGCGTTAGGTATGGGTACCAGGTCGAGCCGAACGGAACGTAGGTGCGGACCCGGTATCCCATGCTCGCAAGTTTCTTCTGGAGATCGGTCCTGATGCCGTAAAGCATCTGTATTTCGAACCCTCGGTCTCCTACGCCGCTCAGCTGGGCGGCTCTCAGCCCATGCTCAATGAGCTCTCCATCGTGAGTCGCCAGGGCCGGATCGTCACCCTTTTCGAGCAGCCAATCCGTTAGGAAGGAGAACTGCGCCTCGATCTCCTTCTTCTTGTGAAGTGCCACGGACTCAGGTTCGGCATACGCGCCCTTGACCAATCGGATGCGCGGCCTGATGCCCGCCATCTCCTCGAGATCAACCGGCGTGCGCCTGAGGTATGCCTGCATAGCCAGGCGGAGTTTTGGGAAGTCGGACTGCAGCAGCCGGTAGACGTCGAGGGTGTCGGAGACGTAGTCCGACTGCTCCATGTCTATTTCCACCGACGTCCCCGCCGCATCGGCCTCTGCGGCAAGCCGCCGCAGGTGGTCGATACAGGCTCCCTTGTCGAAGGCCAGCCCGAGCTGGGTGAGCTTTACGGAGACCGTTGTATCGATTCCCGTCTCTTCAATTCTCTTGATGGAGGCCCGATACTCATCGGCTGCTGCCGCCGCACCATCGGGATCGGTAACGCCCTCGCCGAGCAGGTCCAGGATGCCTCCGATGCCCATACCGTTCAGCGACTTGATGGCGTTGATCGCATCCTCCAAGTCGCTCCCCGCCACAAAACGATCCACTACTCCGCGCGTTACACCCAAGCGCCTCACGGTGTCTTCGATCCACGATTTTTCTGCCGCCCACAACAAGATTCGTCCGAGCATCGTCCTCCTCGACGGTGAATCAGTTCGATCGGCGCTTTCATTTCGCGCCCGATACGGACGCTACGGCGAAATGAAAGGGCCGACATCTCTACCCGGGAGTCCAGACAATCGTAGATTTATCCCGAGTATCGGGCTCGGCCGCGCTCCCGACCTGCCATCATAGGCACGCTATGAAGAAGCTAGCCGTACTCGGTGGCGGAAAGATGGGTGAGGCGTTGATCGCCGGACTCCTCGCCTCTGGATGGCGGTCGCCCGACGAGATCGTCGTGACGACGCGTGGCGAGGAACGCTGCAAGGAACTCGAAGCCAGGTACGGCGTGGGGAGTTCATTGGACAACGCCGTCGCGATCGAAGGCGCTCACGTGATCGTTGTCGCCGTCAAACCTCAGGACATCGAGCCGCTGTTGTCTTCGATCTCGGACCACGCCGGAACCCAACAGACCCTCTTGTCGATCGTGGCCGCAATACCAACTTCGTTTATAGAAGCTCGGTTGATTCAGCCTGTGCCCGTCGTACGCGCGATGCCAAATACACCATCGGTCGTCCACGAAGGGATGGCCGGCCTCTCCAGGGGACGCCATGCCGGTGAGCAACACCTGGCTCTGGCGCGAGATGTCCTCGAGCATGTGGGACGCGTTGTGACTGTGCCGGAGAACTACTTGGACGCCGTGACCGCCATTTCGGGTTCGGGTCCCGCCTACTTTGCGTTGTTGGCGGAGGCAATGATCGAGGCCGGAATCCTGTTGGGACTGGCGCGGGAGGTTTCAACGGAGCTCGTCGTCCAGACCATGCTGGGGTCGGCGAAGCTGCTGCGCGACGAACAGATGCATCCCGTCGAGTTGCGGGAGATGGTCACGTCCCCCGGGGGGACGACGACCCGGGCGATTCAGGTGCTCGAACAATCCGGTGTGCGAGCGGCCTTCTTGAACGCGATCGAGGCGGCAATGGAACGAGCGATCGAACTAGCGGGCGGCGCGCCGGAAGCCTAGGCATTCCGAACTGTCTGCTCTGGCCTTCGGATTCCGAAGGTGACAGCAGACAGTTCGGCGAGGTTGCCCTACAGTAGGCGGCCCATTACCACCGAGTCCCAGATCTCGCCGCTGCGGCGGCGCCAGTGACGCTTTAAATAGCCTTCTTCCTCGAAGCCGTATTTGCGATACAGCGCCCGCGCCGGCTCGTTGTGAGGCCACACTTGAAGGGTGATCTTGTGGGCGCCCTGCTGCTCTGCCCACTTAATGCACGCCTCGACCAGTGCACTCCCGGCACCTCGGCCGCGATGCTCGGTGCCGATCCACATGCCGAGTTCGTACAGTCCCGAGCCGCATGCCCCTTGCGGACGCAGGACCGCGGCGCCGGCGATCTCGGCATCCGCCTCGACGAGGAACATGACCGAGCCTTCCTCCCCTAGGAATGTTTCGTTCCATTTCGCCAGCCGCGCGGCACGCTCGACCGGAGCCTCGGCCCCGATCCACACGCCTTCGGCGGCGACGTCGGCATAGACGTCGAATGCGGCGGCGAGGTCGTCTTCGGTGGTGGCGGTTCTGATCATCATGCTCTGACAGTATCGGTCCGGCGCTCGCCGGAGCAGGCAAGCATGGGAGCATACGCGGCGTGACCCCGGCAACGAGCGTGCGTCATCGACCGTAGAGCTATCGGCCTTCTGGCCGCGTTCGGCGTCTTCGGTGTTTTCTGGGGCGGATGGGCGGCGGTGCTGCCCGACATAAAACGAGCGGTAGATGCCTCGGACGGAGCATTCGGGCTGGCGCTTCTCGGTGTCGGTATTGGGGCACTTCCCGCCATGCTCGCCATGGGCGCGATCTACGACCGCTTCGGCGATCGGACCGTGGCCCCGATACTGGTCGTCTTCGGGCTCTCCACCATGCTGCCCGGCGCAGCGCCGTCGGTGTCGTGGCTTTTCGCGACCCTGCTCGCGGTGGGGGCTTTGTCGGGCTTGCTCGACGTCGCGATCGACACCGCGGCGGTGCAATGGGAGGCCGACACAAGCCGCCGTCTGTTGAACCTTCTCCATGCCGCGTTCTCCGGATTCTTCTTGGTTGCGAGCATCTCGGTGGGGCCTCGCACGGAACGCCGGTGCCGCCCGATGGCGGTCCTCGTCAGCCTGGCGATCGTGGCCGTGCTCACTCGTTCTTTTCTTGCACATGCGTCTGACAGACGCATGGAGGAGAAAAGAACGGGCTAGGGTCTCCGTGAAGGGAGGGCACATGGGACAAGACTTTGGGAACTTCATCGACGGCGCCTGGGTCGATTCTGCTGCGGGGGACACGTTCGAGAACCTGAACCCCGCCGATCGCAGGGAGGTCATCGGCACCTTCGCGAGGTCCGGCGCCGAGGATGTGGACAGGGCTGTCCGGGCCGCAGCCGCTGCCTATCCGGAGTGGATGCGTACGCCCGCGCCGGAGAGGTCGGACTATCTGCTGCGCGTCGCGCTCCTGCTCGAGGAGCGAAAGGAAGAGTTGTCGAAAACGATGACGCGCGAGATGGGAAAGACCCTCAAGGAGTCGCGCGGCGATATTCAGGAGGGTATCGACTTCGCTCACTACATGGCGGGCGAGGGGCGCCGCCTCTTCGGGGAGACGATGCCGTCCGAACTAAGGAACAAGTTCTACATGACCGTTCGCCACCCGATCGGGCCCGTCGCGCTGATAACCCCCTGGAACTTCCCGATCGCGATCCCGCTGTGGAAGATCTGTCCCGCCATAGTTTCGGGTTGCACGATGGTGTTCAAACCGGCCGAGGACACCCCTCTATGCGCCGCCCTGCTCGTGGACATGTTCCGAGAGGTCGGCCTCCCGCCCGGAGTGATCAACTTGGTCAACGGCTTCGGGGAGGAAGCGGGGGCTCCTCTCGTAGACCACCCGGACATCCGGGGGGTTTCCTTCACGGGTTCCCTCGAAGTCGGTCGGATGATCAACGAGAAATGCGCACGAGCGATGAAGCGCTGCTCGTTGGAGCTCGGTTCAAAGAACGCTCAGATCATCATGCCGGACGCCGAGTTGGATCTCGCGGTGGAAGCAGCTGCGTGGGGCGCATTCGCCACGTCCGGACAGAGGTGTACCGCGACTTCTCGACTCATCGTCCACGACGAGATCAAGGCCGACTTCACGGACGCGCTGCTCGACCGCGTGGGCACCATGAAGGTGGGCAACGGACTCGATCCGGAGGTCGAGCTCGCGCCGGTGATCAATGAGAAGCAAAAGAACCGGATTCTCGAATACATCGGTGTCGGGCAACAGGAGGGAGCGAAGCTGCTGACGGGAGGCGAGGAGCTGACCGGAGGCGACTATTCCAACGGGTACTTCGTGGCACCGACCGTGTTCGACGACATGACTCCGGACATGCGCATCGCACAGGAGGAGATCTTCGGTCCGGTCACCGGAATGATACGAACCGATTCGGTTGATGAGGCGCTCAGGATGGCGAACTCCGTTCAGTACGGGCTGTCGTGCTCCATCTACACGCATGACATCGGCAACGTGTTCAAAGCGGTGCGGGAGCTCGAATTCGGTCTCGTGTACATAAACGCGCCCACCATTGGTGCTGAGATACAGGTTCCCTTCGGGGGTTTCAAGAACACTGGCAACGGGCACCGAGAAGCGGGACCTCAGGCTCTGGACGAGTTCACCGAGTGGAAGACGGTAGCGATCGACTACTCCGGCAAGCTCCAGAAGGCGCAGATGAGTGAAGACGAGTAGCGCGCGGTGAGCGATTCCGTCGCCCTCGTAACGGTCGAGGACATCGCGCGCATCTACGACTTCGGCTCATCCCATCCTCTGAGACCCGAACGCGTCCTCCTCACATACGAGCACATCCGGGCTCTAGACCTCCTGTACCGGCCGAACGTGACGCAGGAGAAGTCGAGGGCTGCTACCGATGACGAGATCGCAGCAGTGCACGACCGTGACTTCATCAAGACCGTCAAGGGAATCGACTCGGGGCAACTCTCGGAGCGACAGGGGTTGCCTTTCGGGCTGGGGACGCCCGACGATCCCATCTTCGATCACATGCACGAGGCATCGGCTGCCGTCTGCGGAGCATCGGTCGTGGCCGCGGAGGTGGTGGCGTCGGGACAGGCGGAGCACTCCTTCAATCCGGCGGGAGGGCTCCACCACGCGCGGCGCCGTGAGGCGTCGGGATTCTGCATCTACAACGACCCGGCCGTTGCAATCGCGAAGGTCCTCGAACTCCAGCCGGACTGGCGCGTCGCGTACATCGACGTCGATGTTCACCACGGTGACGGTGTCCAGTGGATCTTCTACAACGAGCCGCGTGTGCTCACCGTCTCCTTCCACCAGTCCGGCAGGTACCTGTATCCCGGGACCGGGTTCGAGGATGAGATCGGCAACGGCGCGGCAGAGGGGACGGCCGCCAACATCCCTCTGCTGCCGTTTTCTGGCGAGGGGGACTACCTGTGGGCCCTCGAGCGTGTCCTCACCCAACTTCTCGGAGCGTTCCAACCCCAGCTTGTGGTGACCCAGCTCGGGGCGGACACGCATCACGGCGACCCGCTGGCGAACCTTGCCCTCACGATGCCCGCATACCCTCGGATGGCGCGCACCCTGCACGAACTGATACATCGGTTTGCCGAGGGGCGATGGGTTGCAACCGGAGGTGGGGGATATCAGTTCGACACGGTCGTGCCCAAGATCTGGACGATTCATTGGGCCGAGATGATCGGCCATCCCGAGGTCATTCCGTCGAACTGGCTCCACGACGTTGCTGCCGACGAGGCGGCGCGCAGCTACAAGGCGGAGGTCGAACGTTCGGTGGAAACCGTACTGGAGAGGTGCGTGCCGCGTCTTCAGGCTCTGGTCGGCGCCGGCGGCTCAAGTTGATGGAGGCGCCTATTAACCTTCCCTCCGTATGACGGACCTACATCGATATATCGCATACGCGATCCCGGCCGGATTCGCGCTGATGGCGTTGTGGGCGCTGTTCACATTCATACGCAACCGCGCTCCCGGTGATTGGTTCTGGAACCTGCTGGCCGCTCTTCAGGTTGTGATCGGCATCCAGATCGTCGTCGGCGCAGTTCTGTTCATTGCGGGAGGGCGACCCGAGACCAACGGACCCCAGTGGCTGCACTACGTTTACGGCGGCCTCTTTCCCGGAGCGGTTCTTGTCACCGCACATGGTTTCGCGCGTTCGGAAAGGTTCCGGGACATCCCGTGGGTCGCCTTCGGCGTCGCAGCTCTTGTTTGTTTCGGGTTGACCTTTCGTGCTCTTCAAACCGGCCTTGGCATCGACTGACGCGACAGAGCGGGCTTCGTGAACCTCCTCGATCTGATCGTGATCCTCGTCGCCGTCGCATTGGCTTATCGCGGCTGGCACAAGGGACTCGTTGGCCAGGTTTTCGAGCTCGGCGGGGGGTTCCTCGGGCTGATTGTCGGAATCGCGGTGGGCCCTCGAATCGCCGCCGCGTTCACCGATCGCCCCGGGCTTCAGGGCGCGCTGATCTCGCTATTCGTCGTCTTCGTTCTGCTCTCGATCGGGCAGACGGCCGGCTACATCGTCGGTCACAGAGGTGGCGTCATGGCCAGGCGGGCACGCCTGGGCGGTGTCAACCAGACCCTCGGCGCCGGTTTCGGCGTGGTCATCACCGTGATCACGCTGTGGCTCGTCGGCTCCTTACTCGTTTCCGTTCCGTCGCGCCCGCTTGCCAGGACCTTTCGGGGATCGGCGGTGCTGCGAGCGGTGAGCGACACGCTCCCGCGGCCACCCAACCTGGTCTTCTATCTGCGTCAGTACCTCGACACATCGGGGTTCCCTCAGGTCTTTGCAGGGCTCCCCAGGCCCCTGGCCCCCCAGGTCGATCTCCCCGCTGGGCCTCAGGCGCGCGATGCAATCCGGGCTGCTCGGAGGTCAACCGTTCGGGTCGTCGTTCCCGCCTGTGGCGGGACACAGCTCGGAAGCGGCTGGGTTGCGGGGGAATCCACAGTCGTTACCAATGCACACGTGCTCGCGGGGGGCGACACCATCACCATCGAGGACAACGCCGGGCGGCACGAGGGGCGGGTCGTCTTCTTCGACCCTCGCACGGATATCGCCGTCGTGAGGGTCGAGGGACTCGCCGGTCCGCCGCTCGACCTTGATGAGCGTGCGCTCGGCCGGGGAGAGGGGGGAGCAACCCTCGGATATCCGGGCGGGGGGCCGCTGGACGTTCACCCGGCGGCGGTGCGTGACCGGTATACGGCCGTTGGCCTCGATATCTACGGTCAGCGCGAGGTGTCGCGCGAGGTGTATGAATTGAGATCACCGGTCAAGCAGGGAGATTCGGGCGGGCCGTTTGTGCTGCCGAACGGATCCGTTGCCGGCGTGGTTTTTGCGGCTTCCACGACTGATAGTGATACGGGATACGCGCTCACCGGTGACGAGGTCATGGACGAGATCGAAGAGGGGCTGTCGGCGGCATCGCCCGTGCCCACGGGCCGGTGCACCCACTAGAGGCCAGCGCCCGGGCCGCGTGGTTGCGACCCGGGCTTCTCCGCTGAGCTCTATTGGAACTCGATGGTGCCCTTCATGCCGTCCGAGTGGGGGGTGCACTCGAAGTCATAGGTCCCCGGTGGTGCATCGAATGTGATGCGCTGGGCGCTGTTGCTCGGAATCTGAAGGTCGACTCCAAGCTCCTCGATCGTAAAGGTGTGCAGGGTCGTGTCCTTGTTCTCGACGAACACCGACACCTCGCCCGCCTCGGCAGTGATGTGTTCGTGGGAGAACTCGATGTCCTGGGTGACGATTTCGATATCTCCCGCCTGCACGACGGCGGACTCGTGGGTAACGCGGGCGGCCGCAGCCGTTGCAATGGAGAGCCCGATCAGGGCGAGGGCGGCGAATCCGAGAGTGCGGGCGGCCGGGGAAGGTCCCGACTCCTTCGTCCGAACCGCGGCCACGGCCGCGCTGAGGAGGACCACGAGAAAGACAAGAATGACGCTAGTCATGATGAAGTCTTCGGTCGAGGCCGGCACCCTGAGGCTTGGAACGATGAAGGGAAGGTTCAGTAGCAGCGTGAGCACCCCAACTACGCCGAGGAAGATTGCGCCCCCCTTCCGGCGCCGGCGAATGATCAGAGCTCCGATGACAAACGGCGCCGCGAATATGAGCAGAGGCGGGATGAACTCGCCGAACACCACCATGCCGCCGATCATCGCGGCGGCTACCCCCAGGGCGCTCCAGAACAGCAACTCCGTCCATCCGATCCCGGCCGCCCGAGCCGTTTCCGGTCCCGTCGGGCGGGCCTCCGTGGTCTGCATCTCGAACCTCCCGTTCATAGCGAGCTGGATGTCGAGAGCCATGAAACGGGACCGGCGTCCGGAAATCGTTACGGAACGGCGGCCGCCCTGAGGTTCGCTACATCAAGCCGCCCTCACCGGCCTCAGGTTGCAGAGCCTCCTGGCTGAAATGGCAATCAACCACGAAATATCGTGGCTGAGTGCCATCTCGGGAGATGAGGCCGCGGGGGGCGCCCGGCGGCGCGGTCAGGCAGTCTGGCCGCCGTCGATGACCAGGGTCGCGCCCGTGATGAAGGAGGCGGCATCCGAGGCGAGGAAGACCGCCGCTCCCACGACCTCCTCCGCCTGTCCCCAGCGGCCCATCGGGATCGAGGACACGACCGCCCTATCCGATTCCACGTCCTCCCTCAGGTTTGCATTGAGTTCGGTGGCGATCCATCCTGGGGCGATTGAGTTCACCCGCACTCCGGAGCCTGCCAGTTCCTTGGCGACCGCCTGGCTCATTAGGCGGATGGCGCCCTTGGCAGCGGAGTAGAAGGACAGGGTCATCGCGCCCTCAATGCCGGCGACCGAAGCCATCTGGATTATCGATCCGCCGCTCCCGTCGACCATGCGCTGTGCCGCGAGTTGCGTGGCGTGGAACGTCGCATCGGCGTTGACTCGCATAACTTTCGACCATCCCTCCGGCCTAAGGGCAAGCAGGGGTGCGGTGAATCTCGCTCCTCCCGCATTGTTCATGAGGATGTCGAGACCTCCCAGCTCGAAGACCGTGCGGTCCATGAGGTTCTCGATCTGGTCCCGCTCGTTGACGTCGGTGGGAACGACTATGGCGCGCCGCCCAAGAGATTCGATTTCCGCACCGACTGACTCAAGGTCATCCTTGCTCCGCGCAGCCAGTGAGACATCGGCCCCCGCGCGTGCAAAGCCAAGCGCTATCGCCCGGCCTATACCGCGCGATGCTCCAGTCACGATCGCTACCTTGCCCTGAAGAGAAAACATCTCGGTGCTCACGATCACCCCCGGAATCGGACGGCTCGATCCGCCTTTAGCATGCTCGCATGTCTGAACTGTTGGAGAGAAGCAGAGCGGAACTGGTGTCCGCCGGCATAACTGGACCACACCAGTCACATTCACGCGAAAACGCGATCGGTAAGATCAGGGCGATCATCTCGGATGTTACGGAGGACACCTTTGGGATCTCCGGCTTGGACAAGTATTCCGCACAGGAGATCCTGGCGTTCGTCTCCGACCTGACCGGCTGCCCGAACGACATCGCGGATATCGGCGGCTACGACGAGATCGATCCCGACAAGACGATCGATGGGATCGTTGCCGCGGCGCGCCGGCTGAAGCGTTCGGCCGAAAACGGAGATCTGTTGTTCATCGCGACAGGACATCCAACCGGCCTACTGGAGCACCACATCAGAGTCGCGGACGCATACCGGCGCGCCGGTGGAAAGATCCTGCGACTTAGCGAGGACGAACGCGTCGCGTGGAAGCGAGGGCGGCACCGGGAGATCCGGTACTCGGGCGGTGTGGGATGCCTCGCCGACTGGGGAGCACTCCTTCACACGCACTCGGCCGAGCCGATGGAAGGACTGTTGGACGCCGGCCCGTGGCCCGACCTCGTCGTAGGCGACCACGGCTTCGCCGGGGCCGCGATCGAACGAGGCATTCCGACGATCGCGATCATGGACATCAACGATCCCGCGCTCGCGGTGGCATGGGCCGAAGGAAATGACGTGTCCATTGTTCCGATGGACGACAACCGCCTGCCGCGCCTCTACGAGCCTTCGTGGCAGATCTTCGAAGCGATCTTGGGAGGGGACCTGTGAGCGACATGCAAACTGCCGTCCAGACCGTTCTTGGAGAGTGCCTGGCCGTTCAACCGGGCGAGAGCGTGCTCGTCGTCACCGACCCCAAGAGAAGATCGATCGCCGAGGCCCTCGTGGAACAAGCCCGCTTCATGGGCGCCGAAACCGTGCTGGCCGAGATGTCGGAGCGGGAAACAAACGGGACGGAGCCACCTGCGACGGTGGCGGCCGCAATGCTCGAGTGCCATGTCTGCGTAGCTCCTACTACCAAATCCCTATCGCACACGCAGGCTCGACACGCGGCATGCGAAAACGGCGCGCGCATTGCCACGATGCCCCAGGTCACTGAAGACATGTTGCTGCGCACGATGTCATCGGACTACTCAGAGGTGCGGAGGAAGTCGTCGGCCGTCGCCAAACTGCTGACCGACGGAAGGGAAGTCCACGTAACTACGGACGCTGGGACAGACGTCACCCTCCTCATCGATGGACGGCAGGGGCTGGCCGACGACGGTGACATTCGGGAGCGAGGGGGATTCGGGAATCTCCCCGCGGGAGAGGGCTTCATTGCGCCCGTGGAGAACGCGACGCAGGGACGCATAGTTTTCGACGGCTCCATGTGGCCGATGGGCAGACTTTCGTCTCCCCTCACCATCGAGATCGAAGATGGCTATGCCACGGCCATGAGCGGGGAGGCTGCCGCCGAATTCAAATCGATAGTCGAGCCGTACGGGCGTGAAGCGTTTGCGGTCGCCGAACTCGGCATCGGGACCAATGAACGTGCGACCTTGACGGGTAACGTGCTGGAAGACGAGAAGATTCTGGGCACGATTCACGTAGCCTTCGGCGACAACCACTCATTTGGGGGAACAATTCGAGTGTCGTCACATCAAGACGGCATCGTCCTCAAACCCACCGTGCGAATCGACGGGACGACGGTGCTCGAGGACGGCCACCTCCTAGTTTGAGTCGGGAAGCCACGCCGATGAGGCCGACCGGGAGCCTCAGAACCCCGTTCTGACCAGCCCAAACTTCCCTTGTATACTGCCGCCGAAATGACCGAGTCGACTGAAGGCACCTCCGGTATCCCCGGCATGACCGGCCGATTCCTGACCGTTGCAGAGGTTGCGCGCCAGTTGCGGGTATCGAACATGACCGTGTACCGCCTCATCAAGTCCGGCAATCTCGGAGCCGTTCGGGTGGGACGCGGCTACCGCATACCCGACGGCGATCTGCGTAAGTACCTCAGCCAGAGGTACATGGACGCCGGCTAGACCGGCCGGGAGGCGCCCTCAGATGACCGCTCCCATGCGGGGGGAGCGGTCTTTTTAGTGACTTGACCGAAGAGGCTCGAGGGGAACCGGTATGAGGGCAAGGACGGAGATGGCGTACGAGCGTCTCCTGGCGAACCCAGGGGTCGTAATGCTGCTGGGAGCGCTCGACACGGGCAAGACGACCTTTGCCTTCGAGCTTGCCCGGCGCGCCCTTGACGCAGACGTGCCGTGCGCGATCGTTGATGCCGATATCGTCCAGTCGACCGTGGGCCCACCCACGACGGTAGGGATGAAAATGCTGCGGTCGGAGGGCGACCTCTCGCGGGACGCACTCCGGGGGGCGGACGGGCTCGGATTTGTCGGAACCTTGATTCCCAAGGGCCATTTGCTCCCCCTGATATCAAGCACGGGCAAGCTCGTTCGGGCGGCGGCAGCGGGGGGCGCGGAACTCGTCATAGTCGACACAACGAGCCTCGTATCGGGGATCTACGGTCAAACACTCAAGTTCTTCAAGATGGATCTCGTAGCACCGGATTTCGTCGTGGCCTTTGAACGCGGAGGCGAACTCGAACCTGTCGTCGGCCTGGCTCAGCGGTTCACTGGGGCCGAGGTCGTGGAGCTGGAAGTGGATCCAGAGGTGAGGGTCCGGTCCGTCGATGAACGTATGACGTTTAGAGAGGAGCAGTTTGCGGCCTACTTTGCCAAGGGTGTCTCGCGCTGGCGCGTGAAGCCGACCGTCTTCATGCCGACCCTCCCGCCGGAGTTTGATCTCGCTCTGCTGGACAGTCTGGTAGTGGGTATGGAGGACGGCAGGGGTGCTTGCGTTGGCATCGGCGTGCTCGAGCACGATCCGGGGGAGGACATCTTGCGTATGGTGTCGCCCGTGACGGAGGGCGTTAGAGGGCTACGGATCGGCTCATTGCGTATCGAGACGTCGGGCCGCTCGAAGGGTCCTGTCGACCTCCGCCAGTTGTTTGGTAGTGAGTGACGTTCGCAGAGAGCGGTCGAGGATGTACCCTCCCTGCGCCCGTGCAAAGAGGAATTAGATGAGAGGGAAAGGAGGCTTATGCCGTCGCTCGTAAAGAAACGCCGCAAGAAGATGCGCAAGAAGAAGCATCGCAAGATGCTGAAGAAGACTCGCTGGCAGAGGCGTCAGCAGGGTAAGTAGCGGCCCTTCGACCCGACGCATTGGTCGTGGCAAGGTGTGGACTAAGTCATCGTCAGGGTCGTTTCCTCCTCGGATTCCCCCGGAAACTGAGCCGCCCGGCGGCGTCGCGCAATCAGGTAGCGGCGCTCCTGCGGGGTCATACCGCCCCATATTCCGAACCGCTCTCCGGCGGCCAGGGCGAACTCAAGACATTGCTCCCGGACGGAGCACGTAAAACAGATCGCCTTCGCTTCGTCTCCGTCCTGATCCGTCGGCGGATAGAAGCTCTCCACCGAGAACTCGCGGCAGGCAGCTAGATCCTGCCACACAAGCTCCCGCGTTGGCGGCTCAAACATCCCATCCCCCCCCGATAGAGGATCGTTGATGTGCAACTTAGCCGAAATCGCGGCGGCGTTTGACCACCTCGTCGTTTTGCTTGGAGATCCGTCCGTTATGGGCGAGGACTGCTGGATAGGATCGCGGAGTGAAGAAGCGAGAAATCGTCACATTCCTTTCGGACTACGGCCTCGAAGACGAGTTCGTCGGCGTCTGCCACGGCGTGATGCTCGGCATCGCGCCCCACCTGAAGATCATCGATGTGAACCACAACATCCTTCGCCAGGACATCCGGCATGGTGCAATCGTTCTCGAGCAATCGATTCCTTTTTTGCCTGATTCCGTACATCTTGCGGTAGTTGATCCCACCGTCGGGTCGCACAGGCGCGCAGTTGCGGTGGAAACGGGATGGGGCGAGATCTTTGTCGGTCCCGACAATGGGCTGTTGATTCCGGCCGCACGTGCGTCGGGGGGTATCCGGCGCGTTCACGAAATCGTGAATGAGAGCTTTCTCCTCCGACCCGTGTCGCGCACGTTCCATGGGCGCGATGTGTTCGCTCCGGCAACGGCTCATATTGCAAACGGCGTCGATCCCGCCGAACTCGGCCCGGCGATGGCGGAAGAAGACCTATCACAGCTCGAGATACCTCAAGCCTGGATACACGACGATCACTTGCACGCCGAGGTCCTTCAGGTGGATCGTTTCGGCAATCTGCAGCTGAATGTCTTTCGGCCTCAGCTCGAACAGATCGGACTCGATGGAGGCATGAGAATCGAGATGCGTCTAGAGGGCCACCGTCTCGCCGTTGAATTTTGCGGCGCTTTCGCCGACGTTAAGGCGGGCGATTACGTGCTCGTCGAAGATTCGTATCGGTACCTCTCACTGGCGGTGAACAAGGGCGACGCACGCGCCAGGCTGCGCGCTCAAGCAGGTTCGACGGTGATCGTGGGGCCTGCGGTGGAGGCTTAGAGGCGTGGCTGAAGGTGGACGGCGGGTACTCATCACAGGGGTCTCTAGGTTTCTGGGCCTTCGCCTGGCGCGCCTTTTGGGAGAAGACGAGGACATCGAGGAAGTCTTCGGGGTGGATCTCGACGATCCACCGGGCGACGTACCGCGGCTTGAGTTCATCCGCGCCGACATACGGAGCCCGCTGATAGCTCGCGTATTGAATGCTACGCGTGTCGACACACTCGTGCATACGAACATCACGTCGAGCGAAGGGCGCGCCGGCAGCCGCTCACAAATGAAGGAAATCAATGTGATCGGGACCATGCAGCTCATGGCAGCAGCTCAGCACGCGGAACGATTGCGCCGCGTCGTCGTCAAATCTTCCGGAGCGATCTACGGTCGACTGATCGCAGAGCCGTCTATCCTGACGGAGGACCACGCATCGCGGCGCGGCGATCTCGCCGGCTACGGGAAGGACTGTGCGGAGGCGGAGACATACGCACGTGACTTCGGCCGGCGGCGCTCCGATGTCGAACTTGTGATCCTGAGGACTCAGAACATGGTGGGTCCAACCATCGACACCAGCATGACCGAGTATTTGTCGTTGCCAATTGTGCCCACCGCCTTGGGTTACGACCCTCGGATCCAGCTGCTCCACGAAGAAGATGCGCTGGAGGCGCTTCATAGCTCCGTCATGAGTGCCCCTCGCGGCATCTACAACCTCGCCGGAGACGGCGTCGTCTATCTGTCGCAGGCGATACGAAGGCTGGGCCGGCTCCCGCTGCCCTTGCTTCAGCCGACTGCGGCTTCGGCGGCATCGCTGCTTCGCCGTTTCAACCTCGTGGACTTTCCGCCGGACCAATTGGCCGTTCTCATGTACGGGCGGGTTTTGGATACAACACGCGCCCGTGAGGCGTTTGGTTTTGCCCCGCGTTACTCGACGGTGGACGCGATCGAGGATCTCCGGGAGCGAAGATCACCTGAGGTGCGGCCGCGAGCGCGCAGACATCACTCGTGGGAACGAGAGCTCTTCGACTACCTCAACCGCAGGGGACGAAGCACGGAGTTCGTGTGACAGAAGCCGAGATAATTCGTATCGATGCGCGCATGCGCGACTTGGGTCGCGTGCGTTGCCGGGCAACAACGACATCTGGCCGTCCATGTCGCAACTATGCACTCGAGGGCGGTGATTACTGCGCGGTGCACGAGCGGGCGCGCGGGGACCGTTCGCAAACTCCCGCGGCGCATGTCGTGGAGGAACCCCAGGGCGTAGCGGACGTGTTCGGGTGGTTGAGGCGGCGACTAAGCGGCGACTATGAAGTGGACGACTTCGGCCTCGATGAGGAGCTCCTCCGCGACGTCATGGGCCCGCTCGTCAGACCGTTGTACGAGCACTGGTTCCGCGTGCAGACGTTGGGTCTCGACCGTATCCCAGCCACCGGTCCGGCTCTGCTCGTCGCGAATCATTCGGGGACCATCCCCCTCGACTCCGTGATCATGACGTACGCCGTCGCGAACGAGCATCCGGCGCGCCGCTTGGTCCGAAACGTTGGTGCCGATCTTGTTTACCGGTTGCCTTTCGTCGGCCCTCTCGCTCGAAAGGCCGGCACGGTCGTGGCGCACGAAGACGATGCTCTCGAACTGTTGCGGCGGGGTGAGCTCGTCGGTGTGTTTCCCGAAGGCTTCAAAGGAGTTGGAAAGGGCTGGCGGGAGCGTTACCGGCTGCAGCGCTTCGGGCGCGGCGGTTTCATCGAGCTCGCGCTGCGGGCGCGGGTCCCCATTGTTCCCGTTGCGATCGTCGGAGCCGAAGAGGCGTACCCGATGATCGGCAACATCAAGCCGCTCGCAACCCTCCTTGGGCTTCCTTATTTCCCCGTGACGCCAACCTGGCCTCTTCTTGGTCCTCTCGGGGTCCTCCCGCTGCCGTCGCGTTGGATCATCGAGTTCGGGGAGCCGGTGGCCATGGACACCTATCCCGAGGACGCGGCCGAGGATCCGATGCTGGTGTTCGATCTAACGGACGAGGTCCGCGATCGCATCCAGCAGATGCTGTTCAGGAACCTCAACGCGCGCGGCGGGACTTTCCTTTAGGTCTAGCCGACGAGGCCGTAAATCCGCAACACGCCGAGCGTGCCAGCGATTGCAATTGCGGCAAGCAGAAGGGCTATGGCGAGCAGTGTGTTTCGACGCACGCCCCAAGCCTAAAGGGCCGGCGCGCGCCGCGGTCACTAACCTGTGGTCACAAAACGACACATATTGTTGCTTGGTGTACTCAGGTTCGTGACGCGGGGCTCGGCGCGCCGGCGGCGCGCCTAAGCGAGGTCGCGGCACAACTCGCTGATGTGGCGCTCCAGCTGATTCAGCCCCTCGACCTTTCCGACGCATAGAGCGATGCCGGACTGTTTTGCCCGAGCTTCGAGGTCCGGATCCATGTACGCGGTGTACAAAATGATCGCCTGGCCGGGCCGTTCGTCCTTAATGGTGCGAGCGGCTGTGAGTCCGTCCATCTTGGGCATCTTGTAGTCCATCACCACGACGTCGGGATCAGCTTCCGATGCAAGGCCGATGGCCATCTGCCCTGAGTCCGCCTTACCGACGACGTTGAAACCATCCAACTCGAGCATCTCCACGAGCATGTTGCGGACGTGGTCCGTGTCGTCAACTACAAGTACCTTCACACTCACGTGCGGGGCAGCCCTTTCGCTACGCGCCGGCGCTTCTCGGTCAAACGACTCTCGACATACTCGCGGTTCCTTCTAAGCATTTCGACCAGTTTCGCCGGTTTTTCCAGATATCGGTAGACCGATAACTCAAGGGATACGGCGCCGGCGTACGCGCTCCTGCGGACTTCGCTCAGGAACCTGTCCAGCGGAAGGATGCCGCGTTCCATCTCCAGATGGCCATCCTTGCCGTCACCCGCGTTGTTGGAGAGATGTATGTGTGTGAGCCGGGGGCGCAGGACATGAAATGCATCGAGGATGTCGTGGCGCCCGAGTGCGAGGTGGCTCGTGTCCAACACGACGTGTGGTGCATGGTGCTGCAAGGAAGCGGGTTCGAGCCATCGGTAGGCGCGCAGCCGCCGTCCGGCGACCCACTTCGGGTACATCGTCTCGACGGCAACCACCACACCTGAGTCTTTCGAGAACTGGGCCGATTCTTCCTCCACCCAACGCGCATATGCGCCCTCCCACAGATACGGGGGATGGACGATTTGCGAGGTCGCCCCCAACGCCTTGCACATCTCGGCGCCGCGCCGGATCTTGCCGAGCGGATCGAGGCCCCACACATTTTTCGTGAGCACGAGGAACGGCCCGTGCAGAGAGGTGATTCTTAGACCGCGTTCCTCAGCCAGTTTCGCCGGGATGTCGGGCTCCTGGGTCTTCGGGTCGCGTGTGACCATCAGCTCGATCTCCGTGAACCCGGCCTCGGCGAGGGCGTCCATCGCCTCCTCGAGCTCCATTGCCCAGAAGGGGCCGGTCGAGCACTGGACTGTGGGCATCGCAGGCGGCTGTGCGTCTCTACTGGTGCGTGGTTCGGGAGGGGGTTGTGACATGGGGACCCATCGTCGCACGACCTCGGCGGTTTTCCGGCCTGCCCTCTGATGGCAATTGGACCCACCCAAGGTGTGCCCACTTGCCATCTCGGGGAGGGGGGCGGGCCCGGAACGCAAATAGCGCCCCCGTCACCGGGGGCGCCAGCAGAGTCCTTTAAGGGAGGGCCGGCTTGGGGCGGGCTGGGAGGCTCGTTGCACGGCCCGGGGGAGGCCGTGAGGTCCTTGAAGCCCTTCCTTGCGGGTAACTCCGACTATGTATTCGGGATTTCGCCGTCAAACCTTGAGTGGTTCGGACGGGCTTTTTTTCGCGCCTTTTTGTCCATCGGGTGGGGGTTTCCGGCTTGGAGGGCGAGTGGCCTTGGCACCAGGGGAAAGCCCTCAGCTCGGATCGCTTGGAGGAGGTCGGGGCGCAGGATCGTCAGTTCACTTCTCGTGTAGTCGAGGACACCCTGCTCCTTGAGTCGCCGCAGCGCCTTGCAGGTGCTTTCCCGGGAGATACCCGCGAGCCGGCCGAGATCGGTTTGCGCCAACGGCAGCTCGAGCCTGAAGCGCCCATCGGAGCCCCGACCGATCACTTGGGCAAGGTCGAGCAGGCGACCGGCGAGCCGGGAGGACGCCGGTGCACACGTGCGCTCGAGCGCCGTCGTCCCCAGCCACCTGAGACGACCGGCCATGATCCGGGCGAGTTCGAGCGTGGCTCCGGGGTTGCCCCTCAGCACTTCGAGGAGGCGCCATGCATCAAACCCGACCACGCTGCATTTGGTGACCGCCACGGCGTCGGTGACCTGCGGGATCCCCTCGATAGCGGCGGCGTCCCCAAGCAGATCCCCCGCAACGGCTAGACCCAGGATCGTCTCCCGGCCGTCAGCGTCCCGGGCGGTCAGCTTCACGATGCCCGACGAAACCAGGTGCACCCGCGGGGCCGCCTCGCCTGATAGATGGATGAACGAGCCGGGGTCGAGCCGCCGGGGGACCGCCTTTTCGAGAAGACAGGCCCGTTCGTCCGGAGAGAGGTGAGCCAGAAGAGGGGCGATGGACGAAGAGGGCATTTCCGTAACCTCCGCTGCGAGCCATCCCCTCCTCCGTGGGTAAGAATAGCGTAAGCTTCTTAATACGTCCATTTACCTTCGTTTGCGTTATATAGCATCTGGAACTGGCCGGCGTAGTCGACTCCGGGTGCGAAGATGAGCCCATGCACGACGGCACCCCAGCACCCCCTTCCTCTCACTCGAGGATGCTCCGGCGCGCCTGGATTCTGGTCCCGGCGGCTGCTTTTGTCGGCCTTCTTACGTTCGGTTTGCTGCGTGCGGGGGAGGCGCCGGGAATCGGCGACACGGCGCCCGAGTTCACGGCGGAGCGCCTAAACGACGGCGGCTCTCTCTCGCTGAACGAGCTCCGCGGGCGCCCCGTGCTCCTGAACTTCTGGGCCTCCTGGTGTGTCCCCTGCGAGGACGAGGGACCGATGCTGCGCGCCGGCTTCGAGCGCTACGGCAATCAAGTTCACTTCGTCGGCGTCGATATACGTGACGCTCGAGGAGATGCTCAGGAGTTCGTTCGCCGCCACAAGCTCGACTATGAGCATGTTCGTGATGAAAGGCTTCAGATCTACGACGACTACGGATTAACCGGACAGCCCGAGACCTTTCTCATCGATTCGGACGGCAGGATCGTCCAGCACATCTCCGGGCCACTGCTGAGCGAGGACGATCTGTTCGTGTTGCTCGAGGAGCTCGTAACCCGTGGTTGATCCGACCGCCCCTCTCGCATTCGTCGCCGGGCTGGTTTCCTTTCTGTCGCCGTGCGTGTTGCCGCTAGTGCCGGGTTACCTCTCGTACATGTCGGGGATCGGCAACTCCGAGCAGGGTAGGCGGCGCACCGTTCATACCGGCGCGGTCGCCCTCACTTTTGTCCTCGGCTTCACGCTCGTTTTTGTAGCTCTGGGAGCAACGGCGACCTACCTCGGAACCTTCTTGCGCGACAACCAGCAGGAGTTCGCCCGCGTTGGCGGTGTACTCATCATCTTGATGGGGCTGGTTTTCATGGGCGCACTCAAGGTTCCCTGGTTGTACCGGGAAGCGCGCTTTCATCCCTCACCCGGCGCCGGCGTGTCGGGCAGCCTTCTGCTCGGGGTCGCCTTTGCCTTTGGGTGGTCCCCATGTATCGGCGCAACGATGGGAGCCGTGCTCACCATGGCGGCCGGTCGGGGGAGCACCGGCGGCCCCGCGGAGGGCGCCTTCCTCCTGGCGGTTTATTCGTTCGGGTTGGGGCTCCCCTTCATACTGTCGGGGCTCGGGGTCTCGAAACTGACCGGCGCGGTCAAATGGCTCCGCAACCACACCAGGACGCTGAACCTCGTGAGCGGCGCTCTTCTGGTGGCGGTTGGCCTGCTGTTTGTCACGGGAGACCTATTCCGACTGTCTATATGGATGCAGAGGACGCTCACGGCCTTGGGCCTGGATTTCTGGAGTGACATCTGACCGGCTTCCGATCAGACGTTCGGCGGGTCGCACAAATTCACGACCCTGGGTTTGTGGCCCCCACAGAGACCTAAAAGTCCAGGTAGGAGCGCTCTTCGTCGTTTGTGATAGCAGTCACAAGCTCAGATAGGATGGTCCACGTATGCCAAATCGACCCATCCCCGACGCAACCGTAGGCCGGCTTCCCATCTACCTCCGAGCCCTACTGGACCTTGCCGAGACGCGTCCGGAGACCAAGGTCTCCTCGGACGAGCTTGCTCGGCTCGCCGGTGTGAACGCCGCAAAGGTCCGCAAGGACCTCTCGTACCTCGGCTCGTACGGCACACGCGGCGTTGGCTACGATGTCGAATACCTCCTCTATCAGATTACTCGTGAGCTCGGACTGACCCAGGACTGGCCGGCTGCGCTCATCGGTGTTGGAAACCTCGGGCGCGCACTCGCCTCATATCGTGGGTTCTCGGAACGGGGCTTCCGCATCGCTGCGTTGTTCGATATCAAAGACAGCGTGATAGGCGCTGAGGTAGGCGGTCAGTATGTGCGTCACCTCGACGAACTGAAGGATATCGTGACCGACGAAGGAATCTCTATCGGGATAATCACCACGCCGCCGACCGCAGCCCAAGAGGTTGCTGAGCGCCTCGTCGACGCCGGCGTGAAGTCGATACTGAACTTCGCTCCCGCCGTCGTAAACGTGCCTCCGGACGTCAACGTCCGCAAGGTCGATCTCTCGATCGAACTCCAGATCCTCTCGTTCCACATGCAGCGCATGCAGGCCATCGCCACCGCGCGTGAGGCCAATCGCCGGCTCGGCGCGACCAATCGTCCGCCGGCCGGAAGGAGTCTCTAGATCGTTGACTCCCATGTCGCTTGTCGTCGTGGGGCTCAACCACAAGACCGCTCCCATTTCGCTTCTCGATCATCTCGCCATTTCTGAGGAGCGGCTCGGCAAGGCATTGCAGCACCTCAGCGGCTACGAACATGTTGCCGAGGGCGTGGTCCTTTCGACATGCAACCGCATCGAGGTATACGCGGCGGTAACCAGATTCCATGCGGGCGCCCAGAACCTTCGCAACTTCCTCGCGGAGTTCTGCCACGTTGCGCCCGAGGACTTCGCCGACCATCTGTACACGTATTACGACGAGGGTGCCGTTCGACACCTGTTCCGAGTCGCCGGAGGGATCGATTCGATGGTGATAGGCGAGTCCGAGATCCTCGGTCAGGTCCGGCGCGCCCATCAGTTCGCGGCCGATGAGAACCGCGTGGGGCCTCTGCTCGGGATGGCGTTCCGCCGGGCCCTGCGAGTTGGAAAACGCGCCCGCTCGGAAACAGCCATCGGCCGGAATCCCGCGTCTATTTCGTCCGCTGCCATTGAGCTTGCCCGGAGGGCATTCGAAGAGGGAACGCTCTCCGGGCGCACCGTTGCCATTGTCGGAGCCGGCAAGATGGGCCGGTTGGCTGCCGCGGCTCTTGGCTCCGCAGGGGCGTCTGATGTAGTCATCCTCAACCGGAGCGAAGAACGAGCGCGCGCCGCAGCCCACGCGTTCGACGCGACCCCGCGTCCGTTCGAGGACCTCCCCGACGTGCTGGCGTCGGTCGACATCGTTATCTCCTCCACGACCGCTCCGCGCACGGTTATCGATCGCGAGATGGTCGCCGAGGCCGTAGGCAAACGTCCCCCGGAGCAACCTTTGTTTATCGTGGATATAGCCGTCCCGCGCGATGTCGATCCCGAAGTTGCTGCCCTATCGGGAGTCGTGCTGCGCGACATCGAGGATTTGCGCGATGTGGTCGAGACAACCATCGGGACCCGAATCTCCGAGGTGTCGAAGGTGGAGGAGATCATCGCCGCGGAGATCGACTACTTCGCACAGTGGCAGCGAGCACAAGAAACTGCACCGACGGCTGCCGCTCTGGTGAGCAAGGCAGAGTCACTTCGTGCCGCCGAACTTGAACGTATCCGTTCGCATCTCGAGGCAATGACGCCGGAACAGCGGAACGCAGTTGCGCACATGTCCCGCCGACTCGTTGCGAAGATCTTCCACACTCCGCTGAGCAAGACACGCGACCTGAGCGGCCCCGAGCTCGAAGCGCTGCGCGCCCTGTTCGAGCTCGACGATGGCGAATAGCGCGGTTCGGATACCGTGGCGCTCGACCGCCTTGTAATCGCAAGCCGCGGATCTACACTGGCGCTCCGCCAGGCAGGGATCGTGGCGGAACTCGTGGGTTCCGTGTCCGGCGACATCGACGTTGACGTTCGTACCGTGAAGACTCGCGGGGACAGCGACAAGCGCGCCTTTGCCCACATCGGAGGCAAGGGCCTGTTTGTTGCCGATGTCGAGCGCGAGGTCGCCGAGGGACGTGCCGACATCGCCGTCCACTCGGCCAAGGACCTGACGGCCGACCTCGGCCCGGGATGCGCAATCGTTTGTGTTCCGCCGCGCGCGTCGGTGCACGACGTGGTGGTTGGGGGGACCGGCGATTCGGGCGAAGAACGACTTGGCCGGCTCCCCGAAGGAGCGACCGTCGGAACATCGAGCATGCGCCGGCGAGCCCTACTGTCCGAAGCTCGCCCCGAGCTGAAGGCCGTCGAGTTTCGGGGAAACCTCGACACCCGCCTGAGAAAGGTGGCCGACGGGCAGGTCGACGTCGCGGTCCTGGCCGCCGCAGGAATCGAACGTCTCGACGCGGATGTGTCCATCGCTCCCCTCGATCCGGCTTGGTGGATCCCCCCACCTGGTCAGGGCGCCCTGGCCATCGAGGCTCGCTCCGACCGCAACGATCTGATCGATCTGTTTGCCGGGGTGACAGACCCCGCGGCAGCCGCCGAGGTCGCCTGCGAGAGGGCATTCTCGGCGCGCCTCGAAGGGGGCTGCTCGGTGCCGCTCGGGTGCCTCGCCAGGGCATCCGGTTCGGAGCTCGTCGCCACCGGATTCCTCGGGCATCCGGAGGGTGCGGAGTCGATACGGGACCGCATCTCCGGCGGAGTCTCAGAGGCCGAAGCTCTGGGGCGGGAGCTGGCCGAAGCGATCCTCGCCGGAGGGGGCGGCGACCTGCTCGAGGAGATCCGGGCCGGAACTCCACCGAGCATCTCCCCGCCGTGATCGACCGCCCACTAGGTGGGATCCGCGTTGCGGTAACGCGCCCGGAGCATCAGGCGCAGCCGCTCGTCGCTGAACTGAAGGCTGCCGGAGCCGATGTACTTGTGGCTCCGCTGATCGTTATTGCCGACCCCGAATCATTCGAGCCGCTGGATGCCGCTGTGCAACGTTTAGTGGAGGGCCACTATCACTGGGTTGTGTTCACGAGCGTCAACTCGGTCCTAAAGGTCCTGACCCGCTTGGGGGCATTGGGCAGCACGTGGCAAATCCGGGCCGATATAGCGGCGGTCGGACCGGCCACCGCCGACGTGCTTCAAAGCCATCAGGTGCCGGTAAGAGTCATTCCTCAGCGGTCCACTGGTGTCGAGGCGGCCGCAGCCATTGGGCCCGGTCCCGGCGCGGTGCTGTTGCCGAGGGTCGAGGGTGGGCCACGCGACATCGTCGAAGCCTTGGCTGCACTCGGATGGGATATTGACGAAGTCCCGGCCTATCGGAACCTGCCGGCCGGCCCCGAGTCGCCTGGTATCGATCGGATTATTGCCGGTGAGTTCGATGTGATTACGCTGACCAGTGCATCGGCAGCTCGGAGCCTCGCTGCGTTTGCACAACCGCTGCCGGACGCCGTCGTCGCCTGCATCGGTCCATCCACTGCTGTGGGGGCGCGCGCCGCCGGCCTTCGGGTGGATGTCGTCGCCGATGAGCACACCGCACCCGGCCTGGTAAATGCGATCATCGACCACGTCCGGGGAATGGCACGATAGGCGCATGAGTTCATACCCGGATTTCCGTCCGCGCCGCCTGCGGCGCACGGCCGCTATGCGGCGCGCCTTTGCCGAGACGAGCCTTTTGCCGTCGGATCTGGTGGCGCCGTTGTTCGTCAAGGAGGGTATCGACGAGCCGGTCCCAGTGGCGTCGATGCCGGGCCAGTCGCAACACACCCTCGAGTCGCTCCTCAAGGAGAGCCGCGAGATCGTCGAGCGCGGCGTCGCCGGGCTGCTCGTCTTTGGAATCCCGGCCTTTAAGGATGAAGGTGGCTCTGAGTCCTTCAATCCGGATGGGATCGTTCAGGGCGCGTTGAGGGCGCTCAAGGACGAGTTCGGAGACGACGTTCTGCTGATCGCCGATCTGTGTCTTTGTGAGTACACATCGCACGGTCACTGCGGTGTGTTGAGCGGCCAGACGATCGACAACGACGCGACGCTCGATGTGTACCGGCGCATCGCCGTGTCGCAGGCGGAGGCCGGCGCCGACATCATTGCTCCGTCCGGAATGATGGACGGACAGGTGGGAGCCATCCGCTCGGCACTCGACGCCGGTCACTCCGAGCGAGCGATCCTCGCGTACGCGGCAAAGTACGCGTCGAGTTTCTACGGCCCGTTCCGAGATGCCGGCGAGGGTGCGCCGCAGTTTGGGGATCGTCGCTCCTATCAGGAGGACCCACCGAACGTTGACGAGGCGCTTCGTGAGGTGGCTCTCGACATCGCCGAAGGCGCCGATGCGGTGATGGTCAAACCCGCAATCGGCTATCTCGACGTGCTGCGTGCCGTAAAGGAACGATTCCGGTATCCCACCGCGGCGTACAACGTGTCGGGCGAATACTCGATGCTGATGGCTGCTGCCGAGCGGGGCTGGATCGATGAGCGCGCCGCCACACTCGAGACGCTAACGGCCATCCGGCGCGCCGGAGCCGACCTTGTGATCACGTACCACGCCAAAAAGGCGGCCGAATGGCTGACGTGAACGACAAAATTCTCGCCGAGGCGCGGTCCCTCATGCCCGGCGGGGTGTCGTCACCCGTCCGGTCTTTCGACGCTGTAGGTGCGCATCCGTTCTTCGTTGCGCGCGCCGAAGGCGCCACCATCACCGACGTTGACGGCAACACCTGCATCGACTTCGTCCAGAGCTGGGGAGCGCTCCTGTTCGGACACGCCCATCCGCAGATCGTCGCCGCGGTTCAGGAAGCGGCCGGGAAGGGAACCTCGTTCGGCACTCCGAGCGAACTCGAGGTCGAGCTGGCGCGCCTCGTCGTCGATATGGTGCCCGGGATCGACAAGGTGCGCTTCGTCTCCTCCGGCACCGAGGCCGGGATGACCGCAGTGCGTCTGGCGCGCGGGGTGACGGGCCGCAACAAGATCCTCAAGTTCGAGGGGTGTTACCACGGCCATTCCGACGCGCTACTCGTCGAAGCCGGATCCGGTGTGGCGACGCTCGGCATCCCGGGAACACCGGGGGTGACGGCGGCGGCCACGTCCGACTCCGTTGTCGCTGCTTACAACGATCTCAACGCGGTGCGCTCGGTCGTCGATCAATTCGGTGACGACCTTGCCGCGATCCTCGTCGAACCGGTTGCCGCCAACATGGGGCTTGTTTTGCCGCACGACGGCTACCTCGAGGGCCTGCGTGCGATCGCGGACGAGTGCGGCGCGCTGCTCATTTTCGATGAGGTGATCACGGGGTTCCGGCTTGGTCCCGGGGGAGCTCAGGAGCGGTTCGGCGTCACCGCCGATTTGGTCATGCTCGGCAAGGTCCTCGGCGGCGGGCTCCCCGCCGCGGCCGTCGCTGGTCCCGCCCGAGTGATGGACGGGCTTGCGCCTGTGGGTCCCGTCTATCAGGCCGGAACGTTGTCCGGGAATCCGGTGGCGATGGCCGCCGGCGTCGCGGCGCTGTCGATGATCAAGGGCGACCCTGGGCTCTACGAGCGGCTCCAGAACCGGGCGCGCGATCTCGTCCGGGGGCTGGTCGGCATCGCCGATGTGGCGGAGGTCCCGATGGTTGCGGCGGCTATCGGTGGATTGGCCGGGTTCTTCATCTCGGGCGACGAGGTCAACAACTACGCCACCGCGCGCGCTACCGACGCCGACACGTACGGCCGGTTCTTCCGCGGAATGCTGGCGCACGGAATCTATCTCCCGCCGTCGCGCTTCGAGGCGCTGTTCCTATCAACAGCGCATACGGCAGAACACATCGAGCGGTTCCTCGGCGCGGCCGAGCACGTCTTCGCCACCCCTTAACGCCGAACTGTTCGCGTTGGCTCACGCATACCGTGAGTGAACGCGAACAGTTCGCCTTAGTCCTCGCGGCCGAGGAA
This sequence comes from Actinomycetota bacterium, assembly GCA_035641235.1. Taxonomy (GTDB): domain Bacteria; phylum Actinomycetota; class CADDZG01; order CADDZG01; family WHSQ01; genus DASQUP01. The sequence goes on from DASQUP010000144.1 coordinate 27,919, forward strand.
GTAATAGAGGATTGCGATCGTGACGATCAGCATTCCGGTGAAGGCGATGAACGCGACGCCGCCTTCTTCGCCCGCGTTGATACCTCCGGTGCACGCGCCGAGCAGCAGCATCGAAGTTATCGCTGCTGCCACCCGGAGCCTCGAGATCAACACGCGCATTAAGAGCTCTCCTTTTAGTTAGGCCGTGGTCTCCACGGGCTCGCGCGCCTTACGCTCCGACCTGCTCAGGCCGAATAGGTGCGCACCTAGAACGATAAGAACGCCGATGGTGATTGTTCGCGCAGTACCCAGTGGGTTGCCGGGATCGTACTGAAGGACCACGAGAACATTGCCTTCCGATTCGGGGTCGATATCGGGCTCCTGCTCGTCTCCGCTGCCGGTTTCCGACGATTGCACGATTACGCCGGCGTATATGACCCCGTCCTGCTCCAGCAGGCGTGTGCCGTCCGAGACGGCTGTGGCATCATCCGGAGCCTCGATCGAAGTGATGTCGCCGGCCGAGATCGCTTCGCCCACGGCCTCGGTGGCGGCCGTTTCCGCTTCGGATTTCTGGGTTGTTTCCGCGTCGTCGTCTTCGTCGGGAACTCGCCACGGCTCGTCCGGGAACGAACCCGCGGCACCGAAGTCAACATCTCCGCCCTCTCCGAGGGCTTCCGGCGAGAAGCTCGGAAGCTGCCCTACGGGGCCGAGCGGGCTGGCAGCGTTCGTGAACGACCACACGACGCCCATCATCAGAATGAACGCTAGCGTGACGGATGCGGTCACGAAGTATGCGAGTCGTGCCCCCAGAACAACCGTCAGCAGCAGCCAGACACTCCCGCAGAAGACGAGGACGGCCGCAATTGTCACCCCTACCCCGGTGACGAAGATCTCGTCCATCTACAGGCTTCGCTCGTACTCGACGACGGCTCGTATCTGACTGTCGGTTAGCGGATACGGGGGCACAGGTATCCCCTGGGCCGGCGCTTCGGAAAAGGTAGGCATGAACGCGAACCGACGTCCGTTGATGACGGTCAAGAGATGCTGGCTGCGCGGCAGGTGTCCCACTTTGCCCTGCCACAGCGCCATACCCTGGCGGTAGGGCTCTTCATCCTTCCCCTGACCCTCGGGACCGTGACACACGGCGCAGCGCGCTTCGAAGATCTCCTGACCGCACTGAAGTGTGTTCTCTCCGCCTATAGGATCTGGATCCTGGCACTCCTCCGAGACCTCGGGGGCTTCAGAGTTCTCGGGCAGCGTCCGTAGCCAGTTCATAACGTCGTCGACCATCTGGTCGGTCATCGAGCCGCCGAACGCCACGCCCCACGCCGGCATGGGCGTCCCGGGGCGGCCGCGCTGAATGGTGAATCTGATGACCTCTTCGTCCCAGCGAGTGAACACGTTGTTTAGCGGGGGTGCGGCGTACTTCACGGCCTGTTCCGTGACGGGATCGAGGAAGTCGGGAGTCGCGTTCCCGCCGACCCCGTCCGCGCCATGGCAGTTGATGCACGCCTGCCCGAGAGCTATCTCCCGTTCGCGCTCCCGGAACAGAGCCGGGTCGGCGTCCTCTTCGAGTTGGGGTGGCACCGAATAGATCAGCTCACCGCGCTCGACGGACTCCTCGTCGAAACGTTCCGCAAACGCTTCCTGGCGGTCGGCCTCCGGGAGCCAGTAGGCAGGTATGAACAGCGCCAGGGCAACGGTTGCGATTACGCCCCCAACTTGAACGCGCTGGAGTCTTCTCCCCTCCAGCTTCTCGTCGGTCTCGCCGGGCCGCAGCGCCCGCGGGATGCCGAGTTGCGCCGCCGGGCTCTTGGGTCTTGTTGTCGACCGAAGAAAGACCCCCCACAGAATGGCCGCACCGAGAATGAGAACGAGCGCGATGACGATGACATCGTTGGACTGCAACTCAGCCTCGCATTTCCATTACGTCGGGACGCACAAGCCCCCCACCGGCTCGGAGAACCGGTCCCAAGTGTCTGTACCACGCGGCGGGCCCGTCTGGACGGCGCCGGTGTCGACGACCACCTTGCCGCCCTCGATGGCAACGGGAAAGCGGTCGAGCCCGCGCGGTGCGGGTCCGCCGAAGTACTCGCCGTTCAGCCGGTACTTCGAGCCGTGGCACGGGCACTCAAACAGCATCGAAGTCTCACAGTGCGGAACCGAGCAGCCCAGGTGCACACACTTCCGGTACAGGGCAAGAAGTTTGGTGTCTACTGCATTGACGGCCGTGTAGACGGGATCGTCTCCCGTGCCCTCGTAGAACGTAAGCCAGAAGCGCCCCTCCGCCACGAACTTGGGTTTGAATCCGTTGCCGGGGCCGACCTCGTCCAACAGGTCTTCGTAGTTGCCCGCGGTGATCGCGGTGCCGAAACCTCCGGTCAGCTTCGGCCACAGGAACGAAAGGCTGCTCATCCCAAAGAGCCCGAGGAAGGTCAGGAACGAGGCATTCCATGCACGATTGAGGAACTGGCGCCGAGAGACGGCCATCTGGTCGGGCGTCAGCGGTTTGCGTTGCTTCTCCGGCACCTTCTGAACGGTTACCTCGCGTGACCCGGCTGTTTCCTGAGTGGTTTGCGCCTGCATGGGTTCGGCCCCGGAGGTGTGCTCAACGGGGGGTGCGCCCTCCGGAGCGGCGGCAGCAGCCGCCTGCCGCTGCCTGCGGATGGTCACGTTGGCCATGAACAGTGCCCAGGCGGCGACGCTCAACGCCACAACTATGAGTGCGATCGTGCCTGGACTCACTTCATTACCCCTTTACAACTCGAAGAAGATTCCGTCGTTCCACGGGAACGTGAAGTTGAACCCTGGTCCCCGGAAGAACATCCCGATGATGGTCAGCACAGCAAAAGTCAGCATGTAGAACGAGAAGATTACGATCGCCACCTTGCGGTCGTCCGGGCGAGTGGAGGGATTCCGGTCGATGTATGGCCACGCAAACATCGCAATGATGATCACCGTGGGGATCGTCACTCCTGCAACCTGCGGGTGCAGGTAACGCAAGAGCTCCTGAAGGCCGAGGAAGTACCACGGAGCCTTTGATGGGTTGGGAGTCTGGTTGAAGTTCGCGAGTTCGCGCAGTGGCGCATCGACGGCCGTGGAGAAGAAGGTCAACAATGCCATCACCACAAGCAGAGACACGAACTCGGCTGCCATTAGGTGTGGCCACACGTTGATGCGGTCCATCGGCTGGCGTTCAACCTTCTGGATGGCTTCAGGTTTGACGACAGCCAGAAGTCGCTGAACGCGTTCGGGAACGGCGGAGGCTCCGTTGCCGGCGGCCCGGCGGGCCGGCGCGCCGCTCCTGGGGGCTGCTGCGGGCTTGGATGCCGCCGGCTTGGCGGCGGCCGGAGCCTTGGCGGCAGGCGCTGCTGCCGGTGCCGCGGCGGCGGGCTGTTCGGCCGGTGTCTCAGCCGCCTCGGCGGGAGTCGCAGCCGCGGGTTCGGCTGCCGGCCTGCTCGCGGTCGACGGGTCGGGCACGTTTGGGGTCTTGGAGCCGCGTTCGGCCCGCACCCGTGCCGCCTTCGCTCGAGCCTGGGCGACGGCTGGGGAGGAGCCCTTGTCGGTCTCCTCCTTGAGTACCTGTTCGTAGACCTCGTCTGGAGTCGGCATAGTCGTAGTCCTCAGTCCGCCCCTATATGGGGCCCGAGATGCCTCCGTCCTTTCTCACTCGCCAGAAGTGAATCGAAATGAAGATCACGATGAGGAACGGCAAGAACAACACGTGCAGTGTGTACCACCTGATCAGTGTTTCAGGGCCGATCACGGGTCCGCCCAAGAGAGCGAACTGGACCTGATCACCGATCACAGGTGAGTTCTTCATCATCTCCGTCCCGACGGTGACCGCCCATACTGCGAGTTGGTCCCACGGCAGCAGGTAGCCCGTAAAGGCCAGCAGCAGCGTCAACAAGAGAAGGACGACGCCGACGATCCAGTTGAACTCGCGCGGTGGTTTGTAGGCGCCGGTGTAGAAGACCCGGGCCATGTGCAGGAATACCGTTATCACCATGAGGTGGGCACCCCACCGATGCAGGTTGCGGACGAGAAGTCCGAACGACACCTGCGTATTAAGTCCCTGCATGTCCGAGTAAACGAGATCCACCGACGGCCGGTAGAAGAACATCAGGTAGATACCTGTGATCGTCAACAGAATGAACAGGAAGAAGGTAAGTCCACCGAGGCACAACGTGTAGGAAAGCTTGACTCCGTGCCGCTTCACCTTCACCGGATGAAGGTGGTAAAGCACCGAGTTCATTACTACGTATGCGCGGTTCCGGGGAGAGTCCGCATACCCCCGCCGAAAGATAGAACCCGGCCGGAACATAGAGCGCCAGAGCTGGCTTCCGTGGAGCTGATCGAGGCGCTCGCCTACCTTTTCTCTCGGATTCCACCCGGACTCGTTGGCCACTCCGGTCTTTCCCTCCCTAGGATGCCTTCTGGGACTCGGGCACAGTTCCCATAGCCCGGGCTCCGCGCTTCTTTTTTCCACCTGCCACCTGGCTCTGCACAAGAGCGCCTGTGGGGCACCGCTCCACGCAGAGGTTGCAGCGGGTGCATGCGTTGTCGTCGATCAGGAACAGGATGTCGCTGGGATCCATCATCCCGGCAAGAGCCACGTTGCCGGACTCCGCCACGGCTTCGGGATCCACCATGTGGATGCAGTACCACGGGCAGATGTCTACGCACCCCTCGCAAAGGATGCACTGCTCGGGGATGAAATCGATGAAGTTCTTGGGTTTGACGGCGCCCTTGAGCCACTCGTCGTCGACGAGTTGCATCTCGTAGTCGATCCGGAAGATGGGCTTCTGGATCGTTTCCATTTTGCGCGGCTCTGGTGGTTTGGGCATGTTCCCCTATTTCCCGGACATGTAGCCCTTGACGGGGTCCTGGAGACCCCTGGCGCCGGTGCGCTTCTGCTTGCCCTTCTGCCAGAAGTAGGCCATTCCCAACATCACCACGAGAGCACCGATCTGCACCGTGTTGGCGATGATGTCGCGGACCATTGCGATCTGCTTGGGGTTGAGGCCCTCGTCGTTCACGCCTGGGATCTTCGTGGTGAAGTCGATGATGCCCGAGACCTCCTGATCGAAGTAATAAATGATGTAGGAGGGAATCTGGCCGAGCAGGATGATTGCCAGTATCCAGATGATGCTTCCGAGAACAATGGCGCGAGTCCAGGTCATCGGTTTGTCGGTGTACTTGTACACGCGCTCTCGCATCGACATTGCGCGCCATCTTACAGTCCTCGTAGGGCCAATCAACTTAAGCGGCCGATCAAGATTCCGCCGTGTGACCTGGGACTTTGCGCGTTAGTGACTGCTATCAGATCGGTTGCTCGAGGAGAGTCCCTCTCGCCGGCGCTCGAGCCGTCGCCGGCGCGCGCCGAGCCACACGAGGTAGGTCCCCAGCCCAATCGCGACGGCGGAGAAAGCCACGAACATCCAGGCAAGGTCGCTCATCGACTACGTAGCCGCGTGAGTGGGCTGCCGTCTCGCTCCCTGAAGCTCGAGCTGCCGGATCTCGTCCTCGTCTCGCCCGAGCTTGACTCGTTGGACGAGGAGCCAGGTGAAAAGCAAGGTGAACGCCGCCAGGGAGACGAAGAAGGCGAGCAGCTCCGGCGCGCCGAGTCCCGAGCTGGCGCTCGGATCCGATGGGGTCGGGCCCGAGGGGTGAAGGGTCCGCCACCACCGCACCGAGAAATGGACGATGGGGACATTGATGAAGCCGACGATCCCCACGACCGACGCCATCCGGCCTGCTCTGGTCGGGTCGGTTGCGAGGTTGCGGAGGAATAGGTAACCGACGTAGGTGAGCCACATCACCGTGGTCGATGTCAGGCGGGCATCCCACTGCCACCAAGTGCCCCACACCGGGCGCGCCCAGATCGGGCCGGTGATCAGGACCAGGGCGCCGAAGAGGACGCCGAGCTCCGCGGCCGAGTGCCCGAGCAGGTCCCACCGGCGCTCGCCGGTGCGCAGGTACACGATCGAGGCGATAAAGGTGATGGCGAAGCCGAGGTAGGCGACCCACGCCGACGGGACGTGGAAATAGAAGATGCGCTGGAGCGGACCGCCCATCGAGTCGTCCGCCTCCCTGGCGACGAAGAAGATGAGGAACAAGGAAACGCCCACGAGCGCCCACGCCGCCACGCCGAGCCGTTTTGTCTTGTCCATAAGGCAGAGCCTACCGGCGCGCCGCCCCCTAGATGTCTCCTTAAATGGGCGGGGGCCCAGGGGCCTGAGGGAACTTTGGTCGAAAACCTACTCGTAGCGCAGGTTTTATGCCAAAGAACGTCCCAGGGCATTTGCAATCTCTCTAGCCAGTCCGCTCGGGTCATTTTTCATCCGAGCGTAGGTGACGTGCAACACTCTTTTTCCGCTTGCGGTGAGACGGTTGCGGCGTTGCAGATCGCGCTCCCAGTCCTTGGGATTGAGGTGATGGCGTCGACTGTCGACCTCGATCACAAGATCTTCATCTGGATAAATGAAGTCCACGCGTGCGACGAACCCAGCTTCATCACGCACGACCCGCTGGCGTACTGGCAGAGGAAGGCGCTTGCGGCGGAGCAACTGGAGGAATTTTGTTTCCAGGGCGCTCTCAGTTGGGGGCGTTAGGGGATCTCTGCCTTCGAGGACGAGTCGCAGAACGCCCGATCCTCGATGGCCGCGTCCGGATGCTTCCTCGAGACGTCTCATGAGCCGATCGAGGTTTGTCATTCGCCGGCGCAACGCACACTCCAGCGCAAGCTCCACGACATCGGCCTCCACGACCGCGCCGAGGTCGATCAACGTTCGATGCACAGTCGACATCGGGATTCCGGCTACCTCTGCAATGTCCCTGCGCGGCACCCCGGTCATCCGATGAACAATGACGTCCGGGCGTGTCGTCCGGAAGTTGCACGACGTACTTGCCTCGATCGTCCCCTCTGGAACTTCGTCGAGTTGCCAGAACCCTGCCGCGCCTCGATGCGATGCCCATATTTGACCCGGCTTCCACAACGTCACCGCTTTCAGCTGTTGCTTGAAGGAACTCGGCGTTGCCGAATAGCGGTAGACCGTCGGATGCTCACGTACGATCAGGCCGCTCCTCAGGCGCCGCCCGATCCCGTGATCCTCGATGCCGACCTCGCGTGCCTGCTTCGAGGTGAAGAGCCCATACTGATTGGCCGCTATCCGCGCTAGAGCAGCGTCGCCTCGGTCGTTGGTGTGAATCCTGCCCATAAGGGACGTTGTCGCGCCGTCCAAGCCAGTGTGCTGTGAAATAGATCACAGCGAAGCGTTGCGGCGGCGGCGCGCCGGGTTAGTCGATTGCGAACTCGAAAGCCAGCGCGCCCGTCGTTGTCATGATTACGTCGAACGCCAGCAGGATTCCGAACCAACCCTGCTCCGTCACTGCTCCGAACCCCCCGCCCAAAAACAAGTCCGAAGACAACTCCAACCCCCCGATGAACGCAGGCACCAGGGCAGGCAGCGCCAGGATCGGCAGGATCAGCTCCCGGCTGCGAGTTCCGGCGGCGAGCGCCGAGAACAAAGTCCCGATCGCCACGAAGCCGACGTTCACGAGCAACACCACCACGGCCATCGGACCCAGTGACGACACGAGGTCGACCCCGAAGAGCAAGGCGAAGGCAGGCAGGAGAACCGCCTCAACGAGCAGGATCGAGATGAAGTTCGCCGCCGCCTTTGCAAAAAATAAACCCGTCCGATCCAGCGGAAGGAGCAGAAGAACGTCGAGCGCGCCCTCCTGCTGGTCCACCTCGAACGTTCGTGCGAACCCGATCAGCCCCGCGAACAGCACGGTCACCCAGAAGAATCCGGCGAGCACATCGGCCAGCGGTGCTACCCCCACACCCACCACAGAGGTTGGAGCTTCGAGTCGGCCGGACGTCGGGAGTGTGAACGCTAGCAACAGAGTCACCGCGAACGAAAACGCCAGCATCGGGGGAAGGGTGTCGCGCGTCCGCAATTCGATGCGTATGTCCTTGCGGGCCAATACTGCCGTCTTTGCCACCCACCCCCGCTCTGCGCGCGGCGCAGCAATGGAGCTCACGACCGCCTCACGGTGGACCGCTTCCGGGGGCCGTATCTGCCCGCCACAACCACTCGCCCATCGCGCAGGATGATCCCGCCGTCGGCATAGGCCTTCACTTTCTTGGCGCCGTGCGTTGCGATCAGCGCCACCTTCCCGGGCGCGCACCATTCCTTCACGGCGGTCGAGAGCATTTCCGATGCATCGTCATCGAGGTTTGCGTAGGGCTCGTCAAGAAGAAGCACATCCGGGTCGTGGACGATCGCCCGCGCTACCGATGCTCGCCTCTTGAGTCCCGCAGACAGATCGCCCGCATAAGTCGATGCCCGTCCCGACAGGCCCACTGCCGCGAGCGCATCGTCGACGCGCGCCGCCGGCGCGCCGTACAACCCTGCAAACAGCTCCAGGTTCTCGGCGACGGTTAGGCGTGAATAGAGCCCTGCCGCGTGGCCCGAGTACCCGATCCGCCGCCGAAAGGATTCATCTCTCAGCGACGGCGGCTGCCCCTCGACCGCAACCGACCCCGACGTCGGTCGCTGCAGCCCGGCAATAACGCGCAGCAGCGTCGACTTACCGGAGCCGTTCGGCCCGAAGAGCCCTGTGATACCGGCTGCTACATCGAGATCGACCCCGTCGAGAGCAATAGTGCGTCCGAACGCAACCGTGAGGGAGGCCGCGGAGATCATGCCCGAACTCGGACGCGCCCGAACGCCGCCTCGCACGCGCCGCGCCTCACAGCGTCGGCTCCGGCTGAGCTAGGTTCGCCAGCCTCTCCTTGAGTTCGGCACGCCGCTTCGACCACTCCTGTTCAGAGATATCTCCTGCTCGATAGCGAAGGTCGAGCGCTGCGATGAGCGACAAGAGATGGTCGCGCGTCTCGGCAACGGGATGTCCGCCGTATGCGGTCAATCCCTCGACGGGGCGGGGGCCGCGTCGCCGCATGAAAGCGAAACCGACCAACCCAACTGCGAGCACCGCAGCGATTCCGATTCCGATGTTCAGTCCGCCGCCTTCGGCCTCCGCGGTGGCCTGAACCTGCAGCCGGTCGCCCCCTTCGATGGTGTCCGTTGTCGCCCACCGTTCGTAGGTTCGGTCTCCGATCCTCACACGTTCGTCGGGAACGAGCCGGTTGCTGCGAATCGTGAGCGGCGGCTCCGCGTGCACGAGCATGTTGAGAGTCGGGTACAGCGCTGCACGATTGATGTCGAAGATACCGGCGCTCCCAGGGATCGTGTAGGTGTAGGTGAAGGTGCTCTCTCCAGGGGGAACGGCTGCGGTAATGGCTAAGCCGAAGTCGCTCTCGGTCGCCCCCGGCACATCGATGCTCGAGTCGACAAGCGGGAAGTCCGGTAGTTCGGCTCCGTCGGGTACTGAGAACCCGAGCGTGGGACGCGGTCCCTCGTCTCCTCCTCCGCCCCGTCCGATGTAGGCGCGGTTCGAGTTGTTTATGACGATGACCGACTCGATTACATCAACGCCTCGATCCGACAATGACAGGAACATGGCATCCCGCTCTACGACGATTACGTCGGGATCGTCGGTCGGTGGCCACACTCGCAACGTGGTGTCCACAACGGGAGGCTCGGCCGTGTCCGATGGAAGTCGAACGGCACCTCCGTAGTACCCCTGCCGGAAGTTGGCGGTGAGCGTATAGAGGTACTCGTCCCCCGTCGGAAGTTTGTCGAACTCAAAGCGTCCGCGCCGGTCGGTGGTAGTGCGTTTGACTTTGGGCTCGCTGCCTTGCTCGCTCGCTTGGGTCAACACGACCCGAACCCCACGCACACCTCTATCGGAGTCGCCGCGCAAAACCTCGCCGGTGATCGTTCCTTTCTCCGCGGCCTCGACCGGCCCGGCGATCAGCGGCAGCGCTGCCACAGCCGCCAGGGCAAACTTCAGGATTCGTGACCGCATTTGCTGCATGCCTCTCCCGGAACTCTTGGCCCCCCGCACTCGGGACACTCCATTCGAGCTCGAATCGCAGCTATCTCCGCTTCGAACTCGTCATCATCGGCCTCACCCCGTTCGATTGCGTCGAGTTCCTTGAGAGCGGCGAGAGCTTCGGCTTCGTACTCGTCGCGCAGGATCTCGAAGTCGGCCGTCGACAGCTTGCCGATAAGCCGTTCGTTCTCAATGTCCACAAGGGCGCCAAGCGCAGCCTCTTTGCGCGCTCCGGCTTCCTCCAGCCGGATTGAAACAGAATTAGCCTCCGGCCGCGCCCCGCGCACAAGGGGGATTGAGATGTAGATCCCTGCGACGGTGATGAAAAGGAGGATCAGTACGATTTCCATCACGGTTCATCCCTGAACGCCGCCAGCTCCGCTTGAACCCGAGCACGGTCCGAGTCGGCGATGCGCGGTCGATCTGCTCCGGCTGCGGGTTCTCTCTCAGAGGGTGTCCATCGCCTGGCCAGCCAGACGACCAGGGCCAAACCCGCCATCGCGAACAGCGCCGGCGTGACCCATGCGACCCCCTCTTTAGGTGTTGCTCGGATGCCCGGCCCGTATTCGGCCTCCAAACGATTCAGGATCTGGGCGTCCGTCATCCCCTCGCGTGCCATGCCGGCGATCTCTGCACGGAGCTCGTCGGACTCCTTCGAGGGGCAGTCGTGAAGTGTGACGCCGTCGCAGAAGGGCGACATGATTCGTTGCGACAGGCGCGCTGCCCTTTCCTCCGGAGTCTGTGCTGCCGCCACGTGCGTCAGAAACAAACTTCCCGCGAGTGTCAGCGCGAGCAGCCCTGCTTTCATCGTGTGACCACCGCGGGCTCGGAGGCGGGGCGGCGCGCCCCAGGACTTCTCTGAGGTACCGGCGCTCCACCGCTCATGATGACGACCATGCCCAAGAGCATCACCGCGGCGCCGGCCCAGATCCACCACGTGAGCGGATTCACGAAGGCCCGGAGCCCGGCCGCCCCGTCTCTGTCGAGTGACGTCACAACTACATAGAGGTCTTCGACGGGCGTCGTCCTGATGGCAACTTCGCTCTGTCGCTGGCCCTGAGCGAAATGGAAGTTCAGCTGCGGTCGCAGCGTGGTGATCTGGCGGTCACCTCTGAAGACGTCGACCTGGGCGGCGTTGACTTCCTTCTCGGGCGTCGAGCCACGATCCAGTCCCTCGTAGACAAGTGTGTACTCGCCGATCTTCATCGAGTCGCCCACCGGAACAAGCGCCTGGCTCTCGGTGCGAAATGCTGCGCCCGCAAGGCCCAAAACGATCAACAACACACCAAGGTGGACGACGTAGCCGCCGTACCGGCGGCGATTACGCATGAGGGTTCGTCCGAGCGCCTCCCGCCAGCCGGCGCCGCGCGTCCTGTACACGCGGCTCCCGCGCACGAACTCACCCGCGATCGCCGTGGCCGTAAATGCACACAGACCGAACGCCAGCAGTGCGCCCGCGCTGCGCGTGCCCATCGCCGCGACGACGAGCGTGACCCCCGCTCCGGCCAGCAGCGGGATCTGCACCACCCTCAAGAAGGCTCCTCTGCTCATCCGGCGCCACGAGATCAGGGGTCCGATGCCGGTCAGCGCCACTATTGCGAGTGCGACGGGGATGAAGACCGAATTGAAGAAGGGTGGTCCCACCGACAGCCGAACTCCAGAGAACGCTTCCGCAACTATCGGGTACATGGTTCCCCACAGGACGGTGAAGGCCGCAGCGAGGAACAGCACATTGTTCAGTAGGAAAGCGGACTCGCGCGACAACAAAGAGTCGAACCGGTTCTCGCTCCTAAGCCGCTCCCCGCGAGCCACTACAACTACCAACCCGCCGATCAACATGAAGCCAAGGAACGGCAGAAACCATTTCCCCGTTGTGCTCTCCGTGAAGGTGTGGATGCTCGAGAGGATTCCGGAGCGAGTGAGGAACGTGCCGAAGAGGGCAAGCACGTACGTGAGCAGGATCAAGACTACGTTCCAGACCTTGAACATCCGGCGCTTCTCTTGGATGACCACAGAATGCAGGAATGCAGTCGCCGTGAGCCATGGCATGAACGAGGCGTTCTCCACCGGATCCCAAGCCCAGTAGCCGCCCCAACCGAGTTCCGTGTAGGCCCAGGCCCCTCCGAGGACGATGCCGATAGACAACGAACTCCACGCGAAAAGCGTCCATCGCCGTGTGGACGTGAACCACGAGTCATCCAACCGCCCTGAGAACAGAGCGGCCATCGCGAACGCGAACGGCACCGAGAAACCCACGAATCCGGCGTACAACAGCGGTGGGTGTATGAGCATGCCCGGAGACTGAAGCAGCGGGTTCAGCCCCTGGCCGTCCGTGGGAACGTCGGCCACTTTCGTGAAGGGATCGGCGGGCCCCACAAGCAGCGCGAGGAAAAAGACGGCCACTCCCGCCAAGACGGCGCCCGCCCACGCAACGAGGCGGTCGGTGCGGGCGCGCGCCCGGATCAGGGCAACTGCAGCAAAGGCGGTTAGGAGGAAGGTCCAGAACAAAAGGGACCCCTCCATGCCGCCCCACAACGCTGCGAATGTGTACCGGAAACTGAGCGAGCGGGAGGAGTAGTTGACGGCGTACTGGAGGGAGAAGTCGTGAACGAGGAGTGCATGTAACAGCGCCACCATCCCGATGGTGACCAGAACGCCTGTGGCAACCATCGCCCTGACGCCGGCCTTGGTGAGCTCGCTGCGCCGCCGCAAGGCGCCGAGCGTGCACAACGCCCCGGCCGCCAGCGCCACGATCGCTGCAGCGACCAATGACGGGCGTCCCAGGGCAGCAAGCGAATTCACGTGCCGCTCCCGGACTTGCCGCCGACTTCTGTCTGCTCAGAACCGCGGTATCCGCGGTTTTCAGCAGACAGAAGCGCGAGTCCGGCGGGTGTGGGCCGGCGCGCCGAGCTCAAGCCTTGGCTTTGAACTTGGAGGGACACTTTGCGAGTACCTCTGAAGCGGAGAAGATCTCGCCGTCGAAGGACCCCCGAGCCACGACCTCGGTATCTGCGTCGTCACGGAAGGCGTCCGGAAGCGGCCGGTCTGTTAGCACCGTGACATCGGTGTCTCCGTCCGTGATTGCGAAGGTCGTCTCGAGGCCCCGGCGGTCCACCGTGCCCTCAACGACGTTGCCGTTTATCCGGACTTCCTCGGCTCCCGTCGTGGGCCCCCGGTCAGAGACCTCGCTGGTTGTGAGGTAAAAGGCGGTGGAACCGGGCCGGGTGGTAGCCCACAACACAAGGCCGATCACCGTCACGACGATGATCGCTCCGCCGGCATAGAACTTTACGTTTGTTTTGCTGTTGCCCGCCCCGGGTTTGTCCGGCCACGGGGTGTCCTCTAGCTGCTGGTCCATGTCTGACCAGCGTAAATGAAACTTCGAGGTAGGCCGCGCCCTATTCGAGGACGTACAAGGTCACGAACAAAAAGATCCAGACGACGTCCACGAAATGCCAGTAGTACGAGACGGCTTCCGCCGTTCCATGTCTGGCAGCCGAGATTCGGCCCCCTCGAGCCGAGGCGTACACCACTCCGATTGCCACTAGACCTCCGGCGACATGGAGTCCATGGAAGCCGGTCATCGTGAAAAACAGAGTGGCGAACTGGTTCGTGGAGATGACGAAGTCCTCGCCGACGAGTTCTGAGTACTCCCAAGCCTGTCCACCGAGGAAGACCAACCCGAGAGTGATGGTGATCACCAGCCATCTCATCGTCCCGGCGACGTCGTCAGTTCGTAGGACGGTCACCGCCCGCTGGATTGTGAACGACGAGGCTATGAGAAAGAGAGAGAAGAAGCCGGTGCGCAGTACGGCTATCTCGGCCGTCCCCGGCGGAGGCCATGGGTCGGTGGCTGCCCGAATCGTGAAGTAGGCGCCGAACAAGCTGCCGAAGAACATCAGTTCTGAGGCGATGAACAGCATCATGCCGAGGAGGGCGCCCGGAATGCGGCGTTCTCGAACTCCCTGGACGGCCATTACCCCGATCCCGCCTCGTTCAGCAGACCCTCGATCCTCGCCAGCAGTTCCTCCTCCGAGATCTCACCGAGCACCGGATCACCGCTGAGACGACCGTTCGCGTCCATAAAGAAGGTCTGTGGCAGCGGGTCTACGTTGAGCTGCCCGGCCAGCTCCGCTTCGGGGTCTCTCAAGATGTCGTAGGTGATCTCGTATTCCTCTACGAATTCCTTCGCAGTGACCTCCGCGTCCTTGACATCGATCCCGACGATCGTCAGCTCGTCGGAGAAGCGCCGATGCATTCGCTCGAACAGCGGCATCTCCCTGCGGCACGGGATACACCACGAAGCCCAGAAATTCAGGATCGCGGGGCGACCGCTGAGATCGCTACGTGCGACCGTTCCGGGGGCGTCCAGACGAGGCAACTCGAACTCCACGAGACGGCCCGGTGCCGTCGCACTGTCTGGAGCAGGGCGCACGAGCCCGAATACGACGACGCCGATCAAGAAGGCTGCTGCAACCAACGCGGGAATCAGCCGGCGGGACTTTGAGCGTTTGTGAGCGCCTTCCACCTCGTCCCAAGGCACCATATCGAGCAGGCTACCGGCCTTCGTTCCTTTATGCTGACGGCGTCGAAGCCAAGTTCGAACGGAACAAGGACTGGATGGGAACTCCCGGAAAAGGCAGGTCTCGCATTCTGTTCGGCCTCGTACTGGCGACGTTTGCCTTGCTGGTCGCCGCGTGCGCACCCGACGCGCCGCAAGACGTGTTGAAGCCCGAAGGGCTCGGCGCCCGCGAGGCCGATCGCCTGTGGGACATCGTCTTCCCCATCGCCGCCGTGATCTTCTTTGTCGTCGAAGGAGTTCTTATCTATGCCGTCGTGAAGTACCGGCATAAGCCGGGGCGCGAGGCGAAGCAGTTCCACGGCAACACAAAGATCGAAGTCGCGCTTACCGCCATACCAGCTCTGATTCTGGCCGGCATCGCGGTTCCCACGGTGCGGACGATCTTCGACCTGGCGGAGGAACGGCCGGGATCGATGCAGGTGACGGTCATCGCCCATCAGTTCTGGTGGGAGTACAGGTATCCGGAGCTCGGCATCACCACTGCCAATGAATTGCACATTCCCGTCGGGCAGCCCGTACGAGTGAGGCTCGAGGGCCAGGTGCGAGACCCCGTTGATGGGACAGAGGAAGTCATCCACAGCTTCTGGGTGCCGCGCCTGATGGGAGCTCAGGATGTGGTTCCAGGGCGCGCCGAGTTTCAACTTCTTCAGGCCGACCGTCCGGGTGAGTACTTAGGAGAGTGCAAGGAGTACTGCGGCCTCTCCCACGCCAACATGCGGCTGCGGGTCATCGCGCAACCTCAGGAAGAGTTCGACGCGTGGGTCGAGGACATGCAAACGACCGAGGAACACGACGGTGGTCTCGACGGGGCCGATCTTTTCGTGAACGGAGCCGACAACATAGGCCAGCCGTGTTCGGCGTGCCACTCGGTTGAAGCCTCCCAGGAACAGCCGAGCCTCGGACCCAACCTGGGCGGGTTTTCCGAACGCGGCATGTTCGCGGGAGCCATCTTCGAGAACAATGAGGAGAATCTCCGCGCGTGGCTCCGGAACCCGCCCGGCGTGAAGCCCGGCGCCAAGATGCCGAACCTCAACCTCACATCGGACCAGATAGACGCGCTGATCGAATACCTGCAATCGTTGGAATGATGGACGGACTCAGAGCTGGGGGAGTGAAGTCATGGCGACGGTAGTCGCGCCGAGGCGTGGGATTTTCGCGCGGCCGAGCGGTGCAACCGGCTGGTTGAGCTGGGTGACGACCGTTGATCACAAGCGGATCGGGATCATGTACTGCGTCACGGCCTTCGCCTTCTTCATCATCGGCGGACTTGAGGCGCTGGCCATTCGCGCGCAGCTCGCGCAGCCCAACGGCGAAGTTCTGAGCGCGGAGGCGTACAACCAGTTCTTCACGATGCACGGTCTGACGATGATCTTCCTCGTCGTGATGCCTCTGGGTGTGGGGCTGATGAACTACCTCGTTCCGCTGATGATCGGAGCGCGCGACGTCGCCTTCCCACGCTTGAACGCTTTCAGCTACTGGGTCTTCCTCCTGGGGGGCCTGTTCCTGTACTCGAGTTTCTTCCTCGGCGGCGCGCCGGACGGCGGATGGTTCGGTTATGCACCACTCTCGACGCAGTTACCCGGGGACGGGATGACGTTCTATGCGCTGGGCCTTCAGATTTTGGGAGTTGCCTCGCTGGCCGGAGCGGTCAACTTCATCATCACGATCATCAACATGCGCGCTCCCGGGATGACCCTGATGCGTATGCCGGTCTTCGTGTGGATGACCCTTGTCACCACATTCCTGCTGCTCTTCGCGATGCCGGTCATCGCCGTAGCGCTGTTCCAGCTGATGTTCGACCGGGTTTACGAGGCGAACTTCTTCAGGCCCTCCGCCGGTGGCGACCCGCTGCTCTGGCAGCACCTCTTCTGGCTCTTCGGCCATCCCGAGGTGTACATCATGATTCTGCCGGCGATGGGCATCGTGTCGGATGTCCTTCCGACGTTCGCTCGCAAGCCGATCTTCGGGTACGCGGCGATCGTCTTCGCGGGGATTGCAATCGGGTTCATGGGGTGGGGCGTGTGGGCCCACCACATGTTCGCCGCGGGCCTCGGGCCGGTCGCCAACTCGGCGTTTGCTCTCTCGACGATGTTTATTGCGGTTCCGACCGGCGTGAAGATTTTCAACTGGATCGGGACGTTATGGGGCGGGGCGATCCGAATAACAACGCCGTTCTTGTTCGCGGTCGGCTTCGTCGCGATGTTCATCATCGGCGGGCTGTCCGGCGTCAGCCACGCGATCGTCCCGCACGACACGCAGCAGACGGACACCTACTACATCGTGGCCCACTTCCACTACGTACTGTTCGGTGGGGCGATCTTCGGTCTGGTGGCCGGCATCTATTACTGGTGGCCCAAGGTGTTCGGCCGCCTACTGTCGGAAGGCCTGGGCAAACTCCACTTCTGGCTGATGTTCATCGGCTTCAACCTTGCATTCGCGCCGATGCACATCCTCGGGCTCCAGGGCATGCCGCGCCGCTACTACACATATCCGGACGGGATGGGCTGGAACATGTGGAACCTGGTCTCTACGGTCGGCGGCCTTGTGATCGCGCTGTCCTTCGTCGTTTTCATTGTGAATGTCATCAGGTCGCGCAAGAAGGGGGAGGAGGCCGGCGACGACCCGTGGGACGGCCGTACCCTCGAATGGTCGACGCCCTCCCCACCGCCGGAGTACAACTTCGCGAAGATCCCCGTCGTTGTATCCCGTGACGACTGGTGGCACAAGAAGTATGTGGAGACCCCCGAAGGCGAGCCGACGCGCGTCTTCGCCGGGGGTGCCAACGGCGATGAAGCCCACGAAGAAGAAGAGGAGGCCGGGCACGGAATCCACATGCCGGACCCGTCGTACTTCCCGGCCATCGCGTCGATCGGTCTTCCCATCATGGGATACGGAGTGATCTTCCAGCCGGTGCTCATCGGGGTGGGAGCGCTGATTCTCATGCTCGGTCTCTTCGGATGGGTGCTCGAGCCGGCTGCGGAGGAAGGACATTGAGCTCTCAGCACGCGGCGGCGCACGCCCCTCCCGAACACCACACGAGTACAGGGCTCGACAACGTCAAGCTGGCGATGTGGGCCTTCCTGGGCTCGGAGTGCCTGTTCTTCGGCTCACTCATCTCGACGTACCTCTTGTATCGCAACCGTGTCCTGGATGGACCGAAGCCACAAGAGATCTACGACATCCCGTATACGTCCGTCAGTTCGTTCGTGCTGCTCATGTCGTCCGTGACGATGGTCCTTGCACTCGCCGCCATCCAACGGGGCGATCACCGCGGGTTGCGCATATGGCTGCTGGCGACGGCGATGCTCGGCTCGGTCTTCATCGGCGGGCAGATCTACGAGTTCACGACTTTCGTCGACGAAGGTCTCAAGCTCTCCACGAGCACCTTCGGCAGCGCGTTCTTCGTGATGACCGGATTCCACGGTGCGCACGTGACGGTTGGAATCTTCATGTTGTTGTCTCTCGTCGGAATGTCGATGTTCGGGAGGCTGTCGGACCCCGACGGCCCTCGAAAGGTGGAATTGATCGGCCTCTACTGGCACTTCGTGGACATCGTTTGGATCGTCATCTTCACCGTCGTGTACCTGATCCCCACCAACTAGCGGAGTGAACAAATGACCCAGGCAGGCGTCGAACATGCTCCCAGAGAGGAAGGCGAACTCGCCCATCACCCCGAGCCGCGGCAGTACGTGGTGGTTGGGGTCTGGCTGGCGATCGTCACGGCACTCGAGGTCGCCATCTACTACATCGACAGCATGCGCGACATCATCGTGCCGTTCCTATTGGTGTTCGCGTTCATTAAGTTCTTTCTGGTTGCGACCTGGTTCATGCATCTCAAGTTCGACAGCCCACTATTTCGCAGGCTGTTCGTCAGTGGCCTCGTCCTCGCTCTTGCCATCTTCGCCATCGTGTTGACCGTGTTCCTTGCGCGCGGCGGCGCGGTGCCTGAGATCGCAGGCGGATGATTTCCGCAGCGCAAGAGGCAACCGCTGTGCTCGTGTGGCACCCGCACCCTGACGTGTGGCTGCTCGTTGTGGGGCTGCTTGTCGGCTATGTGTGGGCCGTCACCGTCCTGGGCCCGCGTCGGGCCGCCCCCGGCAAACCCATCGCAACGACCGGACAGAAGGTGTCGTTTCTGCTCGGAGTAATCGCCCTGTTGATCGCGGAGGACTGGCCGCTCCACGAGCTTGCGGAGGACTACTGGTTCTCAGCGCACATGGTCCAGCACCTGATGTTCGCGTTTGTGATTCCGCCGCTGTTGCTGCTCGGCACGCCTACATGGCTGCTGAGAGGTCTGTTGGGGAAGGGGGCCCGTTTCAAGGCCTTCCGAGTTCTGACCCGGCCCTTGATCGCCCTCGTTCTGTTCAACGGCGCAGTGGTCGCCATGCACTGGCCGTTGGTGGTCGACCTCCAATCGAACAGCGCGGTGTTCCACCTCGCATTTCACTCATTCCTCTTGGGCGCCGCGCTGGTCATGTGGTCGGTTGTGGTGTCGCCGCTTCCGGAGCTCAATCGACTTTCGGAGCCGGCGAAGATGCTCTACTTGTTCCTCCAGTCCGTCGTTCCCACGGTCCCCGCATCGTTTCTTACGTTTGCCGATCGGCCCCTGTATTCGTTCTACGAGTCGGCGCCTCGGCTGTGGGGCCTGTCGGCAGGAACCGATCAGATGATGGCGGGGCTGCTCATGAAGCTCGGTGGCGGTTTGCTACTGTGGTCCGTCATCGCGGTGATGTTCTTTAGATGGAGCGCAAAAGAAGACGCTGACGTTGGACACGAAGTCGGTTGGGATGACTTCGAGCGTGAACTCGAAGTCTGGGATATGAGGAAGTGATGAGCCAGCAAGATCCGATGCTGGGAGAGGTACGTTTCAGGGTCCCGCTCCCGGTTCTGATTCCGGTCACGGCGGTCGTGGTCATCGTTCTGTTGACCTTCGGCTTTTCGCGTGTGCTGCTTGCACTCCCTGCGGAGGCCGCTACGGCCGTCGCCACGGTGACTGCCTTGAACATCCTCGGCGCCTGCGCCGTGCTGGCCTCACGACCAAACATCTCACGCAATGGGATGGTTGAGCTGGCCGTCGTCGTGATCTATCCCGTGATCATCGGCATCGCGATCGCACAACTGGGTATCGGGGCGGAGGAGCACGCGGAAGCAGCGCCGCCAGCGGCCGAGGAGGGAGCGCCGGCAGGTGACTCGGGCGGCCCGGTTGCCAGCGGGGGGACTATGGTCGCGGAGGACGTTCAGTTCGCGTCCGACACCATTGAGTTAACTGCCGGGGAAGATGTCTCGATCACCTTCGACAACCGCGATGAACTCCAGCACAACGTCGCGATCTATGCAGACGAGGCCGATGCCGACGCGCAGGAGAACCCCATCTTCCAGGGGGAGATCATCACCGGGACGACCGTCACCTACGAATTCACGGCCCCGGACGCGGGGGAGTACGTATTCCAGTGTGACGTGCATCCCGCGATGGGCGGCACCGTAGTTGTGGAGTAGCACTGGAATCGGCCGGAAGGTAGCCGGGAGGTAGGCATTTGATTCTGGCGCACGGTCCGGCTCCAGATCCCGGTATCTGGTTCCTCCAATGGGCCTTTGAACCGCTCGTCTGGGGCGCTGGTGCCGCCTCAGCGTGGTGGTACATACGAGCGGCGCGCCGGGTACATGGATGGTCTGTGTGGCGCAGCCGCAGCTACATCGCTGGGATCGGGGTGGCTGTGTTCGCGTTGTCCGGTCCACCGGCGGTTTTTGACACAGCGCTCTTCTGGGTCCACATGGTGCAGCACCTGCTCCTGGTGATGCTCGCCGCTCCGCTGTTATTGCTCGGCGCGCCGGTGACGCTGGCGCTGCGATCCGGTTCGGATCGGCTGCGGCGGAGGCTGCGCGCCCTTATAGAGATGCCTCCCATAAAGTTCTTCGGGCAGCCGGTAGTCGCATGGATGTTGATGGCGGCCGTCGTGGTTCTCACCCACTTCTCGGCCATCTACAACGCGGCACTCGAGAACGAACTCGTACACATCGGCGAACATGCTCTGTACATCTCCGCAGCCCTCCTGTTCTGGTGGCCGGTGGTGGGGTTGGATCCAGGGTCATCACGCCTGGCACGGCCCGTGCGTGTGGTGTACGTGGCTCTCACGATGCCCGTCCAGGCATTTGTAGGACTGGCTTTGTATTCCGCGGACCGAGTTCTTTACGAGCACTACTCCACGCTCCAGCGGTCGTGGGGGCCTGCTCCTCTGGCGGATCAGCAGCTCGCCGGCGTTGTGATGTGGGTTGGTGGCGAGCTCCTTGCGGGGGCGGCGCTGGCCGCCGTAGTAGTCGCCTGGATGCGCGAAGAAGATCGGCTCGCCGCCAAAGAGGATCGCCGCCTGGGGCTCACCTAGCTCTCCGTCGACGACCTTCGACCGACGCATTCGCCTACTTCTCAATAGTTCCTTGCCCCTGGCTGGAATCTTCAGGATTGCCCAGACGGCGTGCATATGCGTAACTTGTACCGGAGTGCTGATCCGCCGGGCCGGCGAACGGTTCAGCGTTTTGCCGGCCGGGTGGATGCGGGTTTACCGGTATGGCTCGAGGAGGTCCCGATGGCCCAGACGAGTGCCTTTGATCCCGTCACCCAGGATGACATCCGCGACCTCCTTGCCCCTCGATCGGCTCCGGCGGTATCGATCTATCAGCCATCGCATCGCGCCGGGCCCGAGGCGGAACAGAACATCCTTCGCTACAAAAACCTGCTCTCCGATGCTGAGGCGAAGCTCTCTCAACAGGGCGTGGGCAATTCTGAAACGGGGGGGATCCTTCGCCCTGCGCGTGCACTCCTGGATCGGTCCGAGTTCTGGCGGCATCAACTTGACGGCCTTGCGGTATTTGCGGCTCCGGAGTTCTTTCGCGTGCTGAAGCTCCCACATGAGGCCGAGGAGCTTGTTGTCGTCGGCGAAACCCTGCATGTCACCCCCTTGCTTCCCGCGATGACCCAAGGGCACTTTTACATCCTTGCGGTGAGCATGGACTCGCTTCGCCTTATGCGCGCCACGCCTCACAGCATCGAGGAGGTTGACATCACCGACGTACCGAGAAGTCTGGCTGAGGCAACTCGCTACGACGACTACCAGAAGAAGAACCTGCAACGCCATCCCACATCGCGGGCCGGTGTGGGCGGCCGCACCATGCAGCATGGTCATGGGCCGGGTGACGAAGACCTCAAAGAGGAGATCAAGCGGTACTTCCAGGCCGCCGACGCCGGAGTCTGCCGAATGTTGACTACGGACGGCGCGCCGCTAGTCGTTGCGGCCGTCGACTATCTGATCACGATGTACCGGCATGTGACCGACTACCGGAACGTCGTGAACAAGGGCATCGAGGGGAATCCCGACCAACTGTCGCCGCGGCAATTGCTCGAACGCGCCCGCCCGATCGTTGATCCGATCTTTCGTGAGCCCCTCCTCAAGGCCAAAGACAAGTACGGCCGAGGTGAGGGTGTCGGACTCGCATCCTGTGCCCTACTCGACGTGGTGCGTGGCGCACACGCTGGAAGGGTGGAAAGCCTCATGGTGGCAAAAGGTGAGCGCCGCTGGGGGGCCTACGTTGCGGACGCCGACGCACTCGAGGTCCATGACGACCCGTCGCCGGGAGACGGGGACTTACTCGATCTCGCAACACGCCAGAGCCTTCTTCACGGCGGATCCGTCTACCTCGTGGAGCGCGACGAGATGCCCTGTGCGGAGCCAATCGCAGCGGTGTTTCGCTACTGACACTGAACGCTGGGCACAGACAAACATCGTGTATGAGGCGAAATCGGGCGACGGCATCGTCGTGACAGTTCAGGCCAGAGCTCAGTCGGGTGTTCCCGGGGGAACCGGGCCAACCGACACCGAAGTCGTTACCGATCAGCCGATCACGATCACCTGATTGATCAGATCCGAATGAACTGATCGGCTGCTGCCGCCACGAACAGCAGCGCCAGGTAATAGATCGAGAACCGGAACAGGTCCCAGGCGACGCGCGGTTCGGGCCTTCGCCACAGTCGGATCGCGAGGTAGATAAACGCGCCGTTCAGCACAAGTGCAGACCCGAGGTACAGCATTCCCATCCGTCCGACGGAGAAGAAGGCCAGGCACATCGCCAGAAGCAGTAGTGAGTACAGGAGGATGTGTTTGGTCGTCTCCTCCCGGCCATAGATGACGGGCATCATCGGCACGCCGGCGGCTGCGTAGTCGCGCTCGTAGCGCAGCGCCAATGCCCAGAAGTGGGGCGGCGTCCAGTAGAAGATGATTGCAAAGAGGGCGAGTGCCGGAAGCTCAAGTGTTCCCGTTACGGCCGCCCATCCGACGAGAGCAGGAACGGCACCTGCGGCGCCTCCGATGACGATGTTCTGTGGCGTCGTTCGTTTGAGTCCGATCGTGTAGACGAAGACGTAGAACAGCAGACCGGCCAGTGCGAGAGCCGCGGCGAGGGCGTTCACCGTCGTCCACATCTGAAGGAAGGAGACGGCGCCGAGAACCGTCCCGAATACCAATGCGCTGCGCGGCGCAACGCGGTGAGAGGGCAGGGGTCGCCGCCGAGTGCGCGGCATGATCCCGTCGATATCTCGGTCGACGTAGCAGTTGATCGCGTTGGCGCCGCCGGCGGCCAGAGTGCCACCCAGCAAGGTCCACAGGACGAGGGCCGTCGACGGCCACCCCTTCGCCGCCACGACCATCGAGGGAACTGTTGTTACCAGCAGCAGCTCGATGATGCGCGGCTTGGTCAGCGCGATATAGGCCGCGACTCGTTCTCGGACGGAGAGGCCTGTATATACCGGCGGTTCGGCGTCACCGGAGTGCCGCCGGCCCAGTTGCTCGTCGATGCCGACGGCAGGTGAACGTGAGGCCATGTCGCTCTGCATCCTAACGGCCGGCCTCAACTGCGGCAGTGGATGATGCGGCCATCCCCTTGGCGGCCCCAAGCTCCTCGATCACAGGACTCGTTGCGGCCGCAATCGCCACCAAGGCAGCCCATATCCCGGCTCCTGCGGCGAGGTGGAACATCACAACGATCGGGTTCAGCACGGTCCACACGTTCAGGGCACCGATGAAGATCTCCACTATGAAGAGCGCTGCTGCAATGCGGGCAAGGCGCCGGACGAGCTCCAGACGGCTCCGGCGGACTATCTGGACTGCCACCCACACGACGATCACCGCGACAACCACTGCGAGTATCCGATGAAGGAAGTGAACTGCCTCGCGCTCGACCCCGATGTTGGGGACGAAGCGTCCGTGTTGAAGCGGCCATCCCGGCATGTAGCCGTAGTCGCTCGTGTACGAGCCCACGATGAGCAGAACGAACACGGCGGATGACGCCCATGCGGCGAGCCGGGCGACAGTCTGGTCGGGTGGCCCATCGACTCCCCCCTCCGCCCGAGTCGAGGCCGCGACCACCCCAATCAGAGCAGCCAGGAACACCATCGCCGTTGCGAGGTGACCGACCACGAGCAGCACCTCAAGTTCGCCCTTCACAACCACACGACCGAGGAGTCCCTGGAAGATGACGAGAGCCAGTGCCGCCCCCGACAGTTTCACCAGGCCCGGACGGTCTCGCAGGTACCGAAGCGCTTGCACGAAGAGTGCCAGGACCAGCAGGCCCACGATCATGGCGACAGCACGATGGGTCCACTCGATGATGACCGGCCGCGCGTTCAGGACGGGAATGAGTTTGCCGTTGCAGTCGGGCCAGTCGTCTCCACATCCGAGGCCCGAGTCGGTGGCGCGAACGAGCCCTCCAACAGCCACCAGAAGAAGCGTCGCGACCGTCGATGTGGCCGCAAGCCGGCGAAAAGAATGCATGGGCAGGCGATGCTACCTGTTCTTTTCTCCCCTATACGCCGTGGGGGCGGTTGCAGAAGAAATGAACGCTTTAAGCCGCTCGGGCGGCCGTAATCTACACTCCGAATGCGCGATTTCTCTCCGTCACTCCCAGAGTTGCGGACCGCTGTGGACGTCGAACTCCATCGCTTTCTCGACGATAGGTTCAAAGCAGTTCCCGATGCGGCCGACTTGATCGATGAGATCGCCCGCGTCATCTCGGCGGGTGGAAAGCGCCTGCGGCCGGCCTTTTGTTACTGGGGATTCAGGGCCGCGGGCGGACGCCACGGGCCGGCGATCGTGCGCGCCGCTGCGAGTCTCGAACTGCTTCACACATTTGCGATCGTCCACGACGACATCATGGATGACTCCGACGAGCGACGGGGGGAGCCGACCGTCCACGTCCGGCACGGTTTGGGTTTTGCCCTCCTGACCGGTGATCTGGCGTTGGTGCTGGCCGATGCGCTGTTTTTCTCCGCAGGCTTCGACCCAGCGGTGGTCTTGCGGGCATTTGGCGCCTATTCACTCATGCGGCAGGAGGTGATCGCCGGCCAACACCTCGACGTCAAACACGCCTCACGCATCGACATGTCGGAACAGGAAGCGCGGCACATAGCCGTTCTCAAGTCCGGCCGCTACTCGATCGAGAAGCCGCTCGTCATAGGTGCGCTGCTCGCCGATGCACCTGGAGGTCTGGTTGCCGGGTTGTCGGCGTTCGGGGACCCCCTCGGGGAGGCCTTTCAGCTTCGAGACGACCTTCTCGGGTCCTTCGGAGACCGCTCGAGCCTGGGTAAGCCGGTGGACTCCGATATCCGGGAGGGAAAACGAAATGTGCTCTTCGCCGCAACCGCTCGTCTTCTGAACGGGTCGGATCGAGAGTTCTTCGTCTCGCGCTGGGGGGCCGGGGAGTCGCTGACTGCAGACAACGTTCAGCATCTGCGTGATCTGGTGGAGCGTTCAGGTGCTCGCGCGGTCGCTGAGGAGATGCTTCGTGCTCGAGCAGACGAAGCGGCGAGCGCGATCGTGGGTTTGGATGTCGATGACCAAGCGCGCTCGGCGCTTCGAGCACTCGCCCACGAGGCGACGGACCGTGATTTTTGATTGCGGCCGGGATGACTTGTGAGGGTTGTGCCGGTTACCGTTCCGGCCAGGTAGATTTCGACCATAGAAGCTGAGCACATAGGGGAGCGCAGGGGCTTGGATCCAGAGCAGATCTATCAGGAAGTGCTACAGGAAGAGCAGGGCAAGGGAAGCAGCTCGCCGGTCGCCGAGGGCCGCGCCAAGGCGGCGCGCCAGAGGGCCATCGAGGGGTCACCCCATCCGAAGGAGCCGAAGTGGTGGCCTGGGTCCCAGCCGCAGTTCGAGGGCGGTGAGGCAGCGGCGCCGGCCGAGGCCCCCGCCGAAGAGGTAGTGGAGGCCGCTCCGGCGGCCGAGGAAGCTCCGGCCGAGGCTCCCGCTCCCGCCGCCGAGGCTCCCGCTCCCGCTGCCGAGGCACCGGCTCCCGCCGCCGAAGCACCCGCGGCGGAAGCACCCGCGGCGGAAGCACCCGCGGCGGCTGCACCCGCGGCGGCTGCGCCCGCCGAGGCCCCCGCCCCGGCGGCTCCTGCGGAGCAACCAGCTGAGGCCGCTCCGGCTGCTGCTGCTACGGTTCCTCCCGCCGAGACGGTTGGGGTGTCTCCGGGACAGCCCGGGGGAACGCGGCTCCGACCCGAGGACGCTGTGACACCGCAGGCGCAGTTCGACGGCCAGGCCGCGATGCGGGAGCGCCGCAAGATGATCGACGAGTTGGTGGCCACCGGCGTGCCGGCCGTAACGGCGGCCCGGGCCGGGCGAGAGCGGTCGCCGATGCTGTCGGTGCTGCTCCTTATCGTTCCGCTCGTCGCCGTTCTGATCCTTGTTGCGCAGTACGGGGACGGGGAGACTTCCGCAGGAGGCGGCGGAGGCGGCGGCGGTGAGAACGGCGAAGGCGGCGGTGGAGGCGGTGGTGGAGGCGGTGGTGGCCTCACCGTCACGGCAAGCAACGTTCAGTTCGACACCGACCGGATCGAGCTGACCGCCGGCGAGGAGACGGCCATCGAGTTCGTCAACGACGACCAGCTCGTGCACAACATCGCGATCTATCCCGACCAGGCAGCGGCGGACAGCCAGAGCGATGCGCTCTTCGACGGCGAGGACATCACCGGGACGACGGTCACCTATCAAGTGCCGGCAATTGAGGCGGGCGAGTATCCGTTCCAGTGCGACACGCACCCGGCAATGAACGGCACGACGGTAGTGCAGTAGCACCCCGGCGCGCCGAACACTCCCGGCGCGCCGACCACTCCCGGCGCGCCGAAAACCTATGTACACCACACGACAATCCTTGTCGTTCTGTGTACACAGGTTCGATCAGAGCGTGCGTGCGAGGGCGCGCCGGAGCCGGTTGGCAACGCGATCGGGGTGGCGCTCGATTTCGCGAAGCGTCGTTTGGATGATGATCCATCCGAGGCTTGCGAACTCGCTGATGCGCGCGCGGTCCCGTTCGAACGCGGCTCTGCCCGAGTGCCATTCGAACGAGTCGGCCTCGATTCCCACAAGGACCTCCGGATAGGCGAAGTCCAGGCGAGCGGGTCCGTAGTCCGGAAGCGTCACCCAGTGCTGGAATACCGGCTGTGGGAAGCCGTAGCGCCGCCGCCACTCATTGACCAGCGTCTCGAGTTCGGTATCGGTCATCGCTCGATCCGGATCGCGGTCGTCGAGGAACTCGTTGAGCAGAGTGAGCCCGGGCAGCCTCATGCTCCTCAATTCCTCGGCGCGCCGGCGAAAGGCAGCGGGGGAGGCCCCCCTTCGAAGCGCCTGATCGAAGGCCATCTCCGCGGTCCGGTTCTCAACCTGGCCACAGAGGTCAATGACGGTGCGGCAAAGACCAGTCGTGGGGAGGGAGCCGAGTCGGGTTACGTCTCGAGCCTCCAGGCTGCCGCACCTCCGGGCGATGATCTTGGATCCGGCTCGGCGGAGGTTTCGCGGGCTCGAGATCTCCGGAGGATCCCACCGTCCACCGGCGAGATCCCAAGCTGCGGCCGCGCAGCGCCCGTACACCACCGCCTCGGGGCCCCCGTACAGAACTGCCGCCATGGCCCGTTGTTCGCGGGTGGTTGGCGTCCCCGCCTGGCGGAAGACGGAGGGGTGGAGTACCTCCCACCGACCGGTTCGGATTCTGTAACGGATCATGCGGGGAGTCATCCCCGCCCTCTGTGCCTGCCTTTCGTGGATGACGCCGAACTGGGACCGCATGATTGCCACACACTCGGCTTCGGCCCGATGGTTGACTTCCGCGTCCAGGGACATTGGGTGATCAAGCCACGCAACCGAACCTCGAGCTGTGGCGCGCGCCACTTTTTCGGAAAAAATCCTCGGTCCGCCAGACCTGTGTACACAAACCGACAATCCTTGTCGTCCTGTGTACGCAGGTCGCGGCGCGCGCCGGGCGCGTCCAGGTGAGCTTTGGTACTAAACTCGCTCTCGCAGGGGCTCGTGAAAATTTTCACAAGCGGGCAGCTCGCTCGACCGACTCGAACTTGGAGGGGCGCGAGGACGTGTCAATCGAAGTCGACGTTGCGGTCGTTGGTGGTGGACCGGCCGGCGCCGCCGCGGCGCAATACCTGGCGACGCGCGGGCACTCCGTCATCGTCTGCGAGAAGAAGACCTTCCCTCGCGAGAAGACGTGCGGCGACGGCTTGACCCCCAGGGCGGTAAAGACCCTCGACGAGATGGGACTCGGCCGCGAACTCGCCGAGTGGGAGCGCGTCCGGGGTCTGCGGGTCCACGCCGCCGGCCGCACCCTGGAGCTCGAGTTTCCAGAACTCGACGACTGGTGCGACTACGGGCTGGTAAAACCACGCAAGGACCTCGACAAGATCGTCCTGGACAATGCCGAACGCGCCGGAGCAAAGGTGCTGTACGGCACGCAGGTCACCGAGCCCCTGTTCCATAAAGGCGTCCTCACAGGCCTCCGTGCCAAACGGAACGACGATGTCGAAGAGATCAACTCCACCTTCGTGGTGTGTGCCGAGGGCGCCGCGACCAAGTTCGCCCGGTCGCTCGGGCGCGACCGCAACGAGAAGTACCCGATGGGACTTGCCGTGCGGCAGTACTTCAACTCGCCAATGGAGCACTCGGGATGGTTCGAGGCATACCTCGACATCCGGACCGGCCCCGAAGCGGTCCCCGGATACGGATGGGTCTTCCCCGTCGGGGACGGAACCGTCAACGCCGGCGTCGGGCTCCTCTCGACGTACGGAGGATGGCGCTCGGTCAATCTCCACCACCTGCAAAACGGATTCATCGAGCAGCTCCCGAAAGACTGGGAGGTCAACACCGAAACGGTCGCGTCCCGCCCCCGCGGTGGCCGCCTCTTCATGGGAGGGAGCGTGTGGCCCCCGCACGGCCCCGGATTCCTGATCGCCGGTGACGCAGCCGGAATGATCAACCCGTGTAACGGCGAGGGCATTGCGTACGGATACGAAACCGGACGAATGGCGGGGCGCCACATCGACGAGGCTCTGCGAAACGGCCGCAGCCCCTCTCTGGTCGACTACACGGATGAACTCAAGCAGCAGTACGGCCCCTACTACCGCTTGGGGCGGCGCTTCGTGAAGCTCATCGGGTACCCCACGATCATGGAGAAGCTCGTGTCCGCGGGCATGCGATCGAAGGCCGTCATGAGCTTTGCTCTGACACTCCTTGCGAACCTTGAGGACTCGCGCGTCGACAACGTGGAACAGAGAGGATTCTGGTTCCTTAAGAAGCTGGCGGAGTTGAAGCCGTGACGCTGCCGGCCTATCTTCCGATTCTCTTTCTAGTCGTACTCTCGACGCTGTTCGCCGTCCTGTCGATGCTCGTCGCGGCGCGCCTATCACCTAAGAAGTGGACGAGTTCCAAGCTCGACCCCTACGAGTGCGGGATCGTGCCGGACGAGAGCACCGCGACCGAGCGCGAGCGGTTCCCGGTCAAGTTCTATTTGATAGCGATGCTGTTCATCATCTTCGACATCGAGACGGTGTTCCTCTACCCGTGGGCAGTTGCCTACGACGAGCTCGCGCTGTTCGGCCTCTACGAGATGCTTGCATTCATCGGCATCCTCGTGGCCGCGTATGCGTACGTGTGGAAACGAGGAGGCCTCGAGTGGGCGGAGTGAGCGACACAATCGGGGCGAACTTCGTGACCGCGCAGCTCGACAAGGTCGTGAACTGGGCGCGCAAGTCCTCGCTGTGGCCGGTTACCTTCGGGCTTGCCTGCTGCGCCATCGAGATGATGGCCACAACGATGCCTCGCCACGACCTTGCACGTTTCGGCATGGAGGCTTTCAGGGCATCGCCGCGGCAGGCCGACTTGATGATCGTCGCCGGCCGCGTGTCGCAGAAGATGGCTCCGGTTCTCCGTCAGATCTACGACCAGATGACAGAACCCAAATGGGTCATCTCTATGGGTGCGTGTGCTTCAACGGGGGGCGTGTTCAACAACTACGCATTGGTTCAGGGGGTCGACCAGATCGTTCCGGTCGACATCTATGTCCCGGGTTGCCCGCCGCGTCCGGAGATGCTGATCGACGGAATCATGTTGCTGCACGAGCGCATCAAACGCGGCGAGTACCAGTCCGGCAGGGTATCGGCATGAGGACGGGCCTCGGCTAGTGGGAACGACCTGGCTGCAGGCCGACGAATGGCTTGAGCGCGCCCGCGCCCTTGCGGACGAGGGCTGGGAAGTGCGCGACCTCGCAGGCGTCGACACATCGGGCCTTGAGGGATTCGAAAGCCGGTTCGAGATCGTGCTCCAGATGCTGCACGCGGAGCGCAAGGAGCGAGCGACTCTTCACGTGACGGCGACGGGCGATCCTCCCACCATTCCCTCTGTCGTGGACCTCTGGCCGACAACCAACTTCATGGAGCGCGAGGCGTACGACATGTTCGGCATCGTTTTCGAGGGGCATCCCAACCTCACGCGCATCCTCATGCCCGATGAGTGGGAAGGTCACCCGCTGCGCAAGGATTACGGAGTCGGCAAGGTGCCGGTCGAGTTCAGACCCCAACCTTTCCTGCAGATCGAGACTCCGGGCCAGGCACCCAGCTCCGAGGATGCCCGCCGCGAGGTAGATCGCCTCGGACAGGCAGTCCCCGTGCCCGAATCGGGGCCGGAGCAACGATGAGTAAAACCCAAGCGGTGGTCGAGGCCGTAGAGGCCAAAGGTCACGGCGCGTTCGTCGAGTCGTACGACGAACTCGAGGAGCGCATGGTCATCAACATGGGTCCCGTCCACCCGGCCACCCACGGTGTCCTTCGGCTTCTGCTCGAGCTCGACGCCGAGACCGTCCTCGATTGCCGGCCCATCATCGGCTACCTCCACACGGGGATGGAGAAGGAGTGCGAGGACCAGAACTGGCGCGGCGCGGTAACCATCGTTACGCGTATGGACTACCTGGCGCCGTTCTTCAACGAGCAGGCGTATTCGTTAGCCGTTGAAGAACTCCTCGGAATTGAGGTCCCCGAGCGGGGTCAGTACATCCGCATGCTGATGACGGAGCTCAATCGCTTGTCGTCCCACGTCGTGTGGTTCGGAACGCAAGGTCTCGACATGGGCGCAATGTCGGCGATGTTTTATGGGTTCCGAGAGCGCGAGCTGATTCTTGATTTCTACGAGATGGTCAGCGGACTCCGGATGAACCACAACTACATCATGCCGGGAGGCGTCTGGGAGGACCTCCCCGATGGATGGGAGAAGGTCATCGAGGACATCCTCGATGTGCTTCCACCGCGCGTGCGTGAATACGAGGAGCTCCTGAGTCTCAATCCGATATTCCTGGAACGGACGAACGGGGTCGGCGCAATCTCCAAGGAGGAGGCTCTGGCTCTCGGCGCGACGGGACCCATCGCCAGGGCGGCGGGAGTCGATTGGGATCTGCGGCGCGACATGCCGTACGAGGCCTACTCGGACCTCGAGTTCGACGTACCGGTTGAAACCGCCGGGGACGTCTACGCGCGCTACAAGGTGCGGATGGTGGAGATGCACGAGTCGCTTCGGTTGATTCGGCAGATCGTCGACCGTATGCCCTCCGGCGACTACAAGAACATGGACCCGAAGCTGACGCCGCCTCCGCGCGCCGAACTCAACCGGTCGATGGAGGCGGTCATCCATCACTTCAAACTCGTGACCCAGGGGTACACGGTTCCGCCGGGCGAGACCTATGCAGCAGTGGAGTCGCCTCGCGGCGAGCTCGGCGTCTACGCGATCTCCGACGGTGGGACGAGTCCCTACCGCGTGCACGTGCGCGACCCCTCGTTCGTGAACCTGCAGGCGCTTCCGACGATGGTCAAGGGGCAGCTCGTCGCCGATCTGATTGCGTCGATCGCATCGATCGATCCCATCCTCGGTGGTGTGGACCGATGACACACGGCAACGGATCGCAGGCCCCCGTTCTCAACGACGACCTTCGCGACGTCGCCCAGCGCCTCATAGCGCGATACCCCAACAAACGATCGGCCGTTCTGCCTCTGCTGTTCCTGGTCCAGTCCGTTGAGGGTTACGTGACGGAGGCCGGAATGAGGGAGGTGGCCGGCCTTCTCGGCCTGACCTCTGCTCAGGTTCTCGCCGCCGCGAGCTTCTACACCATGCTCAAGAAGAAACCTCAGGGCGAATACCTCGTGTCGGTGTGTCGCAACGTCTCGTGCACCCACCGTGGGGCGCGCAAGCTCATCCCTGCCCTCGAGGAACATCTCGGCGTAGAGACCGGCGGGACGACGGCCGATGGAAAGTTTTCGCTCGAAACGGCCGAGTGCCTTGCCACGTGCGACGGCGCCCCGGCCATCCAGGTCAACTACGAGGACTTCTACAACGTGACGCCGGAGCTGGCCGTCGAGATCTGTGAGCGTCTGGCGCGCGGTGAAGAAGTTCGGGGAGAGCGCGGCGATCCCGTGTTGACCTCGAAGGAGATCAGCTACCAGACGGCCACGACCGGGGTCCGCATTCCGTCGGGCGAGGTGGCTCCCGAACGGACCATCGGCGGGGAATCGCCGAGAGCCGACACGGCCCCCGGATTCAGGCCGAAGGAGCCCGGCACCGACGGCGAAGGAAACGGAGCCGCAAGTGGCTAGCGAAGTCCTCATGACCTACAAGCGGCTTCGGGAGTACCCACAGGACTCCTGGACGCTCGACCGCGCTCTGGACGACGGCGCCTACAGCGCGCTAAAGAAGGTGGTCGACGAACTGACTCCGGACGAGACCATCGAACTGGTCAAGGACTCGGGTCTTCGAGGCAAGGGGGGCGCCGGCTTTCCGACCGGCATGAAGTGGTCGTTCGTGCCGAAGGACGTTTGGCCGAAGTACGTCGTGGTCAACCACGACGAGGGCGAACCGGGAACGTTCAAGGATCGGGAGCTCGCCGAAGGTGATCCCCATCAGCTCATCGAAGGCATAGCCATCGCGTCCTACGCCGTCGGGGCGTCGACGGCATTCGTCTACTGCCGGGGGGAGTTCGCTATCGGGTCGCGGCGCCTCGACAAAGCGATCCGAGAGGCCTACGACAAGAGTTATCTCGGCGACGGCATCTTCGGCAGCAAGTACAACCTGGACATCGTTTTACACCGCGGCGCCGGCGCATACATCTGCGGAGAGGAGTCTGCGCTGCTGGACTCCCTCGAGGGCTATCGCGGGCAGCCCCGCCTGAAGCCGCCGTTTCCCGCCGTGAAGGGCCTCTACGGCAAACCCACGGTGATCAACAACACCGAGACCTTGTCGACGCTGCCCCACATCGTTGTGAATGGGGGCGACTGGTTCCGGAAATGGGGCACCGAGAAGTCGCCCGGCACGAAGGTCTTTTCGGTTTCGGGGCATGTCACCAAGCCCGGAAACTACGAGGTTCCGTACTCCACCAAGCTGTCCGATCTGATCGAACTTGCGGGCGGAATACCGAGCGGCAGGAAGCTCAAAGCGATCATCCCCGGAGGGGCGAGTGCGCCGCTGTTGACCGACGCCGACGTCCATATGGACTTCGAGGCGCTGAAAGAAGCCGGGACGATGCTTGGCTCGGGTGCGGTGGTCATCATGGACGACACGACCTGCATGGTACGTAACGCGCTCGTGACCACCGAGTTCTTCGAACACGAGTCCTGCGGCAAATGCACACCGTGCCGCGAAGGCACATGGTGGGGTGTGAAGGTTCTCGAACGCATCGAACACGGCGAAGGCCGCA
>DASQUP010000145.1:0-5883 GCA_035641235.1 Actinomycetota bacterium
GGCGCCTGGCGCCCGAAGGGATCTCCACCATGATCATCTGGACGTCGAACATCCGAACACTTCGACACGTCATCGAGATGCGAACGGCCCCCGGCGCCGAGGAAGAGCTCCGCTACGTGTTCAACCTCATCGGTGAGATCATGCGGGAGGAGGCGCCGCTCCTGTTCGCCGACTTTGTTGTCGAAAACGGCGCCTGGACGACGGAGTACCGGAAGGTCTAACCCATCACGTGATCCTCGCCGCACCGATCGAGTTCGGCATCAACCCGCTTGCATGGGAGATCGTCCCGCGCATCCACATCGGCGGGCTTGCTATCTCACCGCACGGCGTGGGGATTGCTGTCGGGTTCCTGATCGGCGCGCAGCTGATGGTGCGCAGGTCGCGCCGCCGAGGGGGACCCGACGAGCAGGAGATCTGGAACACGCTGTTCTGGGTGCTCATCGGCGCCATGGTGGGGGCGCGTGTGGCCTACGTGATCGGGCACTTCTCCGAGGTGACCGACGGCGGGAACGATCTCCTCGGCGTCTTCAAGGTGTGGGAGGGCGGTATCTCCCTCCTCGGCGGAATCACGGGGGGCGTTGTGGGCGGCGTGCCGTATATCAGGCGGCATCGCCTTGGGTTCTGGCGAATGGCGGATCTCGCCGCTCCCGGACTTGCGTTGGGTATTGCGATCGGACGCATAGGCGACTTGCTCATCGGCGACCACATCGGGAAGCCGACAAGTTTCTTTCTCGGGTGGCGCTGCCTCGGGGAATCCGGAGCTGCACCGCAGTCGGCCGAGGTGTACAGAGCGGCGCTCGAGCGGGGATCACCGCCGTCGCTCGGCTGTTACGACATCGTCTTGCACCAGACAGCGCTGTACGACTTCATCTCGAGCTGGGTACTTTTCGGCGTGCTTATATGGCTCGGCCGCAAGTCGTTGCGGGTCGGCGTGCTCGCGCTCGTCTTTCCGATTTGGTACGGCGCAATGCGCCTCATCACCGACTTCCTCAGGGTCGACAAGCGCTACTTCGGGCTGACGGGGAGCCAGGTCACAGCGCTTGTCGTAATGCTGATCGCCCTGTATCTCCTGGCCCGCTACAGGGGTGCGCCGCCGCAGTTCGCCGAGCCGCCCCCACCCCCGCCTGAAGAACCGACTACGGAGAGTGACGAAACGCCACAACAGCCGGCGACATCAGCCCCAGGCGAACACGAAGCGTAGTCAGAAATCCGCCCCAAGGCGCCTAGAGGTGGCACCATAGGGGGCAGCGATAACCGGCTGGGGCCGATCCCACCGAGAGAGGAGCGTGACGCCTGTGGCGACTTACAACGGCTACTGCGTCAAGTGCCGCGAGAAGCGGGACTTCGAAGGCGAAGTGAAGGAACTCGCCAACGGTTCGAAGGCGGCGCAGGGGTCCTGTCCCGTGTGTGGGACGAAGATGACCCGCATGCTGCCGAAGAGCGCCTAGCCGTACGAAGTGCGTTCTGTCCGCCGTGGGTCACCCGTACCCGCGGCGGCGAGCACACTTGTTGCGCGCTGTATGCCCGGATGAGATCGGCGCAACAAGTGTGCTCGTTCGGATTTGGTCAGGAAGTAGGGGCCCATGCCGGACAGAGATCTTGGAAGCTGCACGACATGCAAAACGGTGATGGGCGCGGCCGCCAGTCGTTTGTCTCCAGCGCCCGCTTAATCGCCCGGGCCAATGCTCCGATCTGACGTTCGAACGCAAGCATCATCCGCTCGTTCGGGTTCAGCGTGAGGACCGCCGGATCGTTCAGGTATACGAGTCGGATCTCTTGGGGGATGACCCCGAAGGCTCGCCAGCAGACCAGGGCGTAGAACCGCAATCCGAAGAACGCTGCGAGCTCGCGCGATTCACCCGGGATCCGCCCCGTCTTGTAGTCGGTGAGGATCCACGATCCGTCCGCACGCTCCTCGACGCGGTCGATGATGCCGCGTAGGTGGATTTCGGGGAGCTCGTATTCCACCCACCACTCCAAGCGGCTGGCTTGTACCGATCGGGGGTCCTCTAGGCGGAAGTAGTTGCCGAGCAAATGCCTCCCCTCTGCCAGCCACGCCTTCTCGTCGTCGTCCGTGAGGTTGCCGGGCCGGATGTCCGGCTCCAGCCGCACCTCGCGCCACAGGGCTTCCAGGAGCTCCAGGGCCCTACCCGGCGTGCGCGTGGGCGCCGGTTCACTGAAGAGCCGCTCCAAGACCGCGTGCACGAGCGAGCCTCGGGCAGATGCCTTCGTGACCGGTTCGGGGAGCCGGTCCACCGAGCGGAACTTGAAGAGCTGCGCGCAGCTCTTGAAATCCGTCGCGCCGGACGGAGACAGTTTCAGGAGCACGCTATCCATTACTTCACCCTAGAGGTGAGCCCCCCGCAGCGGATGGATTTAGGCAGGCGAAGTTGTTGACATCGCTAGACGCCTCCCAGGAACCGTGCGAGTGCTCCGGTGAACACATCGGGCGATTCGAGGTTAGACAGGTGGCCCGCCTCCGGGACAACGACCATCTCCGAGCCGCCGATGTGCTCGTGCATAGACCGTGCGACATCCGGCGGGGCTAAAGCGTCCTCCTCGCCGACCACGACGAGGGTGGGGACTGAGATCGACGTAAGTTGTGGCGTCGAGTCGGGGCGGGTCTTGAGCGCCTCGAGTCCCCCGATGTACC
Organism: Actinomycetota bacterium; assembly: GCA_035641235.1. Classification (GTDB taxonomy): domain Bacteria; phylum Actinomycetota; class CADDZG01; order CADDZG01; family WHSQ01; genus DASQUP01. Next base: position 2,654 of record DASQUP010000145.1, read on the forward strand.
CGGCGGATGGGTTGTCGGCCAACGTGCGGACTCGTTCGACGACGTCCGGCTTGCGGCTCCTCGTTGTGTCGGACAACAGCGGTCCGCTGACGAGTGTGTCGACCAAACCTCCGGTGCCCTCCCGGGCGACCTGCTGTTGTTGGGCCGTCCGCTGCTCGACGCGTTCGGGAGGATCCGCCTCTGCGCGCGTATCGGCGAGGACGATCCCGGCCACCCTGTCCGGCTTTTGTCGCAGCAGGGCGAACGTGACGTATCCGCCCATCGAAAGCCCGCACACGACAGCCCGCTCGATCTCCGTCGCATCGAGGACGGCGGCGGCATCCGCGGCGAACGCGTCCATCGAGTACTGAGCGGGATCGTCCGGCGCGCCCGATGAGCCGAAGCCCCTGAAATCGACGGCGATGAAACGAAAACGTCCGCCGAGCGCACCGACCTGCGAGGCCCACATCTCCGCCTTGAGCGGCCAGGCGTGAAGGAGGAGCACAACAGGACCCGATCCGCCGCTGTCCGTGTACGAGATCTCGACGCCGCTCGAGTTAACCGTGGGCATGATCCGGGCGAGGATACAGGCCCGGCCTGTGGCGCTCAGACGGACTGGGCCGTGTCCTCGCCGTCTTGACCGACAACTTCGAGGAGCTGGCTTTCGAGGGCCATAGTGGGGCACGGGAGGCTGATTGCGAACGTCGTGCCTTTCGACGAGGACGCCAGGTCGATTCGACCGCCCATGGCGGCGACGAGTTGGCTCACGACGTAGAGCCCGAGGCCCACTCCGTCCTGACCCGCCGCGGTCTCCTCGATCCGGTGGAAGGCCTCGAACAGCTGGTCCCGGCGTTCCGGGGGGATCCCCTCTCCGTCGTCGTGGACCTCGATCACCACGCCGCCGGAGTTGCCCCGGGCTGCGACCGCGACCCGTGTGCGGTCGGGTGTGTACTTGTAGGCGTTCTCCACAAGGTTCCGGATGATCTGGGTGACGCGGGGCTGGTCGAGCAGGCAGCGAAGGGGCTCGGCGAAGATCTCGAGCTGATGCGAGCGGCGTTTTCCGGCGGCGCCCTCGACGGCTTGATCGATGATCAAGTCCAGTTCTGTCCACTCCGGATAGAGGGCGATCTGTCGCTCCTGGACCTCGGAGGTGAGGAGGAGGTCGTCCACCAAGCGGGCGAGCTGGTGGCCTTGCGTGGAGACCATCTCGAGGAGGTTGATCCTCTGATCGGGACGCAGGCGGTCGTCCCGCTTGAGGACGGTGTCGACGCCGGCGATGATCGCCGTCAGGGGCCCTCTGATCTCGTGGGAGGTGACGGCGAGGAACCGGTCCTTCAGGCGATCGACTTCCGAGAGCTTCAGGCTCTGGAGCATGAAGGCTTCGTGCTGACGGCGCCAGTTCTCGGCCATGGTCCCGGCCACCCCGGCGACGAGAATCGCCAGTCCGGTGACGAAGGTGTAGGTAGTCAGGTCAAAATCGGCGTTGTGCAGGGTTGCTACCCGAAGGCTCTGGGGCACGAAGAAGACGGCGATAGCCGCAGCCGCGCCGAGCGCGCCATAGAGCTGGTATCTGAGGGCTCCCTCGAGCGGGAGGACGAGGAGGACCGCCCAGGTCACGTACGGGTCCTCGAAAGCGAAGATCCACACGAGGGCCATAACCACCAGGGTGTCGAAGGCGAACGTCGCCGCCCCCAGGCGAGCGAGATCCCGCTCGTGTTTGATCCGGGCCAGCGTCCCCCAGATGGCGAGGTTGCCGAGGCCGAGGAAGATGAGGAAGACCCAGGCGCTCTGCTCAATCCCAGGGGTGGGGTAAGTGGGCTGCATCCCGACCGCAACCGCGCCGAAGACCACGCCGAACCATCGGACGTAGGTCATCCATAACTCAAGGCGCCGAGCCTCAGCGAATCCCATCACCGGTCTATCGGCAATCCTACGTAGGCACTAAAAGGGAATCCTTAAGGCTTTTCGGGCGCCGCGCTGCCTGGAATGGCAGTTAGCCCCACTATTTCGGGTTCTCCTCACCTTTCTGTGGGTAGCTGGACGGTGATTCCGCCACAGCACAGATAGATCATCGAGATCAAAGCGGCCGCGCTGTGGTGGCCATAGCCTCGGTGGTTGATGAGCCGGATCTTGCTGTTGAGCCCCTCGAGCTTCGAGTTCGAAAGGCCGAGCTCGACCGCCGCGAGGATCCGGTCGCGGTTGGCCCTGATGGTCTTGGAGAGCTTCACGAACGAAGGGATGCGGCAACGACACGCCCACTTAAGCCACCAGTCGAGATGTAACGCTGCGTCCTGGGGCCGGCGGAGCCGGTAGAGATCGCGCAGAGCTTCTTTGAGCTGCCAGCAGCGGTAAAGCGCAGAACGCTCGCGCCGTAGTTGATAGAGCACCTCAAGCTGACTTTCTTTGAGACGGTGCGGATCCTTGAGCAGCGCCCAGCGCGTGTTCTTTACCCACCGCGGCTTGTTCGGAGGTGGTGGTGGCGACCCCTTGGGCCGCGGCCCCCTTTTTCGTTTGGGCACCGGGTTGGTGCGTCGTTCGATGTTCCACGCCCACCGTCTCGCGTGGTCGATCGCTTGGTTGGCGAGCTGCACGACGTGGAAGGGATCGACGCACTGGGTGACGTGGGGGACCTCCTCGGTCGTCGCCTTGGCGTAAGCGCTCCCCAGGTCGAGCGACACCGCCTGGAGCCTGTCCTTTCTGTCGTCCCCGAGGTCGTCGTAGAAGGACTTGAGGGTCGTGGTGTTGTTGCCCTCGGCGGCCCACACAACCGCACCCTCGCGGTCGTGGTCGGCGACCACTGTGAGATAGCGATGGCCCTTGCGATAGCTGACCTCGTCGACCCCGATGCGGTAGAGATCGTCCAGGCGGGAGTCGTCGATGTTGTCGGCGACGACCCGCATGACGATGTTCGCGACCGCCTCCCACGAGATCCGCAGCAGCCGGGCAACGGTGCTCTTGTCGACCCGCTGGGCGAGAAACGCCACCACGTCCTCGAGATCACGCGTGTGGCGGGCTCCGGGACGTGCCCACGGAACGTGCTCGGTGCGGACCCGACCGCACCGGCCACAGTCGAGGCGACGGATGTCGCATTCGAGCAGCAGCCGGCAAACCCCGAGATCGAGGTGACGCCACCGACGCACGGATGAGTCGTAGCTTGCTCGGGTCTGGAACCCGCACGGGCAGGTAAGCCGCCTGAAGCGGCGGCGCAGCCTCACGACGACGCCCTCGGAGGTGAAGCTCACCCCCGCCAC
>DASQUP010000146.1:0-3107 GCA_035641235.1 Actinomycetota bacterium
GGCATGACGAAGAAGATGACGAACGTGAACAGCGTGATCAGGACGAGCAGCAACAGGACCCAGAGCAGCCGGCGGACCAGGTACCTACCCATGCCGGTCCCTCGTCATCACGCAGCGTGGAGCGATGAACGTCGTCGTGGCGTCGATCTTATGAGGTGACGCGGGAGAGCCGCCGCCCCGGACGGGACGGCGGCTTCCTGCGATCGCTTCTCCCGCCTAGACCTGGGCAGACTCGTCGACGGCCACCTTGGAGAAGGCCGTCGTGCCCGCGAACTGATCGAACTCCCAGGCTGTGACCGCCGGACCGGTCGTGGTGAGAACCTCGGGCCACAGGTATGGGACCCAAGGCACCACGTCCTCCATCAGCTTCTGGTCCAGGGCGACCCAGCACTCGTTCGTCGCATCGATGTCACCCTCGAGGGCGACCTGCTTGCAGTTGTCGATGTCCGCGTCGACGCTGGGAACCTCGACGAAGTCGATGCCGCACTCCTCGGCTTTCTCTTCGGTCAGGCCGACGAGCGAGTAGTTGAAGCCGCCCTCGCACGCGATCCCGCGGCCGTCGAACAGGAAGCCGACGAACGAAGCTGAGTCCGGGAAGTCTTTGCCCCATCCCGGGTTCATCCCGATCGGGGTCTCGTTCGAGACGGTCTGGATGATCGTGTAGTGGTCCTCGGCCTCGCGGACGTCCACCTCGATGCCGATCTGGGCCAGGGACTCGACCACTACCGGCTCCGACTCGGTCCACGGGGAGGTGTTCCGGTTGACCATCAGCACCCCCGAGCACTCCGGGGCATCGCACAGGCCGTCACCGTCCGTGTCGTAGGCGGACTCGCGCATCATCTCCATAGCGGCGTCCAGGTCACCCGCGTGATTCGGGGTCTCGTACGGGTCGTACTCCTCGCCGGTGGGACTTCCGCCGGTCAGGTTCGGCGGCTGGATGTGTGTGGCGATGTTGCCGCTCACGGGTCCGCCCCACGCCTGGAGGATCGCCGCCTTGTCCATCACCAGGTTCACCGCTTTTCGGACGTTTATGTCGTCGAACGGCGGCGTAGTGAGGTTCATCGTGATGTACCAGGTCCGGTCGTCGTTCCCCGCCCTGAGCATGGGCTCGAGCTCAGGGTCCGTGGAGTACCGCTGGAGCACGTCCGCAGGAGGGTTCCCCGATCCTACGTGCCCGTCCAGCTCGCCGCGCTCGATCTTGTCGAAGATGTCGGCCAGGTTGGTGTTCAGGTCGATCCGGATCTCGTCCACGTAGTTGGCGCGGACCGCCGGGTCGTCCGTCGCCGGGTCGTAGTCGGGGTTGCGCACGAAGTACGAGTGGTCCTCCGGGTCGAACCCGGAGATCGGGCCCGAGCCGGTCAGCGCGTCGCAGCTCGACGCGTCCAGTTGGTCGGTCCCCTCGTACATGTATGGACCCGACGAGATCACGAAACGGCCGTACTCACCGGCCTCCGAGAAGCAGCCGGCGACCTCCTCCGGGATCGGCCCGGTGGCCGGCATCGACATCAGGAACTCGAACTCCGGCGCGATCCTCGTCAGGTGGAAGACGATCGTCTTGTCGTCCGGGGTCTCGATCCCGGGGATCCCGCCGGCCCCAGGGTCCTTCCCGGCCTCGAACCCGTCGATGAGGCCGTAGTAGTAGAACCCGTACTGCGCCACGAGCGACTCGGTCGCGATCCGGCGGAACGCGAACTCCACGTCGGCCGACGTGATCTCACGGCTGAGGGGCGGCCCAAACATGATGCCGTCCTTCAGGTGGAAGGTGTACGTCAGGCCGTCGGCACTGACCTCCGGAAAGTCCTCTGCCAGGTCGGGCGTGAGGGAGTTCCCGTTCTCGCCGCTCGTGTGGAAGTAGGTCAGCAGCGTCCGGTCCAGCATGTTGGTCAGGATGCCGAACGACAGGCCGAGATACTCGCCCGTCGGGTCCCCGCCGCTGGTGTAGGCAATGCCGTCGGTCTCGATGCGATAGACGCCGCCCGTCTGGATCTCGCCGGTCGCACCGTCTGGGCCCGTCTGGCCGGCACCTCCCTCGTCGTCGTCGCCACCACATGCGACAGCGACCATCGCGACGACCACGAACAACGCGATCGCCGGAAGCATTCGTCCTCTTCTCACCGCTCCCCCTCCCCCAGCTCTGTCGAGCCGTCTATGTCGTGTTCTTCAACGGCGGCCGCGTCCGCAACCGGACCGCGGACGTCCGCCTTCTTCAGCTTCGCCGAAAGACGCGGGTCGAGCGCGTCCCGCAGACCGTCGCCCACCAGGTTGAACGCAAGGGTCGTCAGGAGCAGGAACAGGCCTGGGAAGAACATCGCCCACCACGCGATCTCGAAGATCGGCGCGGCCTGGGCGATCTGCCGTCCCCACTCGGGAGTTCGCTCGGAAACTCCCAGACCCAGGAACGACAGCGACGACGCGAAGATGATGTTCGTCGGGATGACCAGGGTCGAAAAGACGATGATCGGCGCGACGAGGTTCGGCAGCACCTCGCGGAACATGGTCGACGCGTTCCCGGCGCCAAGCACCCGGCTCGCCTGGATATAGTCGCGCTCGCGGATCGAGAGCGTCTGTCCGCGCACGAGCCGTGCGATGTTCGGCCAGCTGAAGAGCGCTATGACGAAGATGACGACCGGGACGCCCGGTTTGATCAGGCCGCCGAGGCATCCTTCTTTCGCGCGAGAGCACGTCGACACGATGCCGATGGCGAACAGGAGCAGCGGCATCGAAAGCATGACGTCCGTACCGCGCGCGATGGCTGTGTCGACCCAGCCGCGAAAGTAGCCCGCCGTCATACCGAGGACTACGCCGATCGTGACGGCGATAGCCGTGGCGAACAACGCGATGATGAGCGACGTCCTGATCCCGTAGATCACCCGAATGAACAAGTCCCTCCCCACGCGGTCCCCGCCGAACCAGAATTCCGCGTTCGGCCCCTTGGGAAGCCCGAACTCGTTCAACATCTCTTCGCGATACAGGTCGTACGGACCGTGATGGACGACGTATCGGGAGATCAGCGGCGCCGTGAGAGCCAACAGCACCAAGAGCCCGAGGATACCGAGACCGATGAACGCCGCGCGATCGCTTCGGAACCGCATCCAGAAGAGCTGACC
>DASQUP010000147.1:0-16999 GCA_035641235.1 Actinomycetota bacterium
GTTCCGTTCGAGGATCCGTTGGTGAGGCCTGCGGCGGTCGCTCGTTTGCGCTGGCGGCCGACGGCAGCGCTTAGCGAATGCCCGGCGGCCCGGTCGCGCGCCAGCTCTGCGAGGTCGAACGCCTCGTTTGCCACGACGGTAATTCCGGTGTTCGTCGGGTCGGTCTCGTACCGAAGCGACGCGCCGCCCCGCTTGCGCACCACTCCGCGCACCAGAAGCATCCATGAATGGAAGACGGTCCGAGCGCAGCGCGCCTGCGCGCGCTCGAACACAGTGACGTCGATCGGGCCGGAGAGATCGTCGAGGGTAATGAAGATGATGCGCTGGCCCGAGCGGATCGCCGGCGTTTGGCTGGCCACCTTGACTCCCGCCACCCACACCTCGGAGTCGTTGCGCATCGAACGCAGGTACTCCGCCGGGGTGGCCCCGATCTCCACGAGCAGCGGGCCGTACAGATCAATGATGTGCCGGCGCGCGTCGATCCCGGTGATGTCGAGCTCGGCTTCGGTCTCCTCCAACGGCGAGTACTCCGGCAGACCTTTCAGCGCGGGAGCAACCGGTTCCTCGAACGTAAACGACAGCTGCTCGCCGACCTTCGGCTTCGGCTCGCCGGCCAGGGCTGCGACCGTCCACAACAGCTCGCGTCTCGACCGGTCCCCCGCTATCGAGTCCAGCGCCCCGACGTGCACGAGGTTCTCCAGCACCGGGCGCGATAGCTCGGCGCGCCGCCACAGATCCTCGGGCGAAGTGAACGGACGATCGCGGCGTGCCGCGACCAAAGAGTCGATCTCCCCCGTCGATATGTCGCGCACCTCACTAAAGGCAAGACGTATCCCGTACGCCTCGCGCACCGGCTCGACCCGGTAGACGGCGTCGGATGTGTTCACGTCGACCGGCAGGATCGGGATTCCGAAAAGGCGGGCGTCGGCCACGATCAGCCGGCGCGGGTACATGCCGGGATCGTGGGTCAGCACGCCGGCCAGGAACTCCGCCGGGTAATGCGCCTTGAGCCATGCCGACAGGTAGGTCGGCAGAGCAAAGGCCGCGGCGTGCGATTTGCAGAACCCGAAGCTCGCGAACGCATAGACCTCGTTCCACACCGCTTCGGCCTGCTCGGGTGTGTAGCCGCGCAGCTCGGCCGATGCCCTGAACCACCGTCCGACCTCGTTGTCCGACGGGACGCCGCTGCGGGGACCGTCGATCCCGCGGCGAGGAGCGGGCCGCGAATTGGGGTCGTCGGGGAGGCTCGGGCGCTCCGAATCGAGGTGGCGGCGGATGTAGTCGGCATCCGACAGATCGCACCCTGTTGCCTGTGAGATGACTCGGATGAGCTGTTCGTGGAACACGATGATCCCGTTGGTCTCGCGCAGTATCTCCTTGAGGCTGGCGTGCGGGTAGGCCATCTCCTCGAACCCATGTCGCCGCATGAGATACGGCCCCACCATGTCGGACTGCACCGGGCCGGGACGGAACAACGAGATATCTATGATGAGGTCCTCGAAACGATGCGGCTGCATGCGCGCCAGAAGCTCGCGCTGCCCCGGCGACTCGATCTGAAAACACCCCAATGTTCGAGATGTCCGGATCAGACGGAAGGTGGCATCGTCGTCGCGCGGAAGGGCGTCGAGATCGACCTCTTCACCCCGGACGCGTTTGATCTCGTCCCGGGCATGAGCGATCGACGACAGCATCCGCACGCCGAGGACGTCGAGCTTCACCAGTCCCAGGTCCTCGACGTCGTCCTTGTCGGCCTGGAGCATCGTGAACCCGCCAAACGATTCCTGCATCGGAACGCGGTCGGCGAGATCGCGTGACGACAGGATCACTCCCGAGGGATGAAGCGCAAGGTGGCGTGGGAAGCCGTCGATGGCGAGGCACAACTCGAAGAGCTGCTCGAGCTGCCCGGCGCGCAGGTTGGTCCCGGCGAGCTCGGGGAGACGCTCGATCGCACGGGGGATGTCGCGCGCCGCGATCCTCGGAAACGCCTTCGCTACGAGATCGATCTCCTCCGCCGGAAGGCCGAGAGCTTTCCCGACCTCGCGTATGGCCATTCGTGCCCGAAAGGTATCGACCATGCAGCACACCGCGGTCTGCTCGGAGCCGTACGCGCTTGCGATGTATTCGAGGACCTCCTCCCGCCGGTGCGACTCGACGTCGACGTCGACGTCGGGCATCTCCTCGCGCCGGAAGTTCATGAAACGCTCGAACAGCAGGTCGTATTGAACCGGATCGACATCCGAGATGCCGAGCACGTAACAGACGAGTGAACCGGCCGCGCTCCCCCGGCACGCACAGCGGATGCCCATCTCGTAGCGGACGTGATGGACGATGTCGGCAACGAGCAGGAAGTAGGCGGCGAAGCCGAGCTTGAAGATCATGTTGAGCTCGTGCTGGAGCCGCTCCTCCGCGGCGCGCGGGATGCACCCGTAGCGCCGGCGCGCACCGTCGTAGCAGCGCCGCGCGAGCCAGCCGGTCGGGGTCTCGCCTACAGGGATCGGGAACTCGGGAAAGTGAAACGCGCCGAGGTCGAGATCGAACTCGCATGCTTCGGCGATCCTCAGCGTCTCGTCGCACACCTCGGGGGTGTCGCGGAACAGATCGCGCATCGCCGCGGGATCCTTGAGGTGGTACTCGGAATTCCCGCGCAGTGCTTGGGTCCTCGACAGCGGGACGATCTCGTTTATCGCATGGAGCAGCTCGTGAGTCCCGGCGCCGCCCTCGCTCGCGTAGTGGACGTCGTTTGTGGCGACCGCAGGAATCCCGGTCTCATTTGCTATGCGGAGGAGGCGGTCGCGCAATGCTCGGTCGCCGTACCCGCGGTGGTCGAAGACCTCGATCCGGTACGAATCTCCGAACGTCTTGTGCCCCCGGCGCGCCGCCTCGGTTGCTTCCGGGATTGCTCCGGCGGCCGCGAGGCGCGCCACTTCGCCGCGCCGGCAGCCCGACATGACGAACAGTCCCTCGGCGCGCTCCGCGATCGCAGCCATCGTCGTCTGGGGTGCTCCCCGCTCGTTACCGAGATGGGCGTCGGAGATCAAGCGGCACAGGTTGCCGTAGCCGGTTGCGTCGCGTGCGATGACCGATACGTGGTCGCCCGAAGCCAAGGAGAGCTCGGCGCCGTAGATCGGTTTTACGCCGGCGGCGCGACACGCCTTCGAGAACCGCACCGCTCCCGTCAGTGCATCGTGGTCGGTCATTGCAACTGCCTCGAACCCGCGCTCGGCGGCGAGGTGCGGGAGCGCCTCCGCCGCGATCGCTCCGTCGAGCAGCGACCACGTCGTGTGGCAGTGGAGGTGGACGAACCCGCTCACGGCGCGCCTTCGGTTTCCCCGAACTGTCTGCAACGTGTCACGGTATGCGTGACAGATTGCAGATAGTTCGGAAAACTCAGTCCCATATGCGCGCCAGGCGCCATCCGCCGCGCGCCCGGTCCCGGTAGACGTCGTAGACCGCGCCGCGCGACACCATGAAGCCGTCCGAATCGAGATCGCCGGTCGCCAGCGCGCCGGCCGGCCGCGCCAGCACGCGGAAGAACTCCCGGTCGCGGCGTGCCGAACCGTTCCACCATTCGCTCCCCTCCCGCCACGTCTCGAGCTGTTGATCGACCTGGTACAGGCGCCCCCGCCACGAGAATGCAACCGGCGCGTCGCTGCCCACGGGATCCGGTGTTATCTCGATCGGCTCGTCGTACCGCTTCGTCACCCTTCCCCTCGCAGACGAAAGGGGCCCGATAACCCGTCTGGGTGCGACGGGCCTATCGGGCCCTTCTTTGCGGAAGGCCGCGAGGTGCACCCGGCCATAGGCACACGCCGCCCCTCCCGGCGTCTACGCTCGTGGTGGCCTCGGCGGCGCCGGGGAAAACTCCGCCGAGCGGTCCGGGGAGGTAACCGACCACCATCGAACGTATGTTCGATAGTAGAGCGAGACCTCCCGATGCGTCAAGCGCGCGTCAAGAGCTGAATGCGGCTGCGAGCACGTCCGGGTACTTCGTTCCGGCGCCGGTGTTGTAGACCACGACCGGCCCCTCCAGCGCTCCCGCAGCGGCCAGGCGGTACCCCGCGGCTACCGCCGCCGCACCTTCGGGACATGCGAGCAGGCCTTCGCTCGACGCCAGATCCCCGATCGCACCGATGATCTCGGCGTCGTTCACCCCGACCATCTCGCCCCCGGCGGCTCGCACTGCGGCAAGCACCTCAGCGCCCTCTGACGGCGCCGGGACGCGCAGACCGGCCGCGATGGTGTCGGGAGCCTTGTCCCACGGGGCCACGTCCACGTCGCCGCGCTCGAAGGCCCTGACGATCGGTGCGCAGCCGAGCGCCTGCACGCCCACGATCGTCGGCGCCTGGTCCTGCGTCCAGCCGGCGGCGCGCACCTCGGCTGCGGCTTTTGCAGCGGCCACCGCGCCGACACCTCCGCCCACCGGGAGAATGATCGTCCGGGGGATCGCCATGCCCCCGGCTCCGCCCAGCTGATCGAACACTTCCAGCCACGCGGCCTTCTTTCCCTCGAGGCGGTAGGGCTCCGAAAACGTGGCCGAAAGGAAAAGCCCCCCGGACGCGGCCAGCTCGGCCGCCTTGCGGCCTGCGTCGGCGATCGACCCATCGACAAGCACCAACTCGCCACCGGCGGCCCGAACCTCGGCCTGGTTTACGGCGGGAGCGCTGTTCGCCATCGTGACGGTGATGCGGACGCCGGCACGAGCCGCGTACAAAGACCACGCCGCCCCTGCGTTGCCGGCGCTCGGCATCACGAACGAATGCGCTCCAAGCTCGAGAGCGCGTGACAAACCGGCCGACGCGCCGCGTGCCTTGAAGGTCGCGCCGGGCAGCGGGGAGTCGTCTTTGATGTAGGTCTCCGCTCCCCATCTGCCGGTGAGGCGCGCCGAGAACAACAGCGGCGTCTGGACCTCACCCAGGGCCACCGGGTCGGAGCGCACCGGCAACAGCTCGCGGTACCGCCACATCCCCGGCGGTCGCGCGCGGACGGCCGCCAGGTCGAGTTCGGAAACGTCGTATCGAGCAAGCAGCGTTCCGCCGCACTCGCAGCGGTTGTGGAGCTCCTCGGCATCGTGGCGCGCCCCGCAGCGGGCGCATTCGAGATGGGTGAGGCGGGTCACCGCCGTGCTATCCGGCGATCAAACGAAGCCGAGCGCCGACTTGGCGAGCGGAGACATCTTGTCCGGCGACCACGGCGGATACATAACGAGCTCCGTCGTCACATCGCCGATGCCTTCGATGTACTGGGTTGCGCCGCGGATCTCAGCATCGATCATGGGTGCAATGGGACACCCCATTGTGGTGAGTGTGAACTCGACCTTGACGTCGTTGTCGTCGCTCACCTCGACGGTGTAGACGAGCCCGAGGTTCCAAATATCGATGCCGAGCTCGGGGTCGTTGACGGTCTTGAGAGCCGCCTCGACCTGTTCCTTGATCTCCTCTTTCGTTGCCATATACACATGGTAACGGCGGAGCCAGACCAAACCTTCCCGCTCACCGATCGAGCCCGAACCCGGACCAAACGATGCTTTGAGTGTATTCAGGTCCGCTATCCGGCCCCAGATGCACTCAAAGCGTCATTGGGGTCAGAGATCCAGGCCGAGCAGGCGCGCCGCGTTGTGCAGGAGAACCCCGTCGTGCGCGTCCCCCAGGTCGTAGTCGTCCACCTCGTCGAGGATCCGGCCGGGATCGAACATCGGGTAATCGCTCCCCCACACAAAACGATCCGACAGCCGGGTAGCGGCGTCCCGTTTCACCTCGGCCGGCACGTAGCGAGGCCTCCACCCCGACAGGTCCACCCAAACGTTCGTCTTGTGCAGGGCGCTGGCGAGGACCTCCAGGTGCCACGGATAGCCGAAGTGCGCCATGACCACCGTGAGCCCCGGATGGCGCGCCGCCACCATGTCCATGAGCATCGGGCGTCCGTAGTCGAACGCCACGCCGGAGCCGCCCGGCTCGCAGGCTCCCAGGCCGGTCATCCCAACGTGCACGATCACCGGGAGCGAAAGCTCCTCGCATAGCTCCCACAGCGGCTCGAAGCGTTCATCGTTCGGATAGAACGCCTGCACTTGCGGATGGATCTTCAGGCCCTTCAGGCCGAGCTCGGTGATCGCCCGGCGGAGCTCCTCGACCGCGTCCGGCTTGTGGGGGTCGACGCTGGCGAAACCCACGAACTGCTCGGGGAAGGCGCGGCAGATCTCGGCAACTCGATCGTTCGTCAACGGCGGGAGCCCCGTCGCGGTCTCCGCATCCCATGCAAGAAGCACGCCGAGGAGATCCCAGTTCCTGTACTCCTCGGCCATCTCCTCGGCCGTCCGCACGCGCACCTCGGTTCGAAAGAACTTCTCGGTGCCGGGCAGCATTGGCTTGATCGAGCCTTGCAACCACTCGGCCGTCGATGCGTGAACGTGGAAGTCGATCGCCCGGGGCATGGCTACAGGAAGAAGAAAGAGATCGCCAGAATGATGTAGGCGGCCAGGAGCTGCACACCTTCGAACCAGTTGGACCGGCCGTCCGCCACGATGAACCCGACGATCGCCGCCGAGAATGCGACCGCTGCGATCTCGATGCCCGAGAAGATCAGGTCCAGGTACGGCTCGCCCACCAGGAGGGACGCAAAGACGAGCACCGGAGCGATGAAGAGCGCAATCTGTGTCGAGCTACCAATAGCGATCTCGATGGATACCTCCATCTTGTTGCGCGCCGCCAGGATTATTGCCGACGAGTGCTCCGCTGCGTTCCCCACGAGGGGCACCACAATAAGCCCGACGAAGAGCTTTGACAGTCCGAGTTCTTCCACCGTCTCCTCGAGCGCGCCCACCAGAAACTCGCTCATGAACGCCACGGCGACGGTTGCCCCGGCTAGTGTGCCGAACGCGCGACCCGAACTCCACTTCGGCTCGCCATGTTCGATGTCGGTACGAAACAGCGTTCGATGTGTCTTGAGCATGAAGATGAGTGCTAGCACGTACGCGGTTATCAAGACGACTGAAACACCGACTGAAACGGCCTCGGTCCGAAACTCCGAAGCCTCCGGCGTATACGAGAACAGTGCAGGAATCAGTAGGGCACCCACGGCGATGATCAATGATGCGGAATGCAAGCCCGCCGACGCCCGGTTGAACTCCTGCTCCGTGCGAGTCCATCCCCCGACCAAAAACGAGAGTCCGAGGACCAACAGGATGTTTCCGATGATCGAGCCTGTGATCGACGCCTTCACCACCTCCAGTTCGCCCTGGAGGATCAGGAAGAAGGCAATGATCATCTCTGTGACGTTTCCAAAAGTTGCGTTCAGCAGCCCGCCGACCTGCGGGCCCGTGCGAATCGCGAGCTCCTCGGTTGCATGCCCGATCATCCCCGCGAGCGGGAGGATCGCCAGCGCAGCGGTTACAAAGATCGCTACCGGCTCGCCGTGAATGATTTCCAGAACGACTGCCGCAGGTACGAATACCAGGAGCCACTCAAGCTTTGGTTTCATCTCAGACTGACACCTCGTCCAAGATCTCACTTAGCTGCGCGGCGGCGGCAACTGGATCCGATGCCTCGGTAATCGCACGCACCACGACGGCTCTTCTGGCTCCGGCCTCAATGGCGTCGGGAAGTGTCTTCGCGTTCATGTTCCCGGTCACGAACCATGGCACCTGGACGACGCGCGCCGCGTATCGGACCAACTCCAGCCCGGTCCCGGCCCGGCCCGGCTTGGTCGGCGTTTCCTGAACTGGACCTACCGCGATGTAGTCGATCTGCTGCGACGAAGCCGATGCCCTATCGATCTCAGCCTCCGAGTGTGTCGAAACCCCAACGATTGCATCGCCCACGATGCGCCGGCCGATCTGGACGGGGAGGTCGTTCTGTCCGAGGTGCACGCCGTCGGCATCCAGAGCCAGAGCAACGTCGGGCCGATCGTTGATTATGAACGCCACGCCGGCCTCCCGGCATGCATCACGTAGCGGGGCGCCGGCTCGCAGAATGTCCCCCGCCTCCATCTCCTTTTCGCGCAGCTGGACCAGGTCGACCCCCGCGGCGGCGAGGTCCGGCACCAGCTCGGACAGAGGACGCCCCCCGATCGAAGCGCGAGCCACAAGATATAGCCGGGCCCCCGAGAGGTTCACAGCGCTATCGCCGTTGGGCCGTCGCCCTCTCCATCGATGCCGGCATCGGGATCTTCGCCCATCGATCTCTCGTACTCCCGCATGCGTTTGCCGATGACCCGCAGCGACGACGGGATCCGGAGAAGCGCCACCGAGACAAACGCGTACGGAAGCGCGTCGAGTGCAACCTCGTACCAGAACTTGTCCAGCAGCGAAGACGCCGCGATCCATGCGACGACCAGGGCCAGGAGCAGAAGGGCGAGAAGCCGCGGAGCGCGGCCTTCCGCAGCGGCCTCTATACGCACGCGCATCGCTCGCGCTGCCCGGCGCCCGTGGCGGCTGCGAATACGCAGCCACGTTCGGCGCGCCGGATAGAAACGCCGCATGCCCTCGACGAATCCGAGAGCAAGCACGGCGATGAGTGCGGCGATTGCAGCGCTCGTCATGGGCTCAGCGTACGCGCGGAATTGGACCCGTGTCGTCGTGCTCTCGGGGCCTCGGTGGCTCATGCTCGTGCGGCTCGACCGGTACGCCGAAACGACGTGTCGTCCGAGTGATGATCGCCTTGTAGAAAGTGTCGGGATCGCGGAGGAACTTGATCTCCTCGAGCGCTTGGGTCTGACCGGCAGATTCGAGCACGAGATGGCCGTACCGGAAGATGGTCCTGCCGGTGAAAGGCCGCACATAGGTCATGTCGGTGATCTTCCCGAGCGGCATCGACGCCACCCGCCTTGTCCACACGCCCGACGCCTCGATCACGCGCCGGTCGGTGACGATGATCCGATCCACCCACCACAGGCCGAGCTTCCAAGCGAAACGGAGCGCAAAGCCAAGCGCAGCCAGACCCACCAGCGTGTCGATCGCATCCGAGCCCTGATTGGGACTGACGAACATCCCGACGAAACCTGCGAGCACGATGACTCCGATCGCCGCGGCGAAGGGTTCCGCGAGGACGAGCCAGTGACGCCTGACCTCGAGGACGAGTTCCTCGCCCTCTGCTAGGTACCTCAGGGGACGCATCAGACCAGGTTAGACAGGAACCTGGTGAAGGAATCGAAGATGGCGCCGAACCAATCTCCCAGGGTCTCGCCGGTGACCCGGACGACACGCGCCGCCTCGCCGGGCGACTGCACGACAAAGAAGATGAAGAACGCGAGCACCGTGAACCACAGAAGCTTCTTCAGGCTCATTCGGTCACTATAAGAGTCAAACCCGGCGGCGCGCCGGAATTACCGGCGGGTATGCCCCGGAGCGTTCCGTTCGTGGTTTGTCGTATTTTCGCCCCGTAGGCTGCGGACAGAGCCGTCAGAGCCGCCGCGGCATATGGCGGCGAACTCGCACGAGCATCCTCACCATCTCCTCACCGAGTTCCATTGGAGCCACTCTCGGGTTGTTGTAGAGCACGTATTCCTTCGCTACGAGAGTTGCTAGGTAGTCGAGCAGCGCCGCCTCGTCGCTCTTGACCAGGAGATAGTCGGCGTGTCTGTCGTTGTAGTAGACGACCCCCTCGTCGGGGTCAAAACGGCTCCGCGTCCCGTCGGGGGAAGGGTCCGGAGCAATGCTCGGAAGCGCGCGCGTTCGACCGGGGCGAGCAGGCCCTGGTGCCTCCTCCTCCGCGGGAGCAGGACTAGTCGCGTCGGGCATCGCGTCCGGGACCCCGGAGAACGGAGGCGGGAGCTCATCCTCCGGCAGGTGGCCTGATCCGTTCCCGGGATGGGCGTCCTCGAAAACGCCTCCAGTCCCGGCTTCGCTACCAACGCTGGTGCGCATCGGGTTGTCGAGATCGTCGAGTTCTTTGAGCACGCGTCCGAAAATCTTCCTCACCGCCTCGGCGAGTCGATCGGCTGCCTCCGCACCCACTTCCTGCGCGATCTGATCGAGGGTGCGGACGACCACGGGCTCAACGTCTTCGACAGCCTCGACGAAGAGTGGGAATGCTTCACGATCCCGAAGCAACGCTCGCCGTCCGGCCGTCTGACGCAATGGTTCGAAGACGATCTGGCCGGATATCTGATCCGAGTTCCACGGGTGATCCGAGAACTCCTCGATCTCACTGACGTCGTCGATTATTGATGTACCGGCCGCCCCAACCACAGAGACCCGCCGCCGCCGATCCGGCCGGGCAGATACATACAAGAAGAACTCAACACGCCCCAATGGCGTGGTCCGACTCGGAATTTGAAGGCGAACTCCGTCCGGCTCCTCGGGTGTGACCTCCACCGCCCGTTTGCCGTCGACAACCTCGACTACATAATCGCCTCTCGCCAAGGCAACCGCTCGTCGCCGCCGGAGATAGTTGACCACGCGGTGAAGCGTGAGAACGCGGGCAACGTCCGGGTCGAGGTCGTAGATGTACACAGTAGTTCCGGCATGAGTCCGGGCGCGACGGCGCTCGTTTGAGACCAGCGTTGCGGTCGATTTTCCTCGTTCCAATCTCAGGGCGAGGGTCCTTCGCGACCCACGCGCGCAGGTAACGATGTCGCACCGACCTCCGAGCTGCTGGAACGCAAGGAGGCCGATCGCCTTTTCCCCCAACGTCCGAGGATCACCGGCCTTGAGCGAATCGAATAGACCGTGGGCCACCTCTCGGAGGCGGTCCGCGTCCATTCCCCTGCCCGAGTCGTCGATCGCGATCATCGGGTAACGGCCTCGGCGGCGGAGGGTTATGCGGATTCGACCGCCTCGAACGCCCGCCTCCGCGTACTCGTCCGCAGCATTTGAGACGAACTCGTTGAGGGCGTCCTTCGGGTCCTGGTACGACTGCCCCGTGACGAGCACCGCCTTCGAGACGTCACGGATGCGCAACCGGAGCTTCTCGGTGGACATGCCCACATGGTAGGACCGACCGACGGCCATCTCATGGACATCCGACTCGGCTCGTGATCCGAAGAGCCGCAAGCTTGCTCTGCCGGCCAGATGTGCGTTAGCCCACGTGTCACGTAGGTAAACGCACGGCTCAGGGCGGGGAGCTCTAGGCGCGCACCTCTTGCCACCACTCGATCCATGCGCGCCGGGATGCTCGGAGGTACTCGCGCTCCCGGGAGAAGACCTCGAGAGTTACGGTCCCGTCCCACCCGGCCCGCTTCAGGTTCCTGATTGCCTCCTTCCAGTCGATGGCACCGGCCCCCAGAGGCAGGTGCAGGTCGTCACCCCCACCCCGGTTGTCGGACACGTGTACGTGGGCGAGGCGGTCGCCGAAGGCCTCCAGAAGCACGGGGGTCCGGTTCGGCTCGCCCAGGCCGAGCCGAAGGTTCGCGTGGCCGATATCGAGGTGGAAACCGAGGTCGGGGACCCGATCGAACAGCGGCTCGAGATCTGCGGCCGTCGCAAACATCCGGTCCAGGTTCTCGACCATCAGGCGGATCCCCCGCTCGGCGGCATCCTCGGCCAACCCCTCGATTGCCTCGGCGTTGCGCGCCCTCACCTGCTCCTTGCTGTGAAGAGGGAGACGCTGGTCGGGGTGCACGTTCACGAGCTCGATCCCTGCCGCCGCAAACTTGTCGAGACAATGCCGGTAGAGGTCGCGCGCGAGCCGCCGCATCTCCGGCCACGGCGACGCGATTGGGAGGTAGTACGCGGTGTGGCCGACGGCGGACAGTCCGAGGTCCCTCGTGAGTTTGCCGACCTCCCTTCCATCGGCCTTCCACGCGGCTGGAGGTTCGATGGTCAGATCGACGAAATCGAAACCGTCTTCGTGGATTCGATGGATTTCCTTGAGCACGCTGCGTCCGGGGAAGTTCATCGCTCCGACAAGCATCGGGCGATGATTACACGCCTTTGGCGCGGCCCGTACCCTATGGGGCATGGAAACCTACGAAGCCATCATGACCCGGCGCTCGGGAGCGAAGACCACCGATCGTGTACCCGACCGCACGACGATCGCGCGCCTGCTGGATGCTGCCGTCGCTGCGCCGAACCACCATCTCACCGAACCGTGGAGATTCGTCGTCGTCTCAGGCGATGCGCTCAAGGAACTCGGCGAGGCGTGGGCTGCCGGTGAGGAGCGACTCGGGCGCGATCCCGAAAAGGTTCGAGACAAACCGCTGCGCGCACCAGTGATCATCACGATCGTCGAGCGTCCCAAGGCACATTTGCCCAAAGTGGTAGAGGTCGAGGAGCATCACGCGATTGGGGCCGCAATGCAAAACATGCTGCTTGCAGCCCACGATGCGGGGCTCGCTGCGATGCTGCGGACGGGCGAAGCGGCCCACATCGACGAAGTACGCGCCTACCTTGGGCTCCAAGAGAACGAGTTCGTTGCCGGCTTCATCTACGTCGGCTACCCTCCCGAGGACTACGAACGCAAGGCGCCGCGCAAGACATCCGCGGCCGAGCTAACGGAGTGGCGGGGCTGGTGATACAGCGAATCGCATTCTTCGACCTCGACAAGACGCTGATCCCCGGCTCGAGCCTTTTTCTTCTGGCGCGGGGTCTTTACGAGAGGGACATGTTCCGAGTCCGAGACCTGCTTCGATTCGGGTGGGGACAATTGGCGTTCCGTATGGGCGGCGAGCGGGCGCGTGGGATGGACATGTCGCGGGAGTCCACCCTGGATTTCGTTACCGGCCGCAGTCAGCGCGAACTGATCGCGTGGGGCAAGGAGATCGCTGAGGAGCGCATCCTCCCGCGCGTCTACGAGGACATCGTGCGCGTCGTGAACGAACACCGGGAGCACGGCGACCTCACCTACCTGATCACGGCTGCACCCGTGGAGCTGGCGCAAACGGTCGCCGAAGAACTCCAGATGACCGGCGGTATTGGGACGGTCTCGGAAGTGGACGCCGACGGCTTTTACACGGGCAGGCTCCTCGGCCCCGTCATGCACGGTCAGGAAAAGGCGAAAGCGGCGGCCGACACCGCTGCCGAGCACGGCGTGCCGCTACTGGAATGCCATGCGTATTCGGACTCGATGAATGACTTTCCCCTCCTCGAATCGGTGGGCTACCCACATGCGGTCAACCCGGAACGGGAGCTTCGCCGCACTGCCTTCGCACGCGGGTGGCCAATCCATGAGCTGCGAACGCGCCGCAGGGCTCTATTGGTCGGCATCCCCGCGGGAGTCGGCGGGGTGGCCCTATTCGGCTCTGGCATCGCCCTCGGAGTGTGGCTCGAGCGGCGCCGCGAGATGGTCGAGGGACCCATCGAACGCCTGGCCCACCGCCTCCATCTCTAGCCCCGGCGTGAGATGGCAATCAACCCCGATATATCGGGGCTAACTGCCATCTCAGCGCCGTTCGATACTTTCCCTTAGTCCACCTTTGCGCGCACGTCGACCCACACCAGCCGGTGATCCGAGCTTGGGAAGGGGAACGTACCGACGAGGGGGAACAGCGGGTCGCTCATTAGGGGCCAGAACACAGCCGCGTCGACCATCTTCATGTTCTTTCTCGGCAGCACGTAGTCCACCCGCAGGTTGCCAGGAGCCGAGTCGGCGAAGTCGGCGGTGTCGAACGCGGGGTTTCCGATGTGCGTCTCGTTGGCCCCGCCCTGCAGGTCGGATTGTTCGACCGCTCCTGGGCTTGAGGGCGTGAGGCTCGTGTTGACCAGAGGATGTTCGAGCACGAGCTGCGCGGATCCGGGAATGCTGTCGCCGTCGAAGGGGTCGGAGTTGAGGTCGCCCATGATCACAAACCTGCTTCCGGGCCGCAGTCCGCCTGTGCCTCCGGCGTCGTCGTAGATGTAGCGGCTCGTCGATGGATTCAGGTAGTCGGCCCAGAACCGGATCTCGTCGTGGTTGCGCCTTCCGTTACGGTCCTCCGGCCCGTCGAACACCGGTGGCGTCGGGTGACTCGCCAGCACGTGGACGACCTTGTTCCCGATCTGTACCGGTACATCCCAGTGACTCTTTGACGAGAGCCGGAACACATCGAGCTCTTCCGGCGAGTACCAGTCGGCGGGTGCCGGTGTATTGGGATCGTCGGGCAACAACGCTCCGGGCATGTCCTTCCACAAGAAGTGCTGGAATGTTCTCAGTTCGTTCGTAAGTATCGGATAGCGGGAGTACACGGCCATGCCGAACTGCCCAGGGAAGAACCCAAATCCAAACGCGTCGTCCGGACCGCCGATCGTGCCGTCGTTGTTGAGGTCATGACCCGAGGGGATGCCGGTGTTGGACTCGGCGACGAACCGGTGCGGATAGTTGATTGGAGCCGCTCCATTCTGCGACACGGACAGGTAGTTGTCCTGGAATAGTCGCGCCGCGACGCCTCCGGCGTCGAAATCGAATTCGTTAATCAGTAGGACGTCTGGACGCGCGCGCTGGATGATCTCAGCGACGGTCTGCGCCTGGTCGTTGTCGGGTGTCGATAGATGCGAAATCAGCTGACCCTCGAAAGTGCGATTCAGGGACGCGTTGAAGGTCGCGAAGCGAACCCTCCTCTGGGTCTCCTGTGCTTTCGCCGTCGCACCTTGCCCGACCGTCACCATCCCGGCAATAACAAATGCGACGAGGAAAAACGCCGCAGCCCGTGCGCGGCGTTGTTTCAGCAAAACGATCATCGGCCCACCCCTCCCATCATCTCGAGCTGATGCTCGAGACTTTAGTGCCCGCCCGATATGTGCATACGAACCACAAGTTAACCTCAGAAGGCCATCCCCGCCCGGGCCGGCACCGCACCTTTGTTTGACTTGATTGGGAGGGGGTGGCCTGGAGGATGGTTGAGGAGCAAGCCGCATAGCAATCAGGCAGCAGCCGGCCTTCGCAGTTCTGCGCTTCTTGATGGGTCACTGGAGCGGCAAGGCCATCCGTGAGGTCCTCCCGAGAACCCGGATCGCGGCCTTCTCGGCCGAACTCCAGAGGGCTCCCCCTGGGCCGACGCCTACCTCAGTAGGGACCGCATTACAGAGATCTCGCCGCTGCTGAGGCCGCTGATCCAGCCCGAAAACGGCTAATGGCAACCGGGAGATAGCGTCGCCCGCCGATACCGGTTCGTCGCCCGAGACCCGCTGACCCCCAATTCGAACCAAATCCTCGTTTCATATACCTGTATACCCCCGGGAGAAGTGAGGCGACTCATCCGCTGCGGGCTTGGGCCGATGATCCCTGCACGGAACGACAATCGGCCCTGGTCGGCCGGATCTCCGGGCGCGAACGTGGCTAAAACGTCGACAATCGACCGGTGACCCCATGGCTCTTGATGTTTCGGCTCTGCGATCGGCGGCTGCGATCGACCTTTACTGGCTTCCGCTCGGTGCGGGCGGGCACTTCGTGCGCCTGAACGGGCGCGTGTACGAGTTCATACGTGCGTCGGTGGAGCGGCGTAAGGCTCTCGACCTCTACCACTCCGCACTCGAGGTAACGGTGCCCGAGGGCCGATTTGTCATCGAGAACGCGTGGCCCATCCCGGACGCGGATCCGGCGGCGCGCGGCGTGACCGTGGAGGGCCCGGTCGGAAGCAGGCGGCTCGGTCGTTTCCGCGTCTTTCGCTACGAGGTACGGCGCTGGCTCGACGGCGCGATCCCGGACGTCGCCGAGGCCGTCGCAAGCCCGGTGCGCCTTAGCTCTAATGAAGACGACGCCCGGCGCGTCCTGGCGCTGGCGTCGGACGTGCCGGTGGAAGTGTGGGGACGGGACGAGCTCCGCGTCGGCGAGATGTGGAACTCGAATTCGGTGATCTCGTGGCTCCTCGCTGGGGCTGGTTTGCCCGCGGCCGAGATCAAACCGCCTCCGCGCGGGCGCGCGCCGGGCTGGATCTCCGGGGTGGTCGCCGCAAGGGATCCCCGAGCACAGCTACTCCCCGATGCGACCGTCGATCCGCTCACGTAAGAGATCGGCGTGGCCGTTGTGGCGCGCATATTCCTCGATCATGTGCACCAACACCCAGCGCAGGGCGATCCGATCCCGCCACCGGTCCTCTCGCTTCCCTAGAAGATCGAGGTTGGGATGGTTGGAGACGTATTCCTCCGCCCACGCGACCTCGGCTCTCCACGCGTCCCACGCTTCCTCTACCACCTCCGGATCGGGAATCGCGCCGTCGAAGTCCCCATCGGGGTCGTCCTCCGACGAGAAGCGATGCGAGATGTCCTCCCCTGCCATGAACCGCCTGAACCATCCGCGCTCCACATCCGCCATATGGCGCACCAAACCCAGGAGCGACATCGTCGAAGGTTGAACTGATCGCTCAGCGAGTTGATCGGGGGACAGTCCTGAGCATTTGAGTTCCAACGTATCGCGCTGCCACCGGAGAAACCCGATCAAGGTCTCGCGTTCGTCGCCTCTCTCCGGCGGCTCGCTCCGAGGATCACTTTCTTCATCGACGAAAACATCTGCCCGTCGTTTGTTCATTCGGCAATCATCGACTTTCGACTAGCCGGGTACAAGCAAGGAATCTTTGGCGTAGGGCGGTCGGCGCTCATGATCCGGTGCCCCTCGTTGGGCATCTGGCGGCGGCCCGCGCTCCTCATCCGGTGGCCGCGGCGTCAGCTTGCCCGCCAGGCGGTCGCGTTTGGTTTTCTGCTCGTGGCACGGATCGCAGCGCCACTCGAGGTTGGTGGTCGAGGACGGCCCGCCTGAGTTGCGGGGCTCGACGTGATCGCGTTCGGGTCTGAACCGGTTGCCGCAGTCGGCACATTTCACGCCGTCGAAATCCGGAGGAGGCCCGAGTTCCAGTGCCCTCTGGACGTCGACCGGGATGTTTTTCGTCCACCGTTTGAAGTGCCGGAGGTCTACTCCATCGAAGAACACGCCGTTCAGGAACGCGTCCCCTGCGATCTGTTTTGCGACCCCGGGAGGTACCGGCCCGACACCGGGTGCGAACACACTCGTTGCGCAGGAGTGTTCCAGATCGGGCGCGCAACGACTGTGTTCGTCTTGCAGTACTCGCCATCCTTGACGTCCTTCCAACCCCGCTGAGCAACTTCGTGACTGACAAGCACCACGAGCTCGGGCCGGGTCGTACGGCCCTTGCCGTTACC
>DASQUP010000148.1:0-18648 GCA_035641235.1 Actinomycetota bacterium
CCGAGGACACAGAGGACAGACCTGCCACCACCAAACCTGAGCAAGCAATGCCGGCGACCATCTTGCGGACCCGGCGCCTTCGGATTCTCACTCTCACCTTTGCCTCCCAACTAGGTCCCGCTTAATGCGGAACATGACACAAGAGAAGACAGAAGCTCGGATACCGCAATCCAGGCAATCTTCGACACTCAGACGCTCCGCCAAAGACAAAGGTTGCACAAGGGGCTTCGAGCAGACTTTGGGTTTCGTGCAAGTGGGCCGGCCCGGCTTCCTTGGCACAGAGGCGGCAATAGGTACGTGGCCTCCGTGCCAAAGAGCCTCGGCCCTCCGTCGCTCCGCGCTAGAAAGAGGCGCCTAGCACTTCACCTTTGGGTTCCACATGGCGAACATGCCCGACGGGTTCGACTTCCAGATCCACGCGTGCAGGGCGTAGAAGTCCGGGATGCCGTAGCGGTTCGGCTCCGCGACGAGATCGAACGTCTGCCCGAACAACACGGGACGCTCGGTGTTGCCGGCGTCCTCCCAGTCGGCTTTGAATGTGAGGTACTCAACTGCGACGAGCTTCAGGCTCCCGTCGCGCCGCGGCTCGTACACGATGACCTCGGGCGCAGCAGGATCCACGGCACCGTCGAGCAGAACGGGATTGAGGTAGTGGATTCCCATCGCGCCGGCGCCCGGCTCGTCGATGCAGGTCGCTCCGCTGAGGTCGGACACGACGGCCGTGTAGCCGTCGCTCTCGGCTGCCTCAACCTCGTGGTAGGCCGCGGTTGCGTGGCGTGCCTGACGCACGTCCGGATGGGGTCCGATGCCGCTTCCAGAGGGACCAACGGCCGCGTTCGCCGGCCCTAATCCAGTGGTCAGTGCAGCGATGGTCGTGAAGACGGCAGCAGCAAACAGAACTTTTCTCCTGTGTCCGGTCATCATCGCCTCACAACCTCGAGCCCGCGTACTGCTCCGGAGCGACGACGGTCACCTCGGTTACCGTGTCGCATGGGATTTCGGCGAGCCGAGCCGCCTCCCGCACGGAGTCGGCGTCGGGCGCCTCGTACTCGCAGAAGAACTTGCTGCGATCGAGGGCCAGATTGCTGTGCAACCAGCGGACGCCGGGCATCGTCGCGTTTACGGCGATCGCCCGGCGCGCCGCATCATCGATGTCGCCCGCATCAAGTCCGGCGGGGAGATTGCGTTCGATCACGAATCGGGGCATGGCGCCTCCTTCGGTCGTTCCGATTGGGACGCCTGCAGGCTATGGATCCGGCCATGGGGAGAGAATCGGGAGAACTCCCCAAATCTGCGGGAGTGGGTACCTACTTTTTGCCTTCCTCCGTGGTGTCTCCCTTGTCGGTCGTAACCACCCAGCGCGCGATCTCGGTCCGGGATGAGAAGCCCAGTTTCGTAAGGATGTGGCCGACGTGATTGGCGGCCGTCTTTGCGCTGATCACGAGGACGTTTGCAATGTCGCCGTTGGTCCTGCCCTCGGAAACGAGTTGAGCCACCTCGAACTCGCGGGCGGTGAGGCCACCGGGCAGTGACCGGGTCGATGGATGCGGCCCGCGTGGAACCACCACACCGGCCCTCCTCAGCGCCGCCTGCGTCAGCTTGAGTTCGTGTGCGGCCCCCAGCTCTGTGAAAATTCCTGCGGCCTCGTTCAAGTGCGGGACAGCATCCTCAACGTCGTCGCGCGATGCCAGCAGTTCCCCGAGCAATCGCAGTGCCCGTCCTGTATCGAAGGGCCGGCGCAGTTCTCGCCACCCTGCAATCGCGACTTCCAGAGAGCCGGCCGCGGATTCGCTGTCCAGTGCACCTTCCACCACGCCACGCGCCTCGGCGAGACACAGCGGGGTCTCGGGTGACGGCGACCTCTCGCTGATGTCCTCGAGCAGCCTTACCCACTCGATTCCGCGCTGAGGACCGCCGGTGGTTGCCGCGAGCTCCGCCGCGAAGCGCAGCGCCGAGCCCACGAGAATCGTGTCGTCCGTCTCCTTTTGCCAGTGCCCCCGGAGGAACTCCAGTTGTGCCCACGCCTCATCGACGTGGCCCAGTGCAGCACTCGTTCGGGCGAATGCCGTAACGACAGGAGCGTAGTGCTGGAGTTCGTCACGCTCCAGGCATAGCGGCCAGAGTTCCTCATGGGTTTGGCGCGCCTCCTCCCATCGGCCCTGATCCGCTCGCAACGCGATGAGCTCGGTGAGACCGGCCAGTAGATACTTCCTCGATCGCATCGTGCGCGCCTCATGGACTATCTCGCTCAGGACCTCTTCTGCCTCGTCCCAGGCGCCGTCATACCTGAGCGCACTGCACAGGTTGCCCCGACAGAGCCATCCCGTGAACCGGAGTCCCGTCCGGTCGCCCAGTTCTATGCCGGCGCGGCAAGCTTCGATGGCCTCCTTGTAGTCGGCTCGAAGGATTAGAAGGTGCCCCAGATTCACGTGGGCCCTTCCGGCCTGACCTTCCCAGCCCGAGGCAATGGCTACGTTTGATGCGATCCGGAGATCGTCGAGGGCCGCGTCACTCCGGCCGAGATGGAACTCCGAGGTTGCCAGATCGATCCTGGCATCGTTTGCGACCTCGACGGCGCCGATTCCCGTTCCCAGGTCGACCGCCTTGCGGCTCCATCGGCTCCCCTCCAGGTAGTTCGAACTCAACATGTGATGGTGCCCAAGCGAGCGATAGGCAAGCGCGAGTTCACCTCCTGCCCCCAACGGCTCCAGAACCGCAAGGGCTTCGAGGCGGAGCTCGAGCGCCTTGGCGTTGTATCCGTTCATGAGAACGGACATGGAGAGATCGAGGAGCGCCGCGCCCCGCGCTCGGTCGTTCTCGAGACGCGCGTAGGTCTCCGCCGCGGCCTTGAGGTTGGTGATCGACTGTTCGAGTCGACCGAGGTGACGGTTGAGGACACCCATGCGCCTGAGGAGCGCTGCTCTCCCGTGCTCGCTTGTTTCCAGGTCCAGCAAGGTCGAAAGATGAGTGTGTGCCTCCTCTGCCGCACCCAGCCGGAGAGCCCGTTCACATGCAAACTCCGTGTAGGTCCGCGCTTTCGTTTCGTCACCGGCGATCAGATGGTGGTGCGCGAGTTCGCCTGCACGCTCGTCGAAACCGCGGCCAAAGGCGTCCTCCAACGTCTGCGCGACCCGCCGATGCAGCCGAGCGCGCTCTGCGTCCAAGAGTTCTGCGTAGATCGTTTCGCGCGTCAGCGCATGCCTGAAACGAAGTCCGGGTGGTTCCTCGGCCAGCAACTGTTTTCCCACCAGAGTGCGCACGGCCTCTATAGCTACGTCGTCGGGCAGTCCCACCGTGCGTGCAAGTGTGTCGACATCGAACCTCTGTCCCAGCACGGAGGCAACGCGCAGCATCTCGATGAGATCATCGGGAAGACCGGAGACGCGCCGGAGGATTGCGTCCTTGATGGTGCCCGGAACCTGGAGGCTGGCGAAGGCTTCGCGATCCCACACCCCGTCCTTCTTGAAGATCCCGCCGCTGTCGATCAGCGTGTTGAGAAGCTCTTCGATGAAGAACGGGTTTCCATTGGTTCGTTCGTGCAGCGCGTGGCTGAACTCTCCGCTGACCGGGCCGCTCACCGCGAAGGCAGACGAGATCATCTCGCCCACTTCGCTGGGCGTCAGCGCACTTAAGTGAGTGCGCTTGTGACCGCCTTGTCTCACGAGATCCTTCAGCGATCTGAGATGCTCCGAGTCGTCCTCGTCAGTCCGTAACGTCACGATGATCAGCAGCCTGCTCGCGACGGCGCGCCGGACGAGCACCGGGACGAGCTCCCGGGTCGCAGAATCGGCCCAGTGCAAATCCTCGAGAAGGACTGCGATTGGAGATGACTGCGCCCAGTGCTCGAGCACGCCGCACACCGCCTGTGCGAGCCGGTACCGAACGGCCCCCGAATCGACCGACTCGCCACCGATGGGTGCCTGGGCGGGATCGAGCTCGGGAAGCAGGTGAAGGAGATACGGATCCACATGCTGGGGTGCGGGTGCTCGCCCGCTTCTGAGCGCGCCCCGCAATGCCTCGGCGGCAGGAGCGTAAGGGAGTAGTTGCAACTCCTTCAGGCAACCTCCGGCAACGCAGGTAACGCCCGCGGCCCTGAGCGAATCGAGCACCGCCGCCACAAAGCGCGTCTTTCCGATACCCGCCTCACCCGTTATGAGAACGAAACCACCGTGGCCTCGAGCCACGCCCTCAATCAGGGGGCCGAGTTGCTCTAGTTCGGCCTCGCGGCCGATCAGCCGGGGAGTCAGGATCTGCGTCACCTGATGATCATGACATCGCGACCCGACGGAGTCGTGGGGGATATGTCGTACTTTTCGGGACGATCGGGCGGGGAAGGGCGCGTATCCTGGAGCCATGCCAACCGTAACGCTGATCCCCGGAGACGGCATCGGGCCGGAGGTAGCGGCGGCGACCCGCCGGGTGGTCGATGCCCTCGATTGCGGGATCGAGTGGGAGGTCCACGCGGCCGGGCTCCCCGCCATCGAGACCCATGGGTCGCCACTCCCCGAACATGTGATCGCGTCCATCGTGCGCAACAAGGTCGCCCTCAAGGGCCCGGTTACCACTCCGGTCGGGACCGGATTCCGCTCCATCAACGTCGTTCTGCGGAAGGACCTCGACCTGTTCGCCAGTGTCCGGCCGTGCCACCTCTATCCCGGAGTCGATTCGCGCTTCGAATCGATCGACATCGTGGTTATCCGCGAAAACACGGAGGACCTGTACGAGGGCATCGAGTTCGAGCAGAACTCACGCGAGCAGAAGAAGCTGCGCGGCTACCTGAAGTACATGCACGGCTACGCGCTGGCACCCGATGCCGGTGTGTCGATCAAGCCGATTTCTGTCACCGCCAGCCGGGCGATCGTTCAGTTCGCGTTCGATTTCGCCAAGCGGCAGAAGAGGCGAAAGGTCACCCTCGGGCACAAAGCCAACATCATGAAGTTCTCTGACGGTTTGTGGCTCGAAACTGGCGAGCGGCTTGCCGTCGACTACAGGGATGTCGGTTTCGAGGCCATACATGTTGACGAGCTCGCGATGGGACTCGCCTGGATCCCCAACGACTTCGATGTGATCGTGCTACCGAACCTCTACGGAGACATCATCTCGGACCTGTGCGCCGGTCTGATCGGCGGCCTGGGGCTTGCGCCGGGGATGAACATCGGCCTCGACTATGCGGTGTTCGAGCCCACGCACGGATCGGCGCCGGACATTGCCGGGCGTGGCCTCGCCAATCCCGTTGCAATGATCCTTTCCGCGGTGCACATGTTGCGGCACATCCGGATGACAAGCGCGGCAGCAAGTCTCGAGCGCGCCGTCGAAAAGGTTCTTGCAGACGGTCACCACCGGACGGCGGACATGCGACCGACAAGAGAACCGGCCACCACCGACGAGGTCGCCAACGCAATAATCGAGGCCCTTTAGCCCCGAACAGCGCTGCCGTGCCGGACTGTCTGCTCTCATTCCCGGATACCGGGAATCAGAGCAGATAGTTCGTAATTGTGGCGGGGATCACAGCGCTACTAACTGGCAGTTGCTCAAATCTGCTTCATGTCCATAGAGCATGAACTGGACCGAGTTGCCCGCCGAACGTTCGGCATTCTGTCGTCAGACGACCTGTACGAGTGTGGATTGACCCACTCTGGGATTGACCGGCGAGCGGGAACAGGAAGGCTAGTCCGCGTTTACCACGGCATCTATCGTCTGCCGGGGACTCCGTATACCTGGCGACAGGCACTGTGGGCGGCCAAGAAGTGGGGCGGCGCCGACGCCGTGCTTTCTCACCGCACTGGTCTATTGTTGCTGGGCCTCGCCGGTGCAACAGACCGTGTCGTTGAGATGACGGTTACCCGCAAGATCAAGTCTCCGGACCGCCGGCTCCTTCTTCATTACACGTGTAGGGATCCCTTTGCCGATGCGATCGAGGTCGACGGGCTGCCGGTAACGTCGGCGGGCCGCACCGTCCTGGACTCTGCCGCGGTCGCCTACAAGTGGCAGGTGGAGGCGGCGCTCGACGACGCCCTGCGCCGCAAGCTGATCACAGTCGAGGACATGTGGCGGATTCTCGCCAAGTCCGGAGGTCGCGGCCGCAAAGGATCCGCGCTGCTGCGGGCCTTGCTCGAACAGCGTAGTGACGGCCGGGCCCGCTCGCACAGCCGCCTAGAGATAAAGCTCGAAGGAGTGCTACGAAACTCGGCGGTGCCGCCGTACTTCCGCCAGTTCGAAGTCATGACGCGGTCGGGAACCCCCGCCGATGTTGACTTTGCGTGGCCGGAGGCGAAGCTTGCGGTTGAAGTCGACGGCTACCGCTGGCACTCCGGGCGACAGCAGTGGCAATCCGACATGGAGCGACAGAATGCCCTGGCGAAAGTGGGTTGGCTGGTGCTCCGGTTTAGCTGGTACGACGTCACAAACCGACCTGAGTACGTCGTCAGAACGATCCTCGAGGCCTACCGCCAGCGCGTAGCCTGAACTAGCGGGCGCGGGGGTCCCAGCGGGTTTTCGGCGCGATGGGGTCCAGGAGGATCCGGTCTTTGTATCGCTGGATGACCTCGATCAAACCCGCAACGACCTCGTCCGTCAGGAGGTGGGGCTGGAGCCCGAGCTCGAGCAGTTTGGTGTGCGCCGCGTTGTAGTAGTGCTCTTCGGCCTCGATGCGCGGATCCGGAACCTTATCGACAACGACGTTTAGGCCGAGGTCACCCCCGACTTTCTGCACGAGCTCCGCGAGGTCGCGCACAGAGAATTGCTCGGTGAACTGATTGAAGACCCGGAACTCCCCGGGTTCGGCGGGATTCTCAACCGCGAGCCGCACGCACTGCATCGTGTCCACGATGTTGAGGAAGCCGCGCGTCTGCCCACCCCTGCCGTAGACAGTGAGCGGATACCCCACCACGGCCTGAACGCAGAATCGATTCAGGGCGGTGCCGAATACCTCGTCGTAATCGAAACGTGTGCACAGCCGCTCATCGAGGTCAGTCTCCTGCGTCCGGATCCCATAGACGACCCCCTGGTTCAGGTCTGTGGCACGCAGCTTCCAGATCCGGCAAGCAAAATGAATGTTGTGCGAGTCGTGCACCTTTGAGAGGTGGTACATCGACCCTGGGAGTTTTGGATACGGGAGCACATCGCTGCGGCCCTTGTGATTTATCTCGATGTAGCCCTCTTCGATGTCGATGTTCGGCGTTCCGTATTCCCCCATGGTCCCTAGCTTCACCAGATGGGCATCCGGGGTTATGTCTCTCATCGCGTACAGAACGTTCAGAGTCCCCTCAACATTGTTCCGCTGTGTGAGGACGGCATGCTTTCGATCGACCATCGAATAGGGCGCGCTTGGCTGCTCTCCGTAATGGACGATTCCGTCGGGCCGCACGGAATTGAACACTTCGTCGACGAAGTACGGGTCGGTCAGGTCTCCCACGAAGGGACGGATCTCTTTGCCGGTCACCTCTCGCCACGCACGGATCCGCTGCTGCAGGGACTGGAGCGGCGTGAGCGAACCTGCGCCGACTTCCACGGACATCCCCCGGCGCAGGAAGTTGTCCACGACGGCGACATCATGGCCGGCGGCCGAAAGGTGCATCGCCGTAGGCCATCCCAAGTAACCGTCGCCGCCCAGCACAAGGATCTTCATCCACGGGGGAGGATACCCTCGGAAGCCCATCGCGACCCGGAATCGCCGGTCGTTCCGGACACCGTCCGTGTTGCTCTGCGGCGGAGGGGCATAATGGAGGGGTGCCGGGGGGTCGCCGGCACCTAATTTCAGGGTCGGGGGTTGCTCGTGTTGAGGAGTCGGACCGTCGTGGTGGCCGGAGTGGCGGTCGTGGCGGTGCTGGGGACGATGGGATTCCTCTCCGACGGCTCCCCGTTTGGCCGCTCCCCCCAAGCCGGAGACCTCAACGTCGACGATGTTGTAATCCGATCGGCCCAGGACTTCGTGCCGGCGACGGACACCGGCCCCGCAGGAGACGGCGGCCGCAGCCTGTTCGATGAGTTGCGGTCACTTAGGGAGTCGGCGGCGACTTCGCTGCCGGGCGGCTCGGGCCGGCCGGGCGGCGATGGCACCGGCGATGGCGGAGGTTCGGGGGGCCCGGGATCCGGCAACGGCGGATCCGGCTCGGGCGGCGGAGCAGCGGAGGGGGGCGGCGGCTCGGGTGGTTCACTCCCGTTGCCGGACCTTCCCGACGAGGTGGAACTTCCCGACCTTCCGGATGTCCCCGGGGTGCCACTCCCCGACGTGCCGGAGGTTCCACTTCCCGATCTCCCCGACGTCCCGCTTCCGGACCTGCCGGACGAGGTGCCGCTGCCGGACTTGCCGGACGTCGAACTCCCCCTCCCGGACCTGCCGCTGCCCTAGGCGAGTCGCTCGATTCTCACTGCGACACAATGCCCAGCGCGCGCGTCTGAACGGACTCGGTGTCCCCTGAGGCGTCCAGCCGGCGGAGCACACCCAGCTCGTCATAGTGGTCGACCAGGGGGCCGATCTCTTCCTGATAGACCTCGAGTCTTTTCGCCACCACGTGCTCGGTGTCGTCGTCGCGCTGCGTCAGGGCCAGTCCATCTTCGTCGCAGATTCCCTCCTTGCGGGGAGGGTTCGATTCCACGTGGTAGACGTGGCCGCGCGGACAGACCCTGCGCCCCGTGATGCGCCGGATGATCTCGCCCGTGTCCACTTTCATGTAGAGGCAGACGTCGGGGACGGCGCTATCGAACCGGCGCTCGAAGTCGACGGCCTGCTCCACGTCTCGAGGAAACCCGTCGAGAATCCAGCCTGTCGCCGCGTCGGCGCGGCCCAGCCGCTCGATCGCCATCTCCACGACGATTTCATGCGGGACGAGCTCACCGCTGTCCATGATCTGTTTCGCGCGGCGGCCGAGTTCGGTGCCTTCGGCGACCTCGGCTCGCAGCATGTCTCCAGTCGCAACGTGTGGGACCGACATCTCTTCGGCGAGCCTGCGGGCGAGCGTCCCTTTTCCGGCTCCAGGTGGGCCCAGCAGGACGATTCTCTTATCCACGTCGTGACACCTTACTCTCGGCCGCTTCCCCCAGAAGCACCGGCGCACGTGTCAGGATCGCGTGAATGGGACGTTTGGACGAGTTGGATCTCACATTGAAACTCAGCCGCGAAGAAGAGGCTAAGAGACTCGAGGCAGCCCAACATCGGCTCCTAGAGCTCCGACTGATCCTCGGCGGGCTGCAGGGTGACGGACTGGGTCCTCCGGTCCTGGTTCTGTTCGAGGGATGGGATGCATCGGGGAAAGGCGGCGCCATCCGGCGGCTTGTTGCCCCACTCGACCCCAGACACGTGCGCGTCGCGCAGTTCGCTGCACCCACATACGACGAGAAACGCCACCACTTCCTCCTGCGGTTCGGCACGCAGCTTCCGGGGTGGGGCGGCATGGCCGTCTTCGACCGTTCGTGGTACGGGCGCGTTCTCGTCGAGCGAGTAGAGGGCTTTGCAAACGTGGAGCAGTGGAGCCGGGCTTACTCGGAGATCGTGGACCACGAGCGCTCCCTGTCCCTCGAGGGGATGATCCTCATCAAGTTCTGGATGCACATCTCTCTCGACGAACAGCTGGCTCGCTTCCGCAGGCGCGAGAAGGATCCGTTGAAGTCGTGGAAACTCACCGATGAAGACTGGCGTAACCGGGAGAAATGGGAGGACTACCGGCAGGCAGTCGAAGAGATGCTCGAACGCACCGACCATCCCCTTGCGCGCTGGCACGTCGTCGAGGCCGAGTCGAAGCGTTACGCGCGCGTGAAAGTCCTCGAGACGGTGATCGCCGAGATCGAACTTGGGATGCAGTCGCGTGGATTCAAACCGTTTCGATGATCTCGGCGCGCCGAGCCGCGCTGCGCCGTGATGCCAGCCATGAGAATGCAACCACGGAGGCTCCGGCAAACATGGCCACCACACCCCACCAGCCCCACGACCACTCGTCGGTGCGGTCAACGGAATAGCCGAACAGCGCGGGAGTAACGACGAAGCCGCCGTAGAAACCCGACTGCACCAGGCCGGAAGCTCGCCCGGCAGCGTGCGTTCCGACCTCCGCGACGATCGCGAGCATTCCGATAGCGTTCCACGTGATCGCCGTCAGGCCGAAGAGCACGGCAGCGCTCCAGATCATCCACGCCCCGGTGCTTGGCGAAAGCAGGGTCGCAAGCGACGCGACCACCGCGCCGACGCCGAGTATCCCGAGTGCAAGCGGATAGTCGCCGAGTCGTTCGGTTCCCCATCCCCATGCGATCCGGGAGACGATGCCGATGAGCCCGATCACGCCGGCAAGCATTCCGGCGGCGCCGACCGAAAGTCCGACCTCCTCGCGAGCGAAGAGGGGTAGGTACGCGCCGACGATGGCCACTCCGCCCCCCATGAGAAATGCATAAGTGGCGAGCCACGCCACCAGCGGCGTAATCCCCCGCGCCTCCGTTTTGGGTCGAAGGTCGAGCTCTTCCCGGCGATCGTGGGGAACGAGCACCAGCACGGCTGCTGCACACGCGAGTGGCAGCACTATCGTCATCGCCATTGCAGGGCGCCAGCCCCACGACTCGGCCGCAGTGGGAATGGTAAAGCCGACGGCAAAGGCTCCGAACTGGACCCCCGCCTGCTTGACTCCCATGATGACTCCGCGCTCCCCAACCGCAGTGTGGGCCGCGATCAGTTTGTTTGTTGTTGGGTTGCACGACGCGAGAGTGAAGCCGGCCAGCGCGGCGCCGAACAGCATCCAGATGTACGAAGGCGCAGCGGCCATCCCGGCGATTGCGATCGCCATGAGAACCATCGACGCAACGAAGACACGTCGCCCGCCGATTCGATCGACGAGCCCGCCTGCGGACGGCGAGATGATGCCCCCAATAACGAATGCCGCTGTCGTTAGGAGTCCGAGCTGCGATCTGCTGATCCCGAACTCGTCGATGAGAAACGGTGCGAGCACTCCGAAGAGGAACTGGACGATCGTGCTCGCGGCCATCCCCGCCGCCAGTGACAGAGCGAACGCCGCCCGCCAGGCGGTCGAATGGGTGGCCCGTTTCACGCGGCACACGCTACATGCCCGAACTGTCCCTGGGGCCCGGCGCTGAGATGGCAGTTGGCCCCAATATTTCGTGGCTAACTGCCATTTCGGAGATGCGGGGACCGCGGCGCGCCGGAAACGGCGATCGGTGAGAGGATGGAGGCATGGGGGAGCAGCAGAGACCAGCTCTGATCGATTCGTTTGGACGGGTTGCCACCGACCTGCGGATTTCGGTCACCGACCGGTGCAACTTCCGGTGCCGGTACTGCATGCCACCGGAGGGCCTGCCGTGGCTGCCCAAGGAGGAGATCCTGTCCTTCGAGGAGATCACCCACCTCGCAAGGATCCTGATCGAGTCGGGTGTCGACTCGATCAAAGTCACCGGTGGCGAGCCGCTCGTCCGGCGCGACGTCACCAAACTCGTCCGGATGGTCCGAGACCTGTCACCGGACGTCGACATGTCCATAACAACCAACGGATTCCTTCTGGCGAAGCACGCCGTCGAGCTAAAGGATGCGGGCCTCGACCGCGTCACGGTGTCGTGCGACTCCCTCGTAAAACATCGCTTCGCCGAAATGACTTTGCGCGACGCCCTCGACGAGGTCCTCGAGGGACTCCGGGTATCCGCGGAGCTCGGGCTCACCCCGGTGAAGATCAACGCCGTGGTGATCAAGAACCACAACGAGGACGAGGCCGTGGACTTCGCGCGCCTGGCGCGCAGCACCGGATATGAGGTCCGGTTCATCGAATACATGCCGCTCGACGCGCAGGACGAATGGAGCGCCGACGGCGTCGTGCCGGGCGCCGAGATCCTCGAGCGGATTCAAGCAGTCTTCCCTCTCGTTCCCGACACCGACGAGCAGCCCGAGCCCGCCACGCCGTATCGGTTCGCGGACGGCGCGCCGGGACGGATCGGAGTGATCCCGTCGGTTACCGAACCATTCTGCGACAGCTGCAACCGGCTCCGTCTCACCGCCGACGGGCAGTTGAGGGCGTGTCTCTTCGCGCTCGAAGAGACGGATCTGCGCGGGCCGCTGCGCGCCGGCGCCTCCGACGACGAGCTCGCCGAACTCGCCCGAGCGTGCATCGCCGCGAAGTGGTCGGGACACCGAATCGGACAGGCCGACTTTGTGCGCCCCGCCCGATCGATGTCGATGATCGGTGGTTGACAGGGCCGCACGGATGGCCGAGATCGTCACCGAGATCAGCGAAGGGCCGCTCGACATCAATGGGGCGATAGCGAGTGTCTCCGGTGAGGGCCTCGGAGGAATCGCCGTTTTCATCGGGACGGTTCGGGACTCAGCGTCGGTCGACGTCAATGCAACCAAACCCGTGACGCGATTGGACTATGAGGCTCATCCGGAACTCGCCCACGTCCGCCTCAAGAAGATCGGGGAAGACGCCGCAACGAAGTGGGACGTGCGGAAGGTGGTGGCGATCCACCGCACCGGGTCGTGCGACCTCGGCGAGCCAACAGTGGTGGTCGCGTGCGGATCACCTCATCGTCGAGATGCCCTCGAGGCATGCCGGTGGATCATCGACACGATCAAATCCGAAGTACCCATTTGGAAGCGCGAGGTCTACGCGGGCGCGGGGGGTTCCGCCTGGGTCGGGACCCCGTGAGGGTCGCCGTCATTCGGAATGAGCAGCTCGAGGTAGCGGAGAGGCCCACCCCCTCACCGACGGGATCGGAAGTACTCGTCTCCGTGGCCGGAGCGGGTGTCAACCGCGCCGACCTGTTGCAGCTAATGGGGATGCACCCCGCTCCCCCGGGCTGGCCGGCCGACATCCCCGGACTGGAGTTCGCCGGAACGGTCTCCGCGGTGGGCGATCGAGTGCAGACACTCTCCGAAGGGGACCGCGTGTTCGGGATCCTCGGCGGTGGAGGGCAGGCAAGTGAGTTGATTACCGTCGAAGGTCTATGTGTGCGTGTTCCCGAATCCGTCGATCTCGTCGAGGCCGGCGGCATTCCCGAAGTGTTCGTGACAGCGCATGACGCAAT
Organism: Actinomycetota bacterium; assembly: GCA_035641235.1. Lineage (GTDB taxonomy): Bacteria > Actinomycetota > CADDZG01 > CADDZG01 > WHSQ01 > DASQUP01. Next base: position 13,009 of record DASQUP010000148.1, read on the forward strand.
GGTGACGCAAGCCGGGTTGAGGTCCGGAGAGCGCGTCCTTATCCATGCAGTCGGAAGCGGCGTCGGCACCGCGGCGGTGCAGATCGCGCGAGCGCTCGGAGCGTCCACCGTTGGAACGGCGCGCACCGCGGACAAGTTCGACCGTGCGATGGAGCTCGGTCTCGACGAAGCGATTCTCGCGGGCGAGGACATGGCCGAACGCATCGGCAAGGTCGATGTGGTACTCGATCTCGTCGGAGGGAACTACCTCCAGGTGGACGTGAAGGTATGCCGTCCGCAGGGCCGCATCGTGCTGGTCGGCCTCCTCTCCGGCGCGTCGGTGGATCTCGATCTCGGTGCCGTGCTGCGGAAGCGACTGACGTTGACGGGGACCGTTCTTCGAGCGCGCCCCGAGTGGCAGAAGATGCAGGCAACCGTCGCCTTTGCACGCGAGGTAGTTCCGCTGTTCGAGAAGGGTGTGCTGAAGACGGTGGTCGATCGTGTCATGCCGTTGGACGAGGTTGCGGCGGCGTACGAACTGCTGTCGGCCAACAAGACGTTCGGCAAAGTGATCATTTCTATGTAGCGGCGCACGGAAAGGAGGTCGGCATGGAACTAGGACTTGCCGGGAAGGTCGCATGGGTGAATGGTGCATCGTCGGGTTTGGGCCGGGCATCGGCGATGGCCCTGGCGGCCGAAGGAGCGAAGGTTGCGATCTCCTCTCGCTCGGAGGATGCGCTGAAGGAGGCGGCGACTCAGATAGCAGCCGAGACCGGCTCGCAGTGCATCGCCGTCCCGCTCGACGTCACCGACGGCGCCGCGATAGCCGAAACGGCGCGCCGGGTGGAAGCGGAGCTGGGGCCGGTCGACATTCTGTTCGCCAACGCCGGCGGCCCGCCACCCGGAACGTTCGACGACTTCGATGACGACGCTCTGTATTCTGCGTTTACTCTCACGACGGCCTCTGCGTGGCGACTTGCAAAAGCGATCGCACGCGGCATGAAGGAGCGACGGTCCGGCTGTCTGATCTTCTCCACTTCGTCGTCGACCAAGGAGATCATTCCAACGCTGTTGCTCTCGAACATGATGCGCGCCGCGGTCGTCGGCATGGCCAAGACGCTGTCGAAGGACCTCGGCGACCACGGGATCCGAGTCGTATGTGTCGCACCAGGACGGATCGAGACGAAGCGCCTGGTGCAGATCGACGAAGCGGCCGCGCAGCGAACCGGCAAGACGCCGGACGAGATACGCGCCGGAGTCCAGGCAACGATCCCGATGGGACGCTACGGCGCGCCGGAGGAGTTCGGGAACGTAGTGGCGTGGCTGGCATCGGAGCGCGCGTCGTTTATCAACGGAACGACGGTTCTGGTCGACGGAGGAATGCTCAACGGAATCCTGAGCTGAACTTCGTTCGCTAGCCATCGAAGGCGCTGGAACCTGGCGGCGGCGGTCGACGTCAAAAGGGTCGTGACCACGAAATACTTGCTCGTCGCGGTGAGCGTTGTCCTGGCGGCTTGCGGCGCCCCCGGCGGAGGAATTCAACATAAAGAGCCTTTGGTCCGACATCGACATACAGAAAAACCAAGTCGAAATCGGAGTGGTGGAGTTCGACGACGCCACACGGAAGGATCTGGACAATCGTTACGGCCCCGGCACGGTACAGACCCACCCGGCACATCGCCCGGTCAGATAACAATCCGCCACCAACTGCGCCCGAGGGCGCGCCGTTCTGTTAACTATCCGAGCCCGCAGTTACATCTTGGTCAAACGTCCCGTGGCTTGCGGTGGACCTAACCGACTCTATGGAACTGCCCTGGGATGTACATAGGCCAGCATGATTCCCATGACGTCGTCGGCTGCCTCAGGGCTGTTGTACGTGCTGCGGAGCTGAACGACGTGACCGGCGTCTACAAGCGCCAAGGGATCGCCTGAGCAAAAACTCATAGATTCCAGGTGCCCCATGTACGCCGGGTCGCTCCCGTAACCTGCCATCGATTTGCAGATGCTTTGACCAGTGTTCAAATTAGTGGCTTCAATCTGCACCCCGTGGTCGTGAACATGCCCTGCGGCGGCCACCACGGCTCCCTCGACGTTCACATTCCAGTCCCATGTTGCCTGGGATTCGCCCGCGGGTATTGGGTATTGCGAGTCCCGGCATTGGTCGATGTCAAGCCACACCGGCCTCACGCGCCTTACATTCTCCCAAGGGTGCCGGTATGTGAAGGTGACGTCTATATAAAACGTCTGTTGGGCCGGCTTCATATTCATGATCTCTACTAGCGCGTTCCAGCTGTCGTACCAGTGGACGCGGTAGCCATAGCCGTTTGGGAGAGTGATCGCAGTCCGTTCGTTTCCGGACGCGAAGAACCGCTCGCCAGCCAAACCCAACCACGAGTTGCCACACGTCGCGTCCTTCCGGAACTGGTTTGTCAATACGAAGTGATGGAGCATGGCATCCGTGTTGAAGTTCGCGACTGAACCATCGGGATAGGTGAGACTGGCGCTGAACGAAGTTATGTAGCAGCCAATACAGGGTTTTTTTACCCCTAACCTCAGTTTCTCCAGCATTGCCGGCTTGCCGTCGACGGCGGCCGGCACTGTAAACGGTCCATAGCGGACTGTCTTTGTGGATTCTGCAATCGCCGTGCTCGGAACCATCGCGGCGCAGATGATCACGGCGACGAGAATTAAGACCTTCGGACCCCCCATTGGCCGCCCCCTCGTGCATTCCCGGCCCGCCTGTTCAGCCGAGAGTTTCCGGAGGACCATTCCCCCAGGGCGGACAAGCCCAAACCAAGCTGGCCGTTCTGTTCGCTATCTGTCGTGTTTCCACGGGGCGGCGTTGCGAACAGAATGGAAGTCGGCCCAGGTGTCGATGTCCGCGGGCGGATCGAGGCCCATCTCCACTTCGGCCACCTCCACGTCGGCCATCACGGCGCGCGCGCCGGAGTCGCCCGGCGCGCCCATGAAGGCATCCCACGCGGCGCGCCCGGCGACCACGGGATGGCCTGGCGCGCCACGGAATAACGGCCTCAGAACGGGCGCGCCGCTGGCCCGCCAGTCGTCTACGGCGCGCCGGATCAACTCCCCGGAAACTCCCGGCTGATCGCCCAGGACGATCACGGCCGCCTCGACCTCCGGACCCAGAGCCTGCAACCCGGCGCGCAAAGAGGTCGACTGTCCCGCGGCGTAGTCGGGGTTGTCCACCGTCCGCGCTCCCGACGGCAGCGACAGCCGGCCCGAGATCTCACCCGCAACGTGCCCCAAGACAACGACGACCTCGTCCAGGCCGGCCGCACAAACGGAGTCCACGACGTGCTGCAACAGCGGCTTGCCGTCAAGTTCGAGCAGCTGCTTCGGCCGTCCGAGGCGCGACGACGTCCCAGCCGCAAGGACGACCCCTGCGATCATTCAGACCTGCGACCGAACCACCGTTTGAAGAATCGCGCGATGGCGGCGCCGATCGCACCAAGCCCGAGCCGGATCCCCTTCACTTCACCGGCGGTAACCCGTGGTGCAGGTTCCTCCCCCGGCGTTGCATGTTCCTCGCTCGCCATGTTGGCCTGCAGACAGTCGGCGAACTGCTTCGTGAGTTTCGACGAGACATCCTGCATCATGCCCCGGCTGAACTGGGCCGCCTGTCCTTGCACGATCAGGTCCTGCACGATCGCGACTCTCGTGCCGTCGGTGGTCTCCTCGAGAGTCGTCGTCACGGTTGCAGAGGCGGCTCCCTTTCCGCGCTGCTCCATGCCGGACCCCTTGAGCACGACCTTGTGACCGACCTCGTCTCGTTCCTGCATCTCCACCTTGCCGGCGAAGGACAGCGAGACGGGGCCGAGCTTGACCGTCACCTTGCCCTTCCAGTGGCTCTCGTCGATCGTCTCCGTCAACTCCGCGCCGGGCATGCAGGGCACGACCTTCTCGACGTCGAGCATGTAGGCCCACACCCGGTCGATTGGTGCCGGAACCTCGAACGAGTTCTCGATCAGCATCGCAGCCGCCTACGTCGCCACCGCCGGCTGCTGCCGGCGGGGATGTATCGGTTCGTTCCGATCCTTCAGGAAGCCCGCATTGCGCCCGCGGGCGAGGGACAGGATCTCCGCAACTATCGCAGCGGCGATCTCCTCCGGTCCTTCGGCGCCGATGTCCAACCCGGCCGGGCCGTGGATGCGCCGCAGCTGCTCCTTCGTCGGCGCTACTCCTTCCGTCGCGAGATCCCCGAGGAGTCGCTCGAGCCGCGCCTTCGGCCCGAGCATGCCGACGTAAGTGGCCCGCGAGTCGTAAAGCCCGCGCAGGTAATCCTTGTCCCGGAGATAGTTGTGGCTCATCACGACCGCGAACGTACGCTCGTCGACGTCCGCGGCCGTCGCGACGTCCGCCGGAGGACAGTTCACGAATCTTTGCGCCCCCGGGTACCGCTCGCGGTTGAGAAGCGACTCTCTGTCGTCAACGACCTCGACTCGCCAACCGAGCCCCGCAGCCGCCGCAGCGACCGGAATCGAATCGTGGCCGGCACCGCAGATCATCAGCCGAGGCGGCGGCTCGATACTTTCGAAGAAGATGCGCGCCGTTCCCTCCGACAGCTCGACCTCGCGGGCAACGGTCTCACTTTCGGCCAGCGACCGAAGGGCCTCCTCCGCGACCTTTTGATCGTCCACGCTCCGGCCCAAAGTGCCGCTGAACTCCCCGTTCTCTTCCACGAGCAGGCGCGCCCCCGGTTCGATCCCGGGTGCCGAGGACTCCAGCACCGCCGCCGCAACCACCGGCCTCGCCTCGTCGATCGCCCTGCGAATTGCGCCGGCGAGCTCGACGGCCTTGTCGGCCGGCTCGATGAACACCTCGATCGCTCCGTTGCACCCCAGGCCCCAACCCCAGACGACCTCGTCGTCGGCCGTGAGGTCGTAGAGCTCGAGGCGCGACTCCCCCGATTCCATGACGATCTGGGCAACTCCGTGCACCTCACCCTCGAGGCACCCACCGGAGAGGTTGCCGACCATCTTGCCGTTCTCCGCGACGAGAAGTCGCGCGCCCGGCCTCCGGTAAGTGGAGCCGTTGACCCCCACTATGGTCGCCAGGGCGATCTTTCTGCCGTCTGAATGAAAAGCGCTAATCGCCTCGAGGACCTCGGCGGTCTCGCTCATGAACATCTCCCCGATCGAAGTAGCACCCTCTGCAAATGGGGTCGGTCGGTACTAATCTTAGGTCGTCTCACTTGATTGGTTCCTATTGGGTGGGGGACTGTGCAGAGACGGCGTCGTGAATGCTCACCAGTCGCAAAGCCATCCCCGCGCGCCCTCCGTCCAAGCAGACCCTTGGAAGGGGGTGGCCCTTGAGATCGATCACCGTAACGGTGAACGGGACAAGGCACACAGCGGAGGTGGAGCCTCGACAGTTGCTTGTCTACTTCCTCCGCGAAGTCCTTGGCCTCACCGGCACCAACGTGGGATGCGACACCACGACCTGCGGAGCATGCACAATCCTCGTCGACGGCAAGTCCGCAAAGTCGTGCACGTTGTTAGCGGTTCAGGCGGACGGCAGAGAGATCACAACGATCGAGGGCCTGGCGAGCAACGGCGACCTGCATCCTATGCAGCGGGCCTTCCACGAGAACCACGCCCTCCAGTGCGGATACTGCACTCCGGGCATGATCATGGCGGCAGT